>JBFRWC010000404.1:0-28720 GCA_051439365.1 Leptolyngbyaceae cyanobacterium
AGGCTGTGCGTGATTGAGAGTTGGGGTGATGGAGTACTTGATTGTCGGGGTGATGGCGTAATTGAGTGTTGGGGTGAGTATTACAACCCTCTCTCCCACTCTCCCACCCACCCACTCATCCACTCTCCCACCCACCCACTCTCCCACTCTCCCACTCATCCACCCACCCACTCACCACACCCACTCACCGCCGATCGCCGTGCCGCATCCGCCACTCTTAACGCATACAGACTCTCCTCCGGGGTAATGTAAAGCGGTTGTTGATATTCCAATGCATCTAACACCATCGTTGTGTCTTTCCTGAAAAGTCCTCGGCGACTGCCGACGGTTAGAGCCTGACTACCCTCGACGCGAATTAGCTGTCCTCCAGTGGGTTCAACTAGCAGGCGACCTGTGGCGCCGTGGATATCAATCCGCCGCTCCCGAGACCAAAAGCACTCCCCTTTGCCGTAAACCACTTCAGCCAACAATCCACGGCTAAACGTGAGGGTGGCGGTACAGAGAACCGCAGCATACATTGGCTGCTGTAGGGTGGGGATGAAGGACTGACCTGCTGCATTCCAATACTGACAGCTACAATGGACGGTCTCGACGGTTCCAAACAGATCAATCAAGCGCTGGATACGAGAGAGGGCGGCAACCAAAGGAAAGCCGAACTCCAGAGCATTGTAACTCCACCGTTGCGGCGCAGGATGGTCTCCCTTAAAGCTGATGGACTGGCAGTAGCGGGGTTCACCAATGTCTTGGAGGAATTGGTGCAGGGTGGCGTGGATGCCGCTGAGATGTTCGATATGCTCTACATGGAGTAATCGGTGTCGCGATCGCCTCAGTTCCACCAAGGCTTCGGCTTCCGCCACCTCCAGCGCCAGCGGATACTCCACCACAACATGCTTGTTTGCAAGTAATGCAGCCTTGACAATGGGACCATGTAGATGATTGCGGGTGGCGACGATCACGAGATCAATTCCAGAATCTCGCAGTAAGGTGGTCCAATCGGACTCAATGGCGACCTTGCTACCAGAGTGCGTAGAACTGTCTTGCTTCCTGTCCCTGTAGAGATCTGCAATGGCTTGAGCGCGATCGCTCTGACCAGAGACTGCCAACAGACGCGCGCGATCGCTATCGGCCAACGCCTCTGCCCGTCTCCGAGCTGCATAACCCGTTCCCACTAAACCAACCCCAATAACCATCTCTGATTCCCCTTGTGGAATGATATTCTCATACAAATGATCTAAATTTGATTGCATTGCGTGTAAGTTTTGTGTCAAGTGTTTCGGGAACAAGCTAAAATACACTCAGTATTACCACTGGCACAGCTTCCGCCTCACATGATCCATCTCACTTTCTGCTTTCAGATAAATGGGTAAACTTGGCGCATAGCTGATCGACCATTGCTACGGTACAACGCATCTACCTGCCCTTACCCTTATGTTTTTTATCTTTCTGCTCATCGGCTCCCTTGTCTGGCTGAGCTAACCCACTTGGACTGCGTGATTTCTGTCCTTAAGATACCAAGGTTGAAGGGCTGTCTAGCTTGATCAGATATTTCGGTACGAAACCTAGAATCTGCCCTTGATTAATATTCAGTTAACCCTGTGACGCTTAGTCCACGTAACGCTTCTTCTCACTTCCCCAAACCAACTGCTGGGCCTGCTCCGCCCGACAGTCGATACCCAACTGATAGACCTGCTGTTTCTGATCAAAGAGCAACAGCCTTTGTTAGTTTGCGGGTTAAATTGCTCGTTGGGTTTAGTCTCATCTTCAGTGTGGTTTTTGCGGGAGCTTTCCTCTGGTTCTACAACTTCACCACAGATAAAACCATTAGCCGATTGCGAACGGACCTCAAATCAACCTTAGAAGGGGCTGCTGAGGGGGTTGATGTCGATGAGCTGATGGCACTGTATGCTGAAGGTCAGCCCAATGACGCAGGGTTTTCAGATGACCCTCGTTATCTTAACCAATTAGAGTGGTTTGCGACGGTCAAGAGTATTGAACCCCGTGCTTGGTTGTATTCCTTTGTGGTCATTGGCCCACCAGAATTAGATGGGAAACCACCGCTTGCCCGTGAAGACCTGAATCATATTTCCATTGATCAGTATGAAACCATTTGGTTGGTCGATTTGTGGGCCAAATATCCGGAGTTTCGGGATGAGCGAGCAGCCAAGTTCTTATACGAAGATTGGCAAACCAGTTCTAGTTCTGTGTTGGTCAAATACCAACAACGGCTAGTGGAAGAGGAGCAAATCTATAAAGATGATTGGGGGACTTGGTTATCTGCATTTGCGCCGTTGAAAGACGAAAACGGCAACGTGGTGGCGATTTTAGGGCTGGATATTGAAGCCGACTATGTGTTCAAGCTACAGGATGAGATTCGCAAACGAGTCTTGTTGTCGTTTGTGATTACCTACGGTATTCTCTTCATACTTATCTACGCCCTGTCTGGGGTGTTAACGAAGCACTTGACCGATTTAACCTCCTCCGCTGAGCGCATTGCTGCTGGGGACTATCGCCAATCCCTTGACCTTGCCCGTCTGCATCGTTTGGGGGAGCCAACGAAACGGTTGGGACAGAATCGAGGGTTAACGCAATTAATGGTGGTAGGGCATCATATTCGACGCTACCTACGAGATGAGATGAGCATTTTAGCTCAAGCCTTTGAGGTAATGGTTGATAGCATCCAAACTCGTGAACGGATGATTCGGGAGGGCAAGGCCAAAGAAGATAAAATGCGCCGGGATCTAGAAGTGGCGAGGGAATTAAACGCCTTGAAGTCTCGGTTTGTCTCGATTGTGTCTCATGAGTTTCGCACCCCGTTAACAGTTTTGAGAACCTCTACGGAACTACTGGAAAAGTATGGCCATATTGCCAGTGATACTAAAAAAGAAGACTATTATCGACGAATTCGGGGGGCCATCTCGAATATGACTCAATTACTAGAGGATGTCTTGGTGGAGGGCAAGTCTGATGCAGGCAAGTTGGAGTTTAAGCCGATCGCCATTGATTTGGAAGCGTTTTGTCGGACGTTGAGCGATGACATGCAGCATAGTGTGGGATTAAAACACACCATTCAGTTTAACTATGCTGATGGTCGTTCTCCTCAAGCGATCGCTGATAGTGATGGGCATCAGGTGTATTTGGACCCGAACTTACTGCGGCCCATTCTCTCAAATCTGTTGTCCAATGCGATTAAATATTCCGAGCCAAAGACGGTTGTGAGGATGACGACCGTCCTTAAGGATGACTCTGTGATCGTCGAGGTCAAGGACCAAGGAATTGGAATTCCGGCAGATGATCAGCCTCATTTGTTTGAGGTGTTCCATCGAGCGAGTAATGTGGAGGCAATTCGGGGGACCGGGTTGGGATTGGCGATTGTTAAGCAATGTAGCGATCGCCACAACGGCAAAATTAGCTTTGTCAGCCAAGAAAATATCGGGACCACATTCACGGTACAGTTGCCGACTGTAGCCCCTGCTGAAGCCTTGGATATTGATGATGATCGGTCTGACCCACTCTTGGCTCGTCATCCAGAGGCTGGGGATGGCTCAACTCACCATGGTCATTTGCAGAATGGTCATCAATCTGGTGTAGGCTCAGGAGCGATGGTTGAATCCACCATCGCTCGTAAGCCCCATAGCTAAAGTCACTGCAATAAGCTGACTGTAGCCCCCCGGCTTCTTCAAGAAACCAGGGGGCTGGGCTACGACTCATCCTTAAGTCAGTGCCATGCCCCATCACTGAATCTATGTCTATTGCAACGCAGCTGCATTGCTAGCTGCTCACTGAACTTATGCCAGACCCTCATGACTGAAACGACCAGACGACACCGCTGGAAACAAAGATATTTAGCCGCTGCGATTCGCTACCTGGTACTGGGGGCGATCGCCTTCCTCATGCTCCTACCCCTACTCTGGCTCGTCAGCACCGCTTTCAAGTCACCCACCGAGGATATCTTTCAGTTTCCCCCTCAACTGTTGCCCCAGTCTCCCACTCTCCAAAACTTTGTCAAAGTCTGGCAGACCAACCCCTTTGGCCGTTACTTGTTTAACAGTATCTTGGTTGCCATCCTAACGGTGAGCTTAAACCTCCTAGTTTGCTCGTTAGCAGCCTATCCGCTGGCACGGCTGGATTTTCGAGGAAGGGACAGCTTGTTTACCTTGATTGTGGCGACTATTCTGATTCCGTTCCAAATTGTGATGATTCCCCTCTATATTCTGGCGGTGAATTTGGGGCTGCGGAATAGCTATCTGGGGCTGATTTTTCCAGCGATCGCCTCTGCATTCGGCATTTTTCTCCTGCGGCAAGCCTTTCAGGAAGTCCCCAAAGAATTGGAGGAAGCCGCCCACATCGATGGCTGTTCCGAGCTAGGCATTTGGTGGTTTGTTATGCTGCCTTCGGTGCGTCCCGCCTTGGTCACATTGGCGATCTTCGTGTTTATTGGGGCGTGGAGTGATTTTCT
This sequence comes from Leptolyngbyaceae cyanobacterium, assembly GCA_051439365.1. Taxonomy (GTDB): domain Bacteria; phylum Cyanobacteriota; class Cyanobacteriia; order CAKZMO01; family CAKZMO01; genus JAAHGY01. The sequence goes on from JBFRWC010000404.1 coordinate 4,457, forward strand.
TTGGCCCTTGATCTTGCTCGATCAGCCAGAATACTACACCCTACCCCTAGGAGTCGCAAAACTAGCAGGAGCCTTTTCCTTAGACTGGCGCTTGATTGCAGCGGGTTCCGTGATTTCGATTGCGCCTATTTGGGCGTTCTTCCTGGTGATGCAGCGCTACATTGTGCCCACAGAAACCAGCAGTGGGGTCAAAGGGTGATGATGATGCACTGGGAGCAACAGTGAGACTACGCAAGTCTCTGGAGATATAGGCAAAAAACGTAACAAATTCTACATTTTTGTTCTCCCAGTGAAGATATATTGCGTAGATGTGCAGGGCGATCGCGTCGAAGACCCTTGGGTTAAATTTCTCTAACCTGGTATTCTGAATTCAACTTTGACCTGTTTGATCTGGGTCAATCGTAACGGATTGCAGGGACGCGAAGGTTTGATGACTCTCCCCGTCACTGTTCCGGGCTTTGTGTAATGATGTGTGATCAAATAAAATGTGAGTGTGAGAAATAATGACAACAAAAAAATGGCGCTCGATGCTGATCGCATCAGCTTTGATCATTCCCCCTCTTGCCGCCTGTGCTGCCCCTGTGGATAACGCCTTAGACACGGCCACTGAAGCTGTCTCCAACGCGGTCAATTCGAGCCGTCTCCAAACAATCTTGGACCGGGGTGAACTGATTTGTGGAATTGAGGGAACTATCCCTGGCTTTAGCAACTTGGATGGTGGCAATTACTCTGGCCTTGATGTAGATGTGTGTCGTGCTGTAGCGGCAGCTCTGTTCAATGATCCTGAAGCGGTGAGCTACCGACAGTTAGATTCCTCAGAGCGATTCACGGCACTGAAAACAGGTGAGGTGGACATGCTCTCGCGGAACACCACCTGGACTCTGAGTCGAGACGCAACGGGTGGCAACACAATGGAATTTGCGCCGACCACTTTCTATGATGCTCAAGGGATGATGGTGAGAGCCGATAGTGGTATCACGGAACTCACCGATCTTGAGGGGCTATCGATTTGTGTTGAGCAAGGGACCACCACTGAGTTGAACCTCGCTTCCCGGATGTCTGAATTGGGTGTTCAGTACGAAGAAGCGACCTTTGGCGATGGGGATAAAACCTCCGATGCCTATACCGAAGGGCGCTGTGACGGGTTTACCTCTGACAAGTCCCAGCTTTTTGCCCGCCGGACCAAATATGACAACCCTGCTGATCACATTATTCTGGATGTCTCCATGTCCAAGGAACCCCTTGGGCCTGTCACTATGAATAATGATTCCCAGTGGTTTGATGTGGTGAAGTGGGTGACTTATGGCTTGATTCAAGCTGAAGAATTTGGCATCACTCAAGCGAACGTTGCTGAAATTGCCGAGACGACTCCAAATGAAGATATCCGATCCTTTTTGGGTGTCCAAGGCGAGTTTGGCGATCAGCTAGGCATTGACAATCAATTTATGTTTAATGCCATTACGGCGGTGGGTAACTACGGCGAGATTTACGATCGCAATATTGGTGATGGCATCGATCGTGGGCTAAACAGACTGTGGACTGATGGTGGTTTGATGTACTCTCCCCCATTCCGTTAATTTCAGCCTACAGTAGAGAGGCGAGTGGCCTCAATTCCCCAGGGAGTTGGGGCCTTCTCATTCATTGTGGGAAATAGTTTGAGGTGTTTGAGGTATTCTATGTCCATTTCTGACCTCAAACCACGAGTAAAAATGGCAACTCGAAAAGACAACACACAGCTATGACACCAGATACAGATCAATCCCCTCAGGCAGCCGCTTCCAATCGGCAACAACCATGGCAATCCTTGCAAATGGCCATTCGAGACGATCGAGTCTGGAAGGTGTTATTTCAGGTCATTGTGTTGGCGATTGTTCTGGGGATCTTGTCCTTGCTGCTCTACAACATGAACATTAACCTGACCCGGCAGGGTCTCGGTTTGTCATTCAGTTTTTTGCCCCAATCTGCGAACTTTAATATCGGTGATGCTCCGATTGGCTATGATAAATCCAATAGTTTTGCCTACGCTTTCTTCGTGGGGATTCTCAACACGCTGCGAGTGGTGATTGCTGGATTTATTTTAACGACTGTTCTGGGAGTATTTATTGGTGTAGCTAGTTTTTCTAATAACTGGTTAATTCAGAAAGTGAGTCTGGCCTACGTTGAAATCATTCGGAATATTCCCTTATTGCTCCAACTGATTTTTTGGTACTTTGTCATTTTCTTGCCGAACTTACCTGCTGCGGATGATCCCCTCCAAGTTCTGGGATCAGTGTTTATGAGCAAGCGAGGAGTTGCCATTCCTTGGCCAGATTTGTCAACTGCATTCTGGATGTGGTGCCTAGTTCTGGTGGTTGGGGCGATCGCGGCCTGGCTGGTCTGGCAATGGCGCACCAAACTGATGGTGGAACAAAGCTTATCGGGCAATCCTCAGCTCGTTATTTTGACATACATGGCGATCGCCGCGTTAGTCATTATCTTTTTGGGCTTCGACTGGCAATTTCCGTTTATCAACGAGCGCGATCGGGTGGATGGTGGATTAAACCTTTCCGTTGAATATGTCGCCCTCTTAATTGGGTTAGTGGTTTATACTGCTGCTTTTATCGCTGAAATTGTCCGGGGTGGAATTCAGGCTGTTCAAAAAGGGCAGTGGGAAGCAGCCCGTTCTCTGGGACTAAAGTCTGGCCTAGTGATGCGTTTAGTCGTGCTGCCCCAAGCACTCCGAGTAATTATTCCGCCCCTGAGTAGCCAGTACATGAACTTAGCTAAAAACTCTAGTTTGGCCACAGCGATCGGTTTTCGGGATTTGTATTCTGTGAATCGAACCATTCTGAATCAAACCGGGCGTGCCGTTGAAGCCTTTATTATGTTGATGGCGACTTACTTACTGATTAGCTTGACCATTTCCCTGATCATGAACCAGGTCAACCGGGCCGTTCAGTTACAGGAACGCTAGTGGCACTTGATGTTCTTGCTAGCTGTGTTGATTGGCTCATTTTACCGCCCTGATATTGACCTCATAATAATGTCTCAATCCCACGATTTATGACTACCGCAATTCCATCTACTACACGCCCAATGGCAACCCCGGTCACGCCTGTGGAGTGGTTGCAGAAGAACCTATTTAACAGTTGGTATAACAGCGCCCTGACTGTGATTATTTTGGCTATTCTGGGCTGGGCAGTATTTAGCCTGATCGCTTGGTCTATCTCCTATGAGGTGTGGCTAGGCTGGGCTACTCAAGTAACGGGGCAGGACATCAGTGGGTTATTGGCCCAATTCACTCAGCAGTTTAGTGAAGAAGGGCTGGGGTCTCCAACTGCGGCTGATTTCATTGAGACCTTGCCCAGCGTTAACTTTGTCAGCGCATTTTTGGTCGGTCAACTTTTTCAAAGTCATGCCAGTTGGACAGTGATTCCTGAAAACTGGCCCCAGTTTTTTGCTGGGCTATATCCTGGTGAACAGTACTGGCAACTGTTTGTTTTGCTGGGTCTCCTGAGTGGATTAATTGGCCTGAGTTGGGGTTATTTTGCTCGTTCTGTGGCTCACTTATTTGATCTCAAGGTATTAATTGGGTTAGCGATCGCCACTTGCCTTACCATTTTCATCCCCACGCCGTTGATTTTTCGGATTATCTTAGTGGCCTTTTTATTATTGGGAGCCACGACTGCATGGGTGGAAAAACGGGGATTCAATCACCTATCGCTTGGGGGAACTGGGATTGCGATCGCTTGGTTTGGACTATTACTGATCGGATTTTGGTTAATTAGAGGGGGGCTGGGCCTGCAAACAGTTCCAACCGATGAATGGGGAGGATTGTTACTCACCCTATTTATGGCTGTTATTAGCATTTTGTTTTGCTTTCCCTTGGGCATACTACTGGCTTTGGGTCGCCAAAGTTCATTGCCTATCATTAAGTGGCTGTCAACGATTTATATCGAATTTGTTCGTGGTGTGCCCCTGATTTCTATTCTGTTTATGGGGCAGATTATGATTCCCCTCTTTTTACCAGAATACATCCGACCTGATCGGGTTTCACGGGCGATTGTGGCCCTCACTTTGTTTAGTGCAGCTTACATGGCTGAAAATGTCCGGGGTGGGTTGCAAGCGGTGGCTAGAGGACAATCGGAAGCGGCTCGGTCCCTAGGTCTCAATACTAGTTTGACCCTAGTGTTGATTGTCATGCCCCAAGCTCTGAAAATCTCGATTCCAGCCATTGTAGGGCAGTTTATTAGTTTGTTTCAAGACACAACATTGGTGGCGATCGTCGGGTTGCAAGATCTGCTCGGCATGAGTGATGGAATTCTTGGTAATCCTGACTTTTTGGGCAGAAACCAGGAGGTTTATCTGTTTATTGGGGTGATTTATTGGGTCTTCTGCTATGCCATGTCTATTGGCAGTCGGCGCATTGAAAAAAGTCTGGATACTAGCCACTAATGGCTCGACCGAAGATGTTTATTCGACAACAAACCTACAACTGGGAGACAAGACACCATGACTCAATCACAAATGGATACCGCCACCAATCTTGATATCGATGGCCAAGGCTCAGAACAGATGATTATTGCCAGCAATGTAGAAAAGTGGTACGACAACCATTTTCACGTGTTGCGGGGGGTCAGTCTCACGGTGAACAAGGGTGAGGTGGTCGTGGTGATGGGTCCGTCTGGTTCAGGAAAATCTACATTTATTCGGACTTTCAATGCCCTAGAACCTTACCAGAAAGGCAGCATTATGGTGGACGGAATTGAACTGTCCCACGACTTGAAAAATATTGACACCATTCGACGAGAAGTGGGCATGGTGTTCCAGCAGTTTAACCTATTTCCCCACCTCTCCGTCCTAAAGAATGTGACTTTAGCTCCCATTTGGGTGCGGCGTTGGCCCAAGGCCAAAGCGGAAGAAGTCGCAATGCAACTGCTGGAGCGGGTTGGAATCCTAGAGCAGGCCCACAAATTTCCGGGACAGCTATCAGGGGGGCAGCAGCAGCGGGTAGCGATCGCTCGTGCCCTAGCGATGCAACCCAAAATCATGCTATTTGACGAACCCACCTCGGCTTTAGACCCGGAGATGGTGCGGGAGGTCTTGGACGTCATGCGGACCCTAGCAGACTCTGGGATGACCATGGTATGTGTCACTCATGAAGTTGGTTTTGCCCGTGAAGTGGCCGATCGCGTTGTGTTGATGGCTGATGGTCTACTCGTTGAGGAGTCTACTCCCACAGAATTTTTCAACAATCCACAGGAAGAGAGAAGTAAGCAATTCCTCTCTCAAATTCTCTAGCCTGATGGTGTGGGGTGCGTTAGCGACAGCGCAACCCACCGAGTAGGTCGCCTGACGGTCGTTGATTTCCATTCCTTCAGAAACAAAGAAGCTCCAAGTCTGTCAATGACTTGGAGCTTCTTTACTATTGGTCGTAACGATACTATTGGTCGTAACGATCAATCCTAGTCTTCGTAGACACGGCACTCAGCAGCCTCAGGATTATCATCACAGTACTTCTCAAAATTGGTCTTCTTCACTTCGTTGCTCTTCTGGTGAGCCGCTTCCGCTTGCAGTTCTTCAACGGTGTCCCAAGCCACTGCACACTCCGCAGAGGTGCTTCCTTCAGTGTCGCAAACTGCTCGGGCTTGCTCACGCTCTTGTTCAATTTTTTCTTTGATGTCTGTCATAGGTTTTACTTGAGTGCTTTGATAAAAAACAATTGCCATACAAGGCTGTAGCTTAGCATAACGCAGCTTTTACTCTAGGGTGAAGTAAATTAAGAGGAACGTAACAGAAGTCTGTACCTCATCAGTGTGTACCTCATCAATGCAACCCTAACTACCTCTTATCGTTACAATAGAGGGCAAAGCAACCTCTCAGTTGTTAGCTGCATTACTTTACTACTCTACTACTGATTGGCCGTAATTTTACCTTGAATTAAAGTATGCCAAAGACAGCTCGTTCTCTCACTCTCTCTTGCGGGACCATTGCTGCCGCTGTGGTGATGGCTTATGCACCGCTTCCTGTTACAGAACAATCGATCACGGTTGTTAGCGGCAGTGAACTCCAAGAACCCTTAGCCCAACTGGAAGTAGCATTTGAATCAGCCTACCCTGCGATCGCCGTCGAAATCAAAATTCAAGGATCGCGGGATATCGTCAACAACTACATCGACGATCAAAATGACTTTACCCCCACGGTGCTGATTCCGGCCAATGGCGAACTGTTGGATGAGCTACGGGGGCGCTGGCAAGCCCAGAGCGATGAGCCTGTCTTTTATGGCCAACCCCAGACTATTGCCACTACCTTCCTTGTCGGTTTAGCTTGGCCAGAACGGGGCGATCGCCTCTTCCCTTCCGGTACCTTTGACTGGGACCAAGTGGAAACTGCCCTAGAAAAAGGCCAGTGGGGCGAGATTGGTGGTGAGGAGAATTGGGGAAGTTTTGATTTAGTGATCACCGATCCGAGTCGGTCTAACAGCGGTCAACTAGCCCTTAGTCTTTGGAGCCAGGATAAAACTGGGAGCCGCGCCCTCACGCCCACCCAGTTGGGAACCCCCGACATCACTGATTTATTTGGCTTAGTCAAACGCTCCGTCTATCAGCCCCCCCGGTCCACGGATATTCTGCTACAAGAGTTTATGACCCGTGGCCCCAACGAAGCTGATGTTGCCTTTGTGTACGAAAGCATTGCTCTGCATCGCTGGCAGCAATCTGCCGTCACTCAAAACAAGGCGTATCAAATCTATTACTTGAACCCCACCATTGAAACCGCATCTACTGCTGCCATTGTCACCCGTGATGTCAATAACGCCACCGCAGATGCCGCCCAAACCTTTGTGGATTTTCTCACAGACCCAGAACAGCAAGCGGTCTTTGTCGAATTTGGGTTCCGGCCAGCAGATGCCTCGATTGATCTGACGGCAGTACCCAATAGCCCTTGGTCCCAGAATATTCCTGGAGCCGAGATTGCCCCGCCATCGACCGTCCCGGCCCCAGATGAGACAACCTTGGGCGAGATTGTGCGGCAGTGGCAGCGAGCGCAGTGAGTGGGGGAGTGGGGGAGTGGGGGAGTAGATATTTCGCTGTGGTCCCATCATCCTAAAACCTGAATACGCCAACACCCCATCATTCTCTCACCTCAAGATTCCATCATCCACCACACATTGTAAGTAGGCTAGCAATTACGGTAGACTCAAGACCCAAGCGATAAAAGTTAGTCCGTATTGAGGGATTGTCCTATGGTTGCTGCTCCTCGCTCTGCTCACTACTCTGCGTCTGATCTGAAAGCGCTGGCCCAATCAACTCGTCAGGCGGCGCGTCAGTTGGCCATGTTGTCGCCAGAAGCGAGGAATCGAGGATTGGAGGCGATCGCCCTTTCCCTGGAAGCCCATGCAGAGACCATCGTTGCGGCTAATGAACTGGATTTGCAGGCAGCCCTAGAAGATGGCTTGGCCAAGCCCTTGTATGGACGGCTGAAGTTGGATCAGACTAAGCTGGCAGGGGCGATCGCTGGTGTGCGAAACGTGGCGACCCTACCCGATCCCGTGGGCCACGTCCATATTCACCGCCAGCTAGATGATGATCTGATTCTTAAGCGCCTCACCTGTCCCCTAGGTGTGTTGGGAGTGATTTTTGAGTCTCGTCCCGATGCGGTCATGCAAATTGCTTCTTTGGCGATCAAATCCGGCAATGGGGTGATTCTTAAAGGGGGACGGGAGGCCGTGCGCTCTTGTACCGCCATTGTGGAAGCCATTCACGCGGGATTAGCCACCACCGACATTGATCCTGCTGTGGTGCAGTTGCTCACCACCCGCGAAGAAACGGTGGCGCTGTTGCAATTGGAAGATGAGGTGGACCTGATTATTCCTCGGGGCTCCAACAGCTTTGTGCGCTTTGTCCAAGATAATACTCGCATCCCCGTGCTGGGCCATGCCGATGGCATCTGTCACCTCTATGTGGATGCAGCGGCCTCAGTGGAGCAAGCGATCGCCATTGCCATTGATGCCAAGACCAGCTATCCCTCCGCTTGTAACGCCATTGAAACCTTGCTGGTACATGAAGCGATCGCTCCAGTTTATCTCCCGGCCCTAGCTACTGCGATGACTGACCAGGGAGTAGAACTGCTCGGCGATATCGCCACCCAAACTTACATTGATGTGGCTGCTGCCACCGAGGAGGATTGGGAAACCGAGTACAGTGATTTAATCTTGGCGGTGAAGGTTGTGGATTCGGTAGAGGGAGCGATCGCCCACATCAACCACTATGGCTCCCACCACACTGACGCGATTGTGACTGACAATGAAGCGATCGCCCGTCTGTTCATGGCCCAGGTCGATGCCGCCGGGGTCTACCACAACTGCTCAACCCGGTTCGCCGACGGTTTCCGCTATGGTTTTGGGGCAGAAGTTGGTATCAGCACCCAGCATCAGCCACCGCGAGGTCCAGTAGGTCTAGAAGGCTTAGTGACCTACAAATATCAACTTGTGGGCACCGGACATCTTTCATCCACCTATTCAGGCACCAATCCTAAAGCCTTCAAACATCAGGATTTATGAGCCATTAGCCACAATTTCAATTTGACACGGCGCGATCGGGATGATTGGAAAATTATGGGTACCCTAGAGATACCAGCATCAGTCCGTTCCTGAGAAAAAAGGGTGTCTATACCATGAAAAATCGTCTATCAGATGAGCATCTGATTGATTGCTTTGTGCAAGAATCGATCCAAAATCGCGAAGTATTGCTCGCGAACCTCAACTTAGCTGCTCAGTCAGTCACTCAAGTCGATCAATCTAAAATTAACCAACTCCAAACTAAGACCGCAGGGATGATTGCTTTCTGCAGGCTAGATTACGATTATCCTGAGTTTCTGATTCGCCGTGAGTCAGACTATTGGGTTTTGCTGAATCAAACGCTCACAAACCATGGATTTCTTCGGATCGAAGATACCGCTCAGCAACCCACTCCTTCTGCCGAACCCGCTTATCTGCAGCCTTTTGCCAGCTACCAGTACGTGAAAATGCCGCCCGGTTATCGAATGGCCTGCACCCCAGCCCTGGAACTCTGGCGCAAATGGTGGAAATATTCCCGTAGAGTTCGCAGCCGTCCAGGTTTATCGATGGATCTAGTGGTGCGAGTGCGCCAAACCTGGTACCCTATCAAGGATTTAGCCGTCAGCAATGGTTTAATCTTCATCAAAACCTTGATCGACGAGACGACTCTGCACAGTGAAGACCTAATCGTATGGCTGGAAAAAGAGACAAATCTCGTCGCTGATCCGACTTAAGGGATGGAGATTGAAATAACGTGTCAACTCCTAGGGCGCTGTTAGCGATGGCGTAGCGCACCGAGATGGCAAGTTCACAGCCTACAACTTATTCTAATTCCTTGCACCAAGATGATAGCGACAGCCACATGGGCTAGGGCGTTTTTGTGGGGGTGCTTCACGCCCCCACAAAAATGTCTTGCTATCGCTCTGGATGGTTAACCTCTAATGCGTTAGTCGCTAGATGAAGTTGTGCCAAGGACTTCAGCGATCGCCTGTCGTTCAGCCGGATCATAGGGCGGCTGTACCTGACGACTATCCGTAATCAGCCAATCTAATGCCGCCGCCTGGACGTCAACGGATGCCCCAGTCTTGTCCACACAATAGCGGCCAAAAACAAGTTTGTCTGCCAACAGCGCCCCTGGTCCAATTCGAGAGTATTCAAAAATAACACTATTATCGACTGTCGCCCCACTACAAATATGGCAACTTGAGCCAATCATCGTTGGGCCAATAATCTTGGCACCATCGTCAATTTGAGTCATCCCACCGATGTACACTGGGCCTGTGATATCCACTTTGTCCCAATTGATATTAACATTCAGCCCAGTATAAACTCCTGGAGCAACTTCTTTGCCCGGAATCGCGACGTTCTTGACCTCCCCAGCCAAGACGCTGCGCACAGCCTCCCAGTAATCGGGAACCTTACCAATGTCCACCCACTGGAAATCCATCGAAATGCCATAGAAGGGGGCACCTTTCTCGACCAGCATGGGGAACAGGTCGCCACCAATATCAAATTCTTGTCCGGCAGGAATGTAATCTAGAATCTCAGGCTCAAAAATATAAAGTCCAGTATTGATGTCTGTACTTAACGCTTCTTCAACCGCAGGTTTTTCTTGGAAGGTTTGAATCCGCCCCTCTTCATCTGTGACGACGACACCGTAGCTAGAGACTTCATCCTTCGGGACTGACTTCATAATAATCGTTGCGATTGCCCCTTTTTCTTTATGCCATTTCACCGCTTCGCTAAGATCTACATCGATGAGGGCATCTCCGCAAAGAACAATGAAGGTATCATCAAAAAAAGGAGAAAATTCCTGGATGCGCTTCATGCCGCCAGCAGAACCGAGCGCTTCTCCGATTAACTGTCCGTCTTCAATGCGGCCTTCAAAGGAATACGCGATTTGAACGCCAAAACGTTGCCCATCTCGAAAATAGCCTTCGATTTCATGGGCCAGGTGGCTCACATTGACCATAATTTCGTCAAACCCATGTTGACGCAATAATTCGAGCAAAAACTCCATGACGGGTTTTTGCATAATAGGAATCATAGGTTTGGGAATAGTGTAAGTAATGGGGCGAACACGGGTACCTTTCCCCGCTGCTAAAATCATTGCTTTCATAGAAACCTTACCGTCTATACTCAATTAAATTTACGTTGCCTTCAGCCATTTTATTTTAGAGAATGACGTACAACCGCCCATCCTAAAAACCACCAATTTCTTCCAATCTTTGTAAATCAGCATTGAATGGTTGAATAATAGGTGAACTTTGCGGAGCAGCACCACTGTGACTAAACACAAGAATGTGTTTAGAGTCCTTCTGCATAGGATACAGCATTACCAGGGGCTAGACTCCCTCGTTGTTTGAGTGGTCTTGCCAGTCATCACTTGGACAATCCGGTTTCGTAATGAACTGTTTTTAGGCTCGTGATGTAAAGTTACATTAAATAGCCTGCCACCGTTTTTTGGTGCAAGGGTACTTGTCGAGTGACAGAACATCTATGCTCTCTAGTCCACCTGAGTCAATGCTGACGGGGTTTTGGCTTGAGCACCGAGGGACGGAAGTGATGTGGGGGATAAGCTACGCACTTTCAAATCTTGATAAAACGTTTGTTGCGAGAGTTCTACTTTAGATTGGGCTGACAGGAAAAGTAATCCCCAGAAGACCCCAACGCGATCGCCCTGGGCTGAGTGTAATTCATCAGCCTGGAGATCCGTCGTACCCACTTGGGCCTGAATGGACGGGGTCGCCCAAAATTCGAGCAACTGTTCAAAGTCCAACCAGTCAATCCCACCTCCAATATCAGGCCAGTGCGTGGCCAAAATCTGCTCTAGGGCAGCGGCAATATCGGCTAAGTTTTCGTGATGGGCGAGCTGGGAAATCGTTTTAGTGGCGGTGGATTTGGAGTGAGGTTGGGAGGGGCGCGATCGCCTTCGAGGCCGATGATTGGCGATTGTTGCTGAGATTACCTCCAATTGCTGAATGAGTTCTGGAAGCGTCACTCGCCGTTTCTGGGGAGGATGGGCCACCGCTCGTCGCCGAATCTGCCGTTCCAGGTTCGGCGGGAGTTCTGAGCCAAGCTCCATCTCATTCAAGTTGTCCATCTCCTCGCTGTCGTCGTACGCTTCAGATTCTGCCTCTCTGGCTAGACTATCGGCTTTTAATAACACCAGCATTGACGCATACAAGAATGCCTGCCCTGATTCTAATAAATCAGCATCATAGGCTCCCTGCCCGACGCGCTCCCCTGCCCCCGGACGCAATTGGTGTAAAAACCGATCGATGACATCAATGACTTTGACATCCCATGGATCAATCTCACCCTGCTCCGCCAAATCAATCAGGAGGGCGATCGCGTTTTGTGCTAGAGCTTGAGCCATTCCCAGTACCGCAATGTTGATCTGAAACAATATTACAGGTCTCGGAAGGATAATCAGAGGCTCATAATACACACCTACTGATAGCACAGGTCAGGCATCCTGGCCAGCTCAACAGCAACGCCACCCTACATTTTGATAAATCTATACATATCGCTGTATGTAGATCCCTCAGCACAGAGATGATTTTGTGGGGACGCGAAACATCCCCACAAAATCGGACTAACTAATGCTCAAGCAGAACTAGTAGTCAGTGCTAGGGTTCGCCATCGATTGTTTCAGACTATGCAACCCTTTCTTCAGACGGCGAGACACCGTGACCGCGCTGATTCCTAATCGTTCAGCAGTTTCCTTTTGAGTCAGATCATGAAAGAAGACAAACTCTAGAACTTGTTGCGTTCGCTTTTCGAGTTGTACTAAACCCTGCTGTAGCCGGATTCGGTCCTCCTGAGCCAATTGGAAGCTCCGATACTGACTATCAGGCAGTAGATCGCCCAAGGATGTTGCCCCATCCTCCTCCTCATGCATGGGCGCATCCAAACTGAGGGGAGAGCGATTGCGGTAGGCTAGCTTAACATCCTGCCACTCATCTAGGGAAATTTCCAACGCTGCGGCGAGTTCCACATCTGTTGGTTGTCGGTTGTAGAGTGTTTGAATCTCACGGGACTTCTGGGTTGCTTTGCGCTGCAACATCTGCCACCGTCGAGGAATCCGGACCGTGGACCCTTTATCCCGCAGATAGTGCTGGATTTCGCCCCGGATGTAGGGCACCGCAAATGAGCTAAAGGCATGGCCTTTAGTCATGTCAAACCGCTCGATTGCCCGAATTAATCCCAGGCTACCGACTTGTAATAAATCCTCATAGTTTTCCACACATTGATTAATCCAATGGTGGGCTTCTTTCCGAACTAGACCATAGTTTAGCTGAACTATTTTGTTGCGCAGAGTTGTGGAGGGGTTGTTCTGATATTCACGTAGTAGCTGTAAACTCTCACTTTTTAGTTCCTTAGTGGCAAGCATAGGCATGACGATATTCAGGTATGTGAAGATAATAAACGGACAATGTTGAACGACCAATGACTGCACCCAATGATACAAAGACACTCAATTGTTCGTGAGCCAAGCGATGAATAAGGAACTAGAGGACGTAGGTCTCGCCGTCATGGTTACAATGCAACACATGAGTAACCAGATACAACGAGTCATAGCCGCTTTCCCTAAAGTGTGACGATGAGACCATGCTAACCGTTCCTAACACTCACAGCCACAATTGAGGCGGAGAGGTAAATACACTAAGTTTGCTACAACTTTATACTCGCACGTTAAATCTATTGAGTTTGGTCAACAGAAACAACGGCATTTACACTGAACGTGGCGAAAATCATTGGGAGTGGGTCCACCAATCACTAAGGTTGCGCCGTGCCTCAAATCATTACGATAGAGCAGCTTGAGCTGACTCTACATCAGGATAAACGCAGAAGCAGTGATGGAGGCTGGTCATTTCAAATAACATTCTGGCTTGTCCCTGTAACGAGCAAATCCTAATCTGTCCACCGGAGATCTGCACCATTTGATTGATGGACATTAAGGCTCCTAGGCCACTACTGTCCATAAAAGAGACGTGACTGAAGTCAATCAGCAAAATGGACGTTCCTTGGTTAATAGCGGTCTTTGCCCAGTCTCGTAGGGCGATCGCATTGCCTGCCGTTAAAATTCGGGTTGGGTGAAATACTTGTGGCTGTAGGCTTTCCTGGCATTCTTGTGGCATCATACTTAGTCTCAAACACAGTGTTGTGGCAGTCGTATATGTGATCTAAATTGAGTTGCTGTTGTTTAATGCTGCACCTGGGTGAGAGATTGACTTGAGGCAAGTTATCCCAGCACTAAAATGAATAACGGCAACAATGGCAGATGCTTAAACCCATCATTCATTAGAATTACGAGAGAATCTCGTTGTTCTAGAAGGTGTCAGGCCAATTGGGTAGTGCGTTAGAAGCGTTTGGTGACTGACCCATCACTGTAAGGGTTGCACAGAATCTCCCTGCATCTCTATAGGATTTGAGGAGATTTACCAAAGAAAGATATGGGCGATCCCTCTGTGAAATCTGCTTGAACCCAGCAAAATATCCCCTGATCCTTTGCTGCTTCCAACCCAATCTAGCCCAGATCATAAAAATATCCTCTCCGTAAATACATGGAGAGGATATTTGTAGAAGTATTAAGTTCCCAAAACGGGATCTGGAAGTTGCTTGTCAGTTAGGGGCAAGAAGACTACGAGTCAACACGAGCGTAGAAAATGCCACGGACTTTAACGTCCAGAGGTTCGTCTGAACCCATATCAGTATCGGAGGGTTGCACACTTTCAAACGTGCCAGCAATTTCGCCGGATGTGCTGTCAACGTTTGCGATCTGGAAGAAGATGTCGCCTTCGCCCACATCAAATCGTTTCACGTTTTCAGCAAGCAACTCATCTGCATCCGCACCCGCAGGTAAAGCAACTGCGTTATCGTAGCCAGTAGCCAAGCCTCGGCCTTTGGGGTCTAAGAAGTTGGAGGTCCGGTAGGAGGGGACTCTGAATGATCCTTCAAAATCAGTAGAGGTCGTGATGCCATCGCCACCAACGCTTGCTTTCGCGATCAGACCTTTAATGGTGAACAAAAAGGGCACTTCTTCTCCACCGGGGAGCAAGATGGTAATGGGCTGAAAATCAAATCCGTCCTCTTCAAAGAAGGTGAGTTCGCCATCACCAGTTAGCTTTAGGCTACCACTCACCTGATCCAGAGAAGAGGTATAACGTGTAAGTGACCGACCTTCAATAAATTCAGCTTTCTGGCGTTTGTTAGCAGGTTCCTCTTTCACAAAAAAGGTAGTGGGTTCCAGACACAGCTCCCGGATGGCATAAGCTTGATCCAGTTCAATTGGAATGCTGCCTCGGCGTACGTCGCCAATTTGAGGACAGGAGTTTGCTAAACCCGTATCTTTAATATCAGCGTATGTGAGAGGGCCTTTGGACGGATCTGGCCCTCCGCTGCATGCTGTCAAAAAACCTAGGCACAATGCCAGAAAAGCGGCAACTAATGCACGATATCTCATACTTATACTCAACCTCGATTCTATCTCTGAATTCCCATCTGCTTAACCACGGTACAAGCCTCACCTTGATGAAATGCTTATCACCTGCAATTTATGCCCATAAATTGCGATGAATAGCAAGCACATTCACCAACCCATTAAGTTTTGTCTGCTCCCAAACGACCCCGACGCTGATGCAGAGGATTAGCATTGACAGCAGCAGCAATCCTGATACGCTCCAGGAGGCTAATCAAGATGGCTAACTTTCTACGGCTTTGTCGTGATGACCATATCGATTTTACAGGACGTTGGGTCTTTGGTGGTTTTAATCAGGCCGATTCATTGCGGAAGGGACGTTGAAAGACTCCAGCGAATTTTGTTGAGGTGAGTGCGTCGCGATCGCATCTATCTCACAATTCCCAGTCTTACCTTCATAAGACATGCTGATTATGGGGAGATACCCTGGTAGACGATAAATCCCGGTAGACTATAGAACAGCAGAGGGGTGCAGTTCAAGGCAAGTAAAATCGACGTTACCTTCACTTTGGGCTTCGATCGGATTCTGCCCAAGCCCCGCATAGACCATCCACGCAGATTGGTTGGAAGTTAGAGATAGAGTATGAATGACGATAGCAATGTTAAAGGAAATCAGGATCAGAGTGGGGAAGATGCGTCCTCATTCGTTCCCCTAGATCCTGGATTTTCAGACGACCTGGACTCGATTGAAGTCACCTTACAAACGATTGCCCAGCAGTATGAGGGGGATGCGATCGCCCTGCTGGCGTTGTTGCGTCGCTTGGAAACGGTTCATACCCAAATTCGAGACACCTTGTTTCAAGCCTCGTTACCCAATAATCGTCAACGTCTCTACGCCTTGCTCAAGGACATAGAAGTAGAGGGGGGGTGGCCTTATATTTCTCGGATGAAATTGCAACGTTTCTTAACGAATTTCCTCGATGAGGATGTCACCAAGCCCCATTGAAGCAACTGCTATGTTGACGCAACAGGATGGATTAAGGCTTCTGGGTCTGCGGTTTGCCCCTGATTTCGATAGAATGCAGAAGCAATAGTTTTCTTATTAAGATGTGAACTCGATGATTCCAACGGTTATTGAGCAGTCTGGTCGAGGCGAACGCGCGTTCGACATATACTCCCGGTTATTGCGGGAGCGCATTGTATTTTTGGGGCAAGCCATTGACGCGGATCTAGCCAATCTTGTTGTGGCGCAGATGTTGTTTCTGGAGGCGGAAGATCCAGAACAGGACATTTATGTCTACATCAATTCACCGGGGGGTTCAGTGTCAGCGGGTATGGGTATCTTTGACACGATGAACCATATTAAGCCTGATGTGTGTACTATCTGTGTTGGGCTAGCGGCTAGTATGGGCGCGTTTTTGCTGAGTGCAGGTGCGAAAGGCAAGCGGATGAGTTTACCGAATTCCCGCATCATGATTCACCAACCTTTGGGTGGAGCACAGGGACAAGCTTCAGATATTGAAATTCAGGCAAAAGAAATTTTGTACCTGAAGCAACAGCTCAACCAGCATTTGGCCGACCATACTGGGCAACCCCTGGAGAAGATTGAGGAAGACACAGAGCGAGACTTTTTCATGTCCGCTCAAGAGGCAGTAGACTACGGTCTTGTCGATCAAGTGATCAACAAACAGGCTACCGGGGGGCGGCCAGCAGTGGTGTAATTTGAGGCTAGACTCACGGAAGATCTAGGGTTGCTGCTCTAAGTAGTGGAGGAAGTCGAGGACCTCGTCGTCAGTTAGCTCACGGCGCGATCGCTTACCATATCGTTCGAGCAGTAGCTGCCGTCCTCGATCGCTGTTCCATCCTAGCCGTCGCATTTCAACCTCAGTTTTGGCAATCTGATCGAGGAGATTCGTCGGTTCTATTGAGATTGGATTGGCCGGACTGACTGATCTAGTGCTTGTGGGTGAGGCGGGTGCCACCGTAGGGTCAGCCCCGAGCTCAGCCTGAGCTACGTCTGCCGAGATAGGGGGACTGTGTTCTGGTTGATTTTGGAAGGGGTTGACGATCTGAAGAGGCGCTGCAGCCTGCTCTGGGACGGGCTGAATGGGCGGGGCGGGGCGATCGCTGCTCTCGTCAGCTTGATATGTTGATAGAGATCGGCTAGGAGTCGGCGAAGGGTTGGGAAAGTCAGTCTGGTCTGTAGCCTCATGCTGGTCTGCAATTTCATTCAGCCCAAGAGCCTGTATGGCTCTAACCTTCGCTCGATCCTCCGCGACTTCTATGTTGACATGGGCAGCCATCCCCGTGGCGAGAGTAACCGTTTCCGTTTGAATCTTGGCCCGAATGGCATACTGACCCTCCTGATAAGTGAGGAACTCAGCAATCAAGTGACTGCCTGGGTACTGCTGCTGGAGCACCCCAATAAGACGGGGGAGGGAAGTCGGGCTGTCGGAGGCAGGCATAGGCATCATCGGGGAGCGGTTAGAGTTGGACGCAGAGGAAGGTGACTGACCACCTTCTCCTCTGCGCCTTATCGTGAGGTTTACTGCCGTGAGTCTTCAACGTCAAGAAAACGGGGCAGTGAGGTTAACCAGACACTTCAATCTGACGTTACGGTTCGTAGATCCACTTAGTTAGGTCTGAATCCCAGCCTACGAGTTCAGCATCAGAAAACCAGAGGCCAATTTCGGTCTGAGCGGTCGCCACTGCATCGGACCCATGGATAATATTGCGGCCAACGGTGACACCGAAGTCGCCCCGAATTGTGCCAGGATTGGACTCGGCGGGCTTGGTGGCTCCAATCATCAGACGAGCAGATGCTACGACTCCTTCGCCTTCCCACACCATCGCAACCAGGGGCCCAGAGGTGATGAATTCAACCAGTCCGGCAAAAAATGATTTCCCCTCATGTTCGGCATAGTGCTTTTTCGCTAGATTCTCGTCAGCTTTCATCAGCTTCAAGCCGACCAAGGTGAACCCCTTGGCCTCAAAACGGCGAATAATTTCTCCCACTAAGCCCCGTTGGACTCCATCGGGTTTGATGGCAATAAATGTGCGTTCCACAGCAAACTCCTAGGTGCAGTGAATTTCCAGACACCAGTGTAGCTTCAAATATCCCTCAATATCACTCGATCCAATAATTCATCGGCAAACGGGTGTAGATGTCTCGTGGATCATTGAGCGATCGCAAGGTTTCCAGTTCAACTTGAATCCGGTGCCACTCTTGTGTAAGCGGATCATCGGTCGCCCCCGGATCGCTGAAGTGTTTGGTTGCCTGACGCAGAGGCAATAGGCGAGAGCCAAACAATTGCCGAATCAACTCAGCCTCAAAGCTGCGGGGCTTAGGATATTCAGCAATGCTCCAGTCATCTCCCAACTCAGCCGCCGCTGCCGCCGCTGCGATCGCCGCCTCCAATCCCCCTAGCTCATCCACCAACGCTAGTTCTTGGGCTTTGCTACCAGCCCAAACCCGCCCTTGCGCAATGGGTTCTAATTCGGTCCGACTCAGGGGACGAGAATCTACGACGTTTTGTAAAAAATCATCATAGACCTGATTGACGAACCGCTGGAAAATTGATAATTCTTCCTCAGTGGGAGGACGGGACACGGTGCCCAGATCAGCATACTCACCCGTTTTCACAACGTCCCAGGTAATGCCGTTATTGTTAGCAATGCCCTGAAAATTGGGGAGGAGGCCAAATACGCCAATGGACCCCGTGATCGTATTGGGGGAGGCAAAAATGGTTTGGCTGTGAGTGGCAATTAGATATCCCCCCGATGCAGCCAGATTTCCCATGGAAACAATCACAGGTTTATCGGCCTGAATCAGTTGAATCTCGCGGGCGATTTTGTCAGCCGCACCGGCACTGCCCCCTGGACTATTCACTCGGAGCACGACCGCCGCAATGTCCTCATCCAGGCGAATGTCTCGTAAAATACGGGCAAAGCGATCGCCCCCAATTTGGCCCGCTTCCCCTTCCCCGCTAACAATATTCCCTTCGGCATAGACAATGGCAATCTTCGCGTCAGCGCTGTCCTCGTCTCCGTCAGCCTCTAGTTCCATCGCGTAGCTATTGAGGCTGACTTGGCGGAAAGAACTTTCGTCTTCCTCTTCCCCAGTTAACTCGTGCAATCGGGTCAGCACCTCATCGCCATAGGCCACCGTATCAATCAGCCCCGCCGCTAGCGCTTCTTGAGGGAGCAGTAAGCCCTGTTGATCAACAATGATTTGGAGATCCGCCGTCGTTAACTCACGAGTTGGCGCTGCAGTCGTCAAAAATTCTCCCCATAACTGGCCTAGCAACTCCTCCGTTTGCGCCCGTTCTTCTGGACTGCGATCGCTCCGAGTAAACGGCTCAACCGCAGACTTGTACTGTCCTGCCCGAATGGCCGAGACCCCAATCCCATACTTTTCCAGCGCCCCCGCAAAAAATAATCCTTCGGAACTAAATCCATTGATTTCCAGCAACCCGTTGGGATTGAGCATGATTTGGTCCGCAACGGACACCAAGTAATAAGATCGTTCATTCCACCCCGTATCGTAGGCAATCACAGGTTTCCCCGTAGCTTGAAACGTCTCCACTGCTTGGCGAACTTCCAGGAGCGTGGCAAATCCAGACGCGGCCCCGCCGCCGCCGATATAAAGCCCGACGATCCGGTCATCCTCAGCTGCTGCCTCTAAAGTGTTCAAGACTGATCGCAAGGACAACGGTTGTTCATCTGCGGTGCCCGTGAGTACCCCGTTGATCACCTGTTCTGCTGTAGATGAGGGAGGAGTATCGAGGATGGGGACGGATAAATCTAAGGTGAGAATGGACTGATCTTTGATCTCTGACTCGACTTCGCCACTGGAGAGGGCGATCGCGGTGACGAAAATGATCAATAAGCCAACACTGGCCCCAGCAAATAACAAGAGGGCAACACAGCTAGCGAGAACATACTTGAGGAAATCACGCATTGTGGTAAGGGACGACAAAGACTAAAGGCAACAAATTTAAAGATGAAACGAGGCAAAAACTAAAGGAGCGAAAAGCTGCAACGAGCAAATTTGTAGGAGTCACTCCTGCTTCACCTAGGAGCACTATCCAGGATGACGCGATTATAGCTAATATCCAGCTTGACAATCCGGGAGAGAACTTTGTGAAGCCATCTTCAAATGGGTAAAGTAGTGTATGATCTATGATCTAGACTTCAAAAGTAAGCTTCTACAGCAACTGGCGTTAAGAATCATAGTTTTAAGCTACGATGGTGTTATGCCGCTGGCATCGCCATCGGCTGATCTGCCTGCTTGAAAGTCAAGACATACGTTGAACCAAACTACTACGGAGATAATCACTAGGAAACGTTAGCATGGTCAATCAGCAACAAACTATCGATATTGGTTTTACACACGAAGATTTTGCCGCCCTTCTGGATCAGTACGACTATCATTTTAACCCTGGTGACATTATTCCAGGCACCGTATTCAGCATTGAGCCAAGGGGAGCGCTGATTGACATTGGGGCAAAAACCGCTGCGTATATCCCCATCCAAGAAATGTCAATTAACCGAATTGACGCACCCGATGAGGTGTTGCAGGCCAATGAAACCCGCGAGTTTTTTATCCTGACTGATGAAAATGAGGATGGCCAGTTAACCCTATCCATTCGCCGCATCGAGTACATGCGAGCTTGGGAACGGGTTCGCCAGTTGCAAGCTGAAGACGCAACCGTGCGCTCTGAGGTTTTTGCCACAAACCGAGGGGGGGCTCTAGTTCGCATTGAGGGATTGCGTGGATTCATTCCTGGTTCCCATATCAGCACCCGGAAGCCAAAAGAGGATTTGGTGGCTGAAGAACTACCACTCAAGTTTTTGGAAGTGGATGAGGACCGGAATCGTCTCGTCCTGAGTCATCGTCGTGCGCTAGTTGAGCGGAAGATGAACCGTCTTGAAGTCGGTGAAGTGGTAATCGGGGCGGTTCGGGGTCTCAAGCCTTACGGTGCCTTTATCGACATTGGCGGCGTGAGTGGCCTACTCCACATTTCCGAAATCTCTCACGATCATATTGATACTCCCCATAGTGTGTTCAACGTCAATGATGAAATCAAGGTGATGATTATTGACTTGGACGCAGAACGGGGTCGAATCTCGCTGTCTACTAAGCAGTTGGAGCCGGAACCCGGAGACATGGTGAAGAATCCTGACCTAGTGTATGACAAGGCCGAGGAGATGGCCGCGAAGTATCGCGAGAAAATGTTCCAGAAGTCTCAGCCCCGCGAAGATGCACCACCTCCCCCATCAATCAACGGTTCTGCTCCTGCAGACGTGATTGAGGAACCCGTTGCAGAAGAACCTGCCGTGGAGGAAGTGGTCGCTGAAGAAATCGCTGAAGTAGTTGAGGAAACAGCTGAGGCGACTGAAGCTGCTGTCGAAACAATTGATATGTCTGTCGTCGGTGACCCTGAACAAAACTAAAGATTATCAACGGTAGAGTGGGGCAACGAACCGAAATCCGTCTGCTCGGGTTCGATAGCTCGTTCTCGCGAGTTAAGGTCCGTTGTCAGTGATTATCAATGGGTGATTTTGTCGAGGGTGATTTAGCCTCACAAAGTCGCCCTTTCTTGTATCCTGTACCTGGTTAAGCAGTCCTACTGCATTCTTCAATTACTATGGCTCACTCCGGTTATTCCGTCAGTTGCAACGGGACCATTTTTCACTGTGTAGAAACTATTCTTTTTGATAAAGATGGAACGTTAGCGAATTCCCGTCCCTTTCTCTACACCTTGGGGCGATCGCGTGCTCGTTCCCTGGATGCCCGAATTCCTGGGGTTCAAGACCCGCTACTGATGGCGTTTGGCTTTGACGGCGATCAACTCCATCCCCAAGGGTTATTGGCAGTAGGGAGTCGGCGTGACAGCGAAATTGCCGCCGCCGCTTATGTGGCAGAAACAGGACGGGGATGGATTGAAGCCCTGCAAATTGTCGAGCAAGCGTTCACTGAAGTCGATGCCAAAATGGGGGTGAAAGCAGAGGCGACGGTCCCCTTTGACGGCATTGAACCCCTTGTGCGATCGCTTTCCCAAACCCAACTCCGCCTGGGTCTGATCTCCTCAGACATCACTGCCAATGTGGAAGCCTTTGTCCAACATTACAAGTTCACAGATGACTTTGATATTCTCGCAGGGGTAGATCGGGCCGATAAGGGCGATCGCGCTGCTTGCCTCCAGTTTTTGCAAGCGCAGGGAATTGACCCTCTCACAACATTGGTGATTGGGGATTCGGCCTCGGATGTGCAACTGGCCCACAACATTGGTGCGGTCGGGTGTATTGGTGTGACCTGGGGATGGCCCCAAACGTACACGATTGCCGGGGTGGGGGCGATCGCGTCTACTCCCAGCGAGATCCAGATCGTCTAGGCAAAAGCTACGTTTGAACGAATGGTGTCCCCCAGAATTTCCAGTTTTCTTTATTGAACGGCGATCGCCATTTTTTGATGAGCATGGACTCTAGGTGTTGCCTCGGCTGGGTTTCAGTGGGTGTGTCCCAGCAAAATCCGGTGTTAATCGCCGTTGGGATATTGTGCTGGAAATGGAGGGATTGATAGTTCAACACATACTGTTTGCAGCCATGCACCCCTTTCCAACGTTGATTGGCTCGGCAAGTTTCCCCTACATACAGTAGTAGCGAGGCCGTGGTGTCCATCACAAAATATAAGCAGGCGGAATCAGGATGGCGATCGGCAGGCCACTGAAAGAAGAAGAAATTGTGGAGGTCTAGGTCAAAGGGCATGATTTGGTGGGCGATCGCCTCCCAGTCCTTGACGCTATCTGTACCCTTGGTGACGACATCGGTGCCAGCGTTTGTCGCAAGGCCCTCTAGCAAACTCGGCTGTTGGACCGTCTGCTCTGTGACGATTCGTTGTTGATAGCGATGAATATCCGACTTCCACTGCTGTAAAAATGAGGATTCGATGTCTAAATGGGGCGACTCACGGGGGCCAAGCGGGGTAAAGTTGCGTTGTTCCGATACGGAAAAAAGGGATTGTTGCTGGGCATCATCGGGCATGACGACTGGAAACAAAGTAAGGATAGCTGATGGGTATGGTAGGGCATCATCACCCCATTTCCAGAATTGTCCCAAAAATGTTAATCCGATCTGAGCATACGACTGTACATTAGAGACCGTACACCCGTTTGATTAAAACGTTTGATTAGGAAACCAATGACGACTTTTCTGACACATCGGCTTGTCTCTTTCGTGGTGTTAGTGCTTGCTGTACTAGGGGTTGGCTTTGGGATCGACCCGATTTTGCTTGCGCTGGAAACGGTTGATCAAGTCGCGATCGGGTTATTGATCGCAGCTTTGGTTGGTTATCTCGGCTTCAAGATGCTGGATGTGGGATCGGTAGCAGTGGTGGATGAAGCCACCGCCATTGTCACCTATCAGCAGTGGACACCAGCTCTAATTCCTGGCATTATCGCCTTTGGCACCTCCCTGTCCGAACTGGGTTTTGTGATCATTTCCACCCTCAAAGAAGAGAATGAAATCCTAGCCCACAGCATCATTGGTTCTGATGGATTCCAAATTGGTTGCCTCTTCTTCCTCTGCGTTGCGGTAGCCCGATCATCAGAATGGGATGCCCGATTACTTCGGGCCGATATGTGGTTGCTGACGTTAATGTCCTACTTTGTGGTGTGTGCCATGTTGGATGGCTTTACCCGGAGGGCAGGCATCGAAATCACGGTGACGGCCCTAGCGGCGGCGTACCAGTTCTTGGTAGATGCGCCGCCTGGTATTTTCGATGTGGATGAGGGAGCCGAAACCAACGGGTCAGTGTATAACTTGGTGGCGGGATTTGGCCTATTGCTACTGGGCACAGTTTGGTTTTTTGATGCCATTATCTATACAGGTGGCGTTTTTGGTGTTCCAGCATTTGTGTTGGGAATTGTGGGTGCAGTGGTCACATCGGCGGGAGAAATCTTCACCTCTGTTCCCCTTGTCAAGTCGGGCGAAAAAGGGCTCTTCTTTGCCTGTATTGCTCTGGCTGGGTCCAACGCTTTTGATACATCCTTCCTGGGGATCTCTAGTATGATTCGTCCCTTTGCCCTCGAATCCAGCTTTGAAAATGTGCTACCCGCCATTGTGACCATGATGTTAACGGCTATCTTGTTGGTGTTTGTCCATCGACAGCGGGTACCACGACTGGTGGGATACGTGATGGTGCCCGTTTACTTGACCTCTTTTGTCCTGCTGGCTGTTGTTTAAGGGATCTGGAGATAGGAGAACTGGAAATCAGAGAACTGGGTGTGTGAGGACCTGTCTC
>JBFRWC010000405.1:0-3640 GCA_051439365.1 Leptolyngbyaceae cyanobacterium
AACTTGACAAATTTCTCCCGGAAACAGGGTTCATCAATGCTTTCACCAATAATCGAAAATTCTGGCCGAGACACGGACTCTACAGCCACCTCGCCCACCCAATTTTCGTCAAACTTAAACAGGAACAGTCGATCAGATTGGAGCAGTTCCCGTACTTCTGTCACCACAGTGTCGAGGATATCGGGTAAATACAACGACTGGCGAACTTTACTGGCGATCTCCATCACAATGTGTTCACGGGCCGCCTGCTGCTTCATCTGACTTTTGAGCTGGGCATATTCCACCAAACCCACCTCAATAGCCTGATCAATCGCTGTGGGAGTACTCGCCTCAGTCAAGGTCGTTACCAAAGAATACGCTTCAGCCGCAAGCGGGGTTTCTGAGGCTGCCCCAGGTAATTCCACCGTAAACGCTCCCCCTACGCGAGCACCGGTCTCAGGTTCTTGGAGCAGCTGTTGTCGTCGCTCCTGCCGTAGCACAAAACTAGTGATGACATCTACAGCCAATGGTCTACTGGTCCAATAGCCCTGCACAATATTGCAACCTGCATGCTGAACAAATTCCCACTCAGACTCGGTTTCTACCCCTTCAGCAATGACTACTAAGTTCAACGATTTCCCCAATCCCACCATTGCCCTATACAAGGCAACTTCTTTGGGATCGGAGCTAATGTGCTGTAAGAAAGGCCGGGAAATTTTCAGTACATCGATGGAAAAATCTCGCAATACGCTAAGGGAAGAGTAACCAGTGCCAAAGTCATCCAGGGCAATTTTGAAGCCCATTTCCCGAAACGCACCCAGCGTATGCTTCGCAACCTCAATATTCTCCATTAAGGCACTTTCCGTGATTTCTAGACCCAGATCCTCGGGATCGGCCCCTGTTGCAGTCAGGATAGTTTGAAAGCGTGACACGATCTCTGGATCGTTAAGCTGATGGGGAGATAGATTCACGCTGATGCGGCCTAGGGGCAGTTCCATCCCCTTCCATTCCTGTACCTGCTCACAGGCCGTTTGGAACACCCATTCGCCAATGGATCGGATTAGACCCAGCCTTTCGGCAATAGGAATAAACACACCGGGAGAGATGTTTCCGTGGCTGGGAGAATTCCAGCGCAATAAGGCTTCCAACCCCACAATCTTGCCTGTCGCCACCTCAACCTGGGGCTGGTAAACCAAGCTAAGCTCCTGTTGGGCTAGGGCATTAATCAAGGCATTTTCTAAACTAATATGGTTCGAGTCCTCTCGCCCCATGCCGGGTTGATAGGTCACATAGGCAGCCCGCCCGCGTTTTTTAGCTTCGTGGAGGGCAATTTCTGCATGGTGAATCAGCAACTCATCAGTATCACCACTGTAGGGGGCAAAGGCAATCCCGGCACTGGCACTTAACGTCAGCAGTTCTTGGCGAATCCGGAATGGGGTTTGGAAGCAGTCCAACAGATACCGACAGATATGAACGGCCTCATCGGCATAGGTCAAATTTGAGAGCAGGAAAATAAAACAATCACCATGCCAGCGAGCGAGCAAGTTATGATCATCGGCATCGTTATCTTTTGCCATCCGGTTCCGTAATCGTTTAGCCACTTCCAGTAAGAGTTGATCCCCGATGCTAACGCCGAGGGAATCGTTGAACCGTTTGAACTGATCAAGATCAATCATGACAACCGCTAAGACTTCCCCCTGCTGAACCAGTTGCTCTAGGGCTAAAGCAAGTCGCCCCTGGAAAAATTCAGCTTTGGGCAATTGGGTCAAGGTATCGTGGGACGCCTGGTAATCAATCAAATGGGTTAAAAACTGATGCACTAGAGCAGTGCAGAGGCTCTCTCCCACCTTTCGACCTAGTTGAATTTCCTCTGGTTGCCAATCTGGAGTGTGTTGTTTGATTTCACACCAGGCGGCAAACGACTGTCGCGGCAGGGCATTCCGTTCATCCGCCTGACCACGTCCAGCCCAGGTTGTTTCCAAAGCGTGCTCTTGACGCAAGAGTACCAGGCTGCCTAACCACTGGCGTTGGGACCGAATGGGAATGACCAGCAAGGAACCTACTTTGTTGGCGGCTAGTGCCTGATATATGGTGCTATCTTGAGCGAGTTCGGCCCGTAAGTAAACCTGTGGAACCATCGTGGGGATATCTGGGCGATCGCCCTGTAGGTTTTGTAAGAGGTCTTGCCACGGGGTGTGACGATCCAAGTGGTTGATGGGCGTGGATAGACCCCAATCGTAGCTTTTAGTCAGTCCTTCGACTAATCCGGGCATGATGTAAAGATAGGCAGCATCAGCCACAAAGATTGGTGCAATTTCAGCCAGGATAATTTTGAAGCTACTATCCCTAAGGTTCTGCTCAATTAATTGGTTCAGTTTCTTGAAAAAAGCTTCTATTTGTTGATGCCGCTTAACTTGCAAGAAAAGTTCCTTTTGAGCGATTCCCAAGGAAATTTCTTTGGTGACGAGTTCAACCGTTTGTCGTTCTTGTTGACTGAAACGTCGGGTCTGGCTATGGTGGGCCACCATTAAGCCCCATAGGGTATTGTGATAGAGAATGGGAGTACTCAGCGAGGCGAGAACTCCCATATTCAGCAAGTATTGCAAGTGACAGGGGTCTGTTACCTCATAACTTTCGCTGACGGCTTGACCGATACTGGTTTTGGCTCTGGGGGGTGGTACTAGCCGCAGTGATTTATGCTTAGTGGAAACATCTATGACCACACTTTCAATCGTTTCGATAAATTGCTGCCGGATGGATGGGGGGATATCGGTGGCAGGAAAGTGGAGACCCTTCAGCGTTGGTAAGTTATCGTCCAAGATGGCCTCGGCAATCACTTGGCCACTATCATCGGCGGCGAATTGATAAATTTTGATGCGATCGACTGCTAAAAACTCGCGCACCTTCTCCGCAACAATTTGCAGAATGGACTCAACATCGTCATGCTCGTGAATAATGGCGGCGATGGCATTGACTAGGTTTCGTTGGGATGTTTCGTGGTTAATCATTGAGTCAAGTTCTCCAATACGAGCCGCCACTCAAAAACTGAGGACGTAAGGAACACAAAGGGCCACACTTTTGTTATGGGTGACTTTTATGGGAGATATGTCTGATATTGGGCTTCTTCAGTGTGCGATGTCCCCCCGTTCAAGGGTGGCATGGTGCCATCGCCAATTGACTTAGGACGTTATGCTGTTTCGGAATGCCCACTGCTAGCTGGGACTCACAAGTTTCGACATATCTATACCCTTAGGACACTGAAACTCGATGTCTTATTCAGGTATTTGGTGCCCAAGCAACTCTCAAACACCTAGACTAGATTTTTAGTGCCGTATATTATCAATCATGCCTATAACTGCTAATTCAGGAGACATGGCACACAATCCTTATAAATTGGGCTGCGATACAAATTTGTATTTAAATAATCCCGAAACCCCAGAGGATACAAGGATTCTAGAGGGATTGATTGCTGAACCCATGCGCAACATATCGTTACTTGGGGTTGAAGGGTAACCGTAGCCGATTTGAATGGGGGCTAATCAACAGCATTGAAAGGCAGATACGGAGGAGCGCCCATAAAATACTTATGATGGTAGATATATTTAATTTCGAATTTATTATAGGCGGGGATTGAGTATCCGATAGTACCCTGCATATATTT
>JBFRWC010000406.1:0-25138 GCA_051439365.1 Leptolyngbyaceae cyanobacterium
GGGTTCAGCCACCAAAATACGCAAACTAAAATAGTTTTAGCTTAGAAAGGATTTAAAGTGGATGCGGAAACTTTGAGCCAATTTTTGCGCTTGTCTCCAGCAATCATGGCATAATTTTTCTTAACACTTTGCAATCGTTTTCAGCACTTATGCCCTCAATCCTAACCTCTTCCCCGCAACCCGCCTCGCCTTTGGACCTCAGAACTAAACTAGGATACGGCGTAGGAGAATTGAGTAAAGAAGTCCCTGGCGGAATTTTAGTTTTCTTTCTCTTATTCTTCTTGACCGATGTGGTTGGCCTTTCGCCCAGCTTAGCAGGGGGCGTTCTTCTAGTGGGAAAAGTATGGGACGCGGTGAATGATCCGCTGGTGGGCTGGCTGAGCGATCGCACTCGATCCCGTTGGGGCCGACGCTTTCCCTGGATGATCTATGGTGCAGTGCCCCTAGGCATTAGCTTCTGGATGCTTTGGCTCACTCCATCTCTAGCAGAACAATGGCAGCGGTTTGCCTACTACAGCGGCGCACTCATTTTGTACTACACCGCAATGACGGCGATCGCTATTCCCTATCTCACCCTAGCCGCTGAGTTGACGCAGACCTACGATGACCGCACCCAGTTGGCGAGCTTCAAATCCGGTTTTAGCATCGGTAGTAGTATTTTGGGCTTGGTAATTGCTCAAGTTGTGTTTGCCTTGGTTGAGGATGTGGCTCGGCAATATATGCTCCTGGGTGCCATCTGTGGCGCGATTGCTGTTGTCACCGTCTACGCCTGTATTTGGGCGATCGCTCCCCGATATTGGCAGATTCAAGGCGATCGCGTTCCCGCTGCAACTGCAACTACGGTCTCACCATCTATTTGGCAACAGTTGAACATTGTGTTCCGGCTCCGACCTTTTGTCTTTGTGATGGGCATCTACCTGTGTTCCTGGGTCGCGTTGCAAGTGACTGCCGCCGTTTTGCCCTACTTTGTGATCACCCGTATGAGCTTGTCCGAAAATCACTTTACCCAGATGGTTTTGGCCGTCCAGGGGACAGCGTTACTCACGATGGCATTTTGGGGACCAGTAGGACAGCGGATCGGCAAACGGGCCATCTACTGCTGTGGCATTCCCCTGATGATAGCCGCTCAGGTGGGCCTATTTTTTCTGCAACCGGAACAAATCGGCTGGATGTATGGGCTGGGAGTTCTGGCTGGATTTGGCTTGTCTACCGCCTATCTAGTCCCGTGGTCCATGTTGCCGGATGTCATGGACTTAGATGAACTTCAGACCAACCAACGACGAGAAGGTATTTTTTGTGGTCTGATGGTACAGATCCAAAAGTTTGGTACGGCGCTCTCGATCTTTGTGGTGGGCCGGGTACTGGACGCTTCGGGCTACCTGACACAAGCTGCCGATGATGCCGTGGTGCGATCGCAACCGGAATCGGTCCTAATCGCCATTCGATGGTTGTTGGGGCCAATTCCCGCTATTGTTCTACTGGTTGGCATCGGCTGCGCAGCAGTCTACCCAATTACCCGCCAAGTCCATGACAACATGGTGTTGGAGCTGTCGCAGCGCCATGCAAAGATTTCTAATGAGTAAAGTTTTTTAACGAGCATGGAGGGATTCGAACCCCCGACCCTCAGAACCGGAATCTGATGCTCTATCCACTGAGCCACATGCCCTAGTACTCTTAATTGAGTATGCAACACAGTATAGCACCTCCCTCAGGAGTTCATGGCAACTATGGTAACAAAGCCCTACAAACTCTTATTCGTGTGCCTTGGCAATATCTGCCGATCGCCCTCTGCGGAAGGCATTATGAACCACCTACTCCAGCAACGACAGCTCACCGACCGGATTCAATGTGATTCGGCTGGCACTGCTAACTACCATGTTGGCAGTGCCCCTGATCGCCGGATGACCGCTGCGGCTAAACGGCAGGGGATTACTCTCGCAGGACGATCGCGCCAGTTTGTCCCACAAGACTTTGAGCAGTTTGATCTGATTCTAGCGATGGATCGGAGTAACTATCAGGATATTCTGCGCCTGGACCCCCAAGAGAAATATGGCGATCGCGTCCAACTGATGTGTCATTTCTGTCGCCACCACCGTGATGACGAGGTGCCCGATCCTTACTACGGCGGTGAGGCCGGATTCAACTATGTGATTGAACTGCTGCAAGATGCATGTGAAGGATTGTTAGACGAGGTGCTGAAGAAAATCTAGAAAAAAGAGGGAAGGCAGAGGAGTTATTGATGTATAAATTACATTAAAGATGACTCTTCTCATCAGGAGTCATCTTGAAATGAAAAGATTAAAATACTCTCCAGACAGGCATTTCGTATGTAAGAGTGATCTAGATCTGTTTCTTTTTTTCTTTTCTATCAATGAAAGATGATGCAATTTATGCATGGAACACTGGTTAATTGTTAATTTAACTACATTTTCCCTGGGTTGTTCTATGTTACGGATTTAGTAGTGGGGAAATGGTCGTGTTCTCCTGCTAGGTGCTTGGAGGCTTAAGTGCATCCAGTGAGTGACGAAGGAGGCTTGATTTCTTCCTGAACTGACGGGTCTGTGCTTCAAAGCTTCATAACGTGAAAGCCTCATAACATAAAAACTTCGCATAATCATGAAGTTTGCGCTCTTTTTCTGGCATGACGTTTTTTAACAGGGTCATCCCTGACGGCATCAACTCCGCCCATATCCCTTTTTCTTGCTTTTTATGACTCAGTCTTCCGCATCTTCGTCCCCGTGGCTTTTGCGTTTTCATCAACTTCAGAGCTGGTTGCAGCCTGAGGTATTGCTGTCCAGTATGGCGGCTGGGGGTGTCACCGGGATTATTGGCGTGATCCGGGCGATTTCTTATGCCAGTCTGATTTTCGCAGGTGCATTGGCGGTTCATCTACCCATTGGCTTGGGCATGACGGTGTTTAGCACGGCGATCGCGATGGGGGCTGTAGCCTTGACCAGTAATTTGCCAGGAATGATCGCCACCCCTTTAGCCGCTCCGGTGACGATGTTGGCGATCGCGGTGGGTGGGATTGCCGAAGAAATCACACCGATGGCAGCAGATGATGTTTTCCCCACGGTGTTGGCGGCGATCGCCCTCACCTCAGTCTTCACTGGGGCATTGCTGCTGGGGTTGGGAATCCTCCGTCAAGGGGAGCGGATTCGGGTGATTCCCTATCCCGTGATTGGCGGGTTTATGGCGGGAACGGGTTGGCTCTTAACAAAAGGGTTTTTCCAAATCACCACCGATACGCCCCTCACTTGGTCCACTCTGCTGCCATTGGGCCACACGGATATGTTGTGGCGCTGGCTACCGGGTCTGGGGTTTGCGATCGCCATCATCGTCGCTACCCGAATTTGGAAACAGTTTTGGGTCTTACCTGCGGTCTTGTTGGTCTGCACGACTGCCTTTTTCGCCCTATTGTCCATTAGTCATATCTCCATTGATGAAGCTCGTGGCCTGGGTTGGTTACTGGGGCCATTTCCCCAAGGGGATGGCTTGTGGCAACCCTTGACTCCGGCCCTGGTGCCTCATATTCGCTGGTTAGCGATCGGTCACCATCTGGGGGGATTGCTCACGGTGACGTTGGTGAGTGTCTTATCCCTGTTGTTGAGCAACAGTAGTATTGAGTTACTGGTGGGCCAAGACTTAAACCTCAGTAATGAAATGAAGTCCGTCGGCATCGCTGATATTGTGGCTGGCCTGATGGGTGGGATGGTTGGGAGCCAAGCGTTTCCCAGTACCCTGCTGGTTCACAATATCGGAGCCAAACATCGCCTGACGGGGTTGATTGCCATGCTCCCGTCCCTGGCGGTCTTGGCATTGGGGTCTACCTTTTTGTCTTACCTGCCCAAAGCGGTTTTGGGGAGCCTGATCTTATATCTCGGTCTCTCTCTGTTATGGAAATGGCTGTATCAGGCTTACAGCAAATTGCCCCTGAGTGATTACCTCACCGTCTGGGTGACTCTGATTGTGATTAATGGGTTTGGGTTTTTACAGGGCATTGCCGTTGGCTTCGTGATGACGGTGATCCTGTTTATGTATCGTTACAGCCAAGTGGATGTGGCGAAGCAGGTCTTCTCTGGCAAAACCAGTCGCAGCAATGTGGGCCGATCGATCTCTCAGGACGCGGTTTTGCAGGAACAAGGGGACCAGATTTATGTGTTGGAACTGCAAGGATTTCTATTTTTCGGGACGGCGAATTATTTGTTAACAAAAGTGCGCGATCGCGTCACGGGCGAGGGAACTCTAGAGGTATCAACCCCAGAACCAGAGCTGCCGTTAGATCCGCAGTCAGAGCCAGAAGCATTGCGTAGGGATAGCCATGATACTCGCTTGCCGCTTCGATACCTGGTGATTGACTTTCGGCAAGTGATTGATCTGGATTCTTCCGCAGTATTAACGTTCAATCGGATTTTGCGACTAGCCGACCAACACAAATTTACGGTGGTTTTGACCAATTTACTCCCTGACTTTGAAGCCAAGTTAGCCCAGGGCCAAGGGATCAGGTTGGAGAATAAACGCTGTCAAATCTCCCCTGACCTCGATCGGGGGTTGGAGTGGTGTGAACGGCAAATTCTTAAGCAACATGAAGATCTAGCGTTGCCGCCAACGACCTTGGCGGATCATCTGGTCAAGTTGTTTCTGACCCAAGAACAAGCGGAACGGTTCATGCCGTATTTAACCCCCTATTGTCTACCTGCTGGACAATATATCTTTCGCCATGGTGAGTTACGTCGCCAGTTGTACTTTATCGAATCAGGACAGATCAGCGTGTTGCTAGAGCTAGAAGATGGCCGGACGAAACGTTTACAGACCTGCTCCAGCGGTCATCTGTTGGGGGAAATGCGTTTCTTTGACAAAATGCCCCTCTCCACTTCTGTGGTGACTGATACTGACTGTACGGTGTATGCCCTGTCGCGAGAGTCCTTTGATCAGATGCAGCAGGAGGCTCCCGATTTGATTCGGGCACTTCAGCGGCACATTGTCGAATTGCTCTGTGAAAGCCTGATTCGCCGTGGTGAACAGATGCGAGTCATGCAGTAGTGTCCTGATGGCCACAGTTCCGTGGCTTGATTCCCATGAGTTTGATTCCCGTGAGTTTGATTCCCGTGAGTTTGGTTCCCGTGAGTTTGGTTCCCGTCACTTTCGTTTTTGTTGTTCACTTAAACCCGATAAGATACCCTTCTACCTCATGTTTTCTATAAAGTCTCTATCCCTATCCCCGGCAAGGTCACAGTTATTCCCTGGGGCAAACCTGGCAAAAACTCCATACATCCAAAAACTCAGTGAAGACTTGCAACCCGATCGCCTCACCCCTAGTTTTGTGGCAGGGATGATTACGGGCTTGATTGGGGTGATCCGGGCAATTTCCTATGCGGCCCTAATTTTTTCAGGCGCTTTGGCCAGTGATTTGAATGTGGGAGTTGGGATAGCGGTTCTCAGTTCTGCTCTGATTAGTATTGTGGTGGCGCTGACCAGTTCTCTGTCTGGTATGATTGCCACCCCTTTGGCGGCTCCGACGGTGGTACTAACGATTCTAGCCGCAGGGATTGTTGAGCGAGTGGCTCCCAATAATCCCTACGCGGTTCTGCCCACGGTGATTGCGGCGATCGCCATCGGCTCTATTCTGACTGGTTCTGTCCTGTGGCTGTTGGGTCAGTTTCGCTGGGGCAAGGCGATGGAATTTCTGCCCTACCCGGTGGTGGGCGGATTTATGGCGGGGACCGGGCTGTTGCTGGTACGGGGCGCGTTTAAGGTGATGACTGAGCAAGACCTGATGTTCTCTAACTTGCTCTGGTTTAGCCAAGGGGAAGTGTGGCCCAAATGGCTAGCGGGATTGGCGATCGCGGCTGTTCTGCTCTGGGCCACCCACCAGTTCCATCATTACCTGGTGATGCCCACGATTCTGCTCCTCTCCACTGGAGTCTTCTACGGTAGCGTATGGGGATTCCATCTGCCTATGGCAGCGGTGCGACAACAAGGATGGTTGCTGGGGCCATTTCCCGCAGGGAATCTGTGGCAACCTTTAACCATAGATAGCCTCCACCAAGTTGAGTGGATTGCGATTCTGCACTCTGGCAATATTCTGGCCCTGTTGGTCTTTGTCAGTTTGGTGTCGCTCGTGTTGACCAATGGCAGTCTGGAGTTGGCTATCGAAAAAGATCTGGATTTGAATCGGGAGTTGAAAGCGGTAGGGTTGGCAAATCTGGTGGCAGGATTTGGCAGCACAATGGTGGGCAATCAGGCTCTACCCAGTACGTTGCTGGTGCATAAAATGGGCGGGGCGAGTCGCTTCACAGGCATCTTTAAGACCATCCCCTGCTTCACTGTTCTAATCCTTGGTCCCACCTTTTTGGGCTATTTCCCCAAGCCGATTTTGGGCAGTGTGCTGTTGTTTTTGGGGCTGGGCTTGTTGTGGCAGTGGCTCTACAGCGCTTGGTTTAGATTACAGCTAGCAGATTACCTGGTGATTTGGGTGACATTGGTGGTGATTAATGTGTCCGGCTTTTTGCCCGGAATTGCGGTGGGATTTGGCCTAGCCGCGCTCCAGTTTTTGTATGACTGTAGTCGTCTCAACCCAACTGCTGATAAGCTGTCGGAGCAAAGCGATCGCCCCACCACCAACCATCTAGGTTCCCCGAACCTAGAGTCCAACTCTGCCCTAGCCCCAGCCATGTCTGTTCCTGCAACCGTTGATGTGGTGGATTTACAGGGATACCTCTTCTTTGGGACCGCGAAAGATTTGTGTCAACAATTGTGCGATCGCATTCTCCACCCCGCTGCCCCAAATCAGCCCTTGCAGTATCTCGTCCTAGACTTCCAAAACGTTCTCGCCCTGGATGCCTCAGCTGCCATTAGTTTCAGCAAAGTGGCTAAGCTGGCCCAGAAGCATGACTGCCGTGTCCTCTTCTGTCAGATCAGTGATGGCTTTAACCATCGTCTCTGCAAAGCCGAGGCCATCGAGTCTGATCCGACTTCTACCCATGTTTTTGCCAATCAGCAGGCGGCTCTAGCTTGGTGTCATGCCCAACCCCAGCCTTCGGCCTAACCGTTGAGAGCATTGCAGACGGGAATTATGGAATAATTTCCCCATTTTCGTTCAATGGTGTGTATAATAGTAAACCGTGCCTCAGGATAGTCTCTAATCGTGAATTTGATCGAGGCCGGTGCGGCGGCATAGCCAAGTGGTAAGGCCGAGGATTGCAAATCCTTTATCCCCCAGTTCGAATCTGGGTGCCGCCTTTTTGAAAATTATGGGAACAACCCTTAAGTTGAGGAAGTCCTTTTACCCCCTTTGGCCCACAAGGACTTCTCTAAAAAGTATGGTGCTGTGGAATCGCTTTCAGTAAAGCTTGTGTTGCGGGGATGTGAAGTACCCCCACAACGTCACAATACCTGTGTGCTGAATGGGTCTAAATACCGATGTATTATTACTAATATCTAGCCTTAATAAAATAATCTCGAGGAAAACAGATATGGCTCCTATTCAATCTGGGCAACAGAATCGCCAGCTATGCTACGGCGCGATCGCCCTACTCTCAATGTCAACCCTATGGGGCTTGGGTTTCACGACAGAGCTAGCCTTGGCTCAGTCTACTGAAGCGATGGAATGTTTGTGTGAATCTGTCTCAGGCGATGAGAATTTCCAGTGTCTTGTGGCCCAGGGATCGAGACTGAATCGGGCGAAAAACCTCGCGAGACAACGGGGGGAAATTGAAAATGGTGGTATTAGTATCATTGAAATTGAACCATCCATGCATGGACCTGCCCAGGAATCTCCCTATAGCCTTGCTAGGGTTGAGGGTTCTGTCCGCTATATCTTTACTTTTCGGGTGCGTCCTCGGGCAACCCAAGACTACACCCACGAAAGCCAGGTTGCTGTAGACTATGCAGTGGAAAATGATGAGTGGACCGTAGAAACCCTCTACAATCGAGCGATCGCTCCAACCGCCACCTCATATTTAGAAGAGATGATCGCTGCCCAAAGCGATGACTTGACCTGTGATATTCTAGTTCCCCATGTGGATTAGGGTCGTTGCACCTAACTGATCCAACAGGCTGTAACGGCATCGTTTCTGGGGGCTAACCGTCACTCTATTCCGGAGTCAATCAGTACAATGGGTAGAGTGAAGGAAGATTTGCTGACCAGATTGCCAATCCCACTATTCAGCGCTTTCCACACATCACAAATCATTGCATGATCAATTGTGGCATCACCAGTAATGGGTTATGGACTTTTATATTGTCTTAGTCAGAACCAGAAATGTTTAATCCCACACAACAGCTAATCACGTCTTTTGTCCAAGAACTCCAAAAAGGCTATGACCAAAACTATGGAGGTTTGAAGTCTGACTATGCCAATATCATTGGTTGGTCCGGGCGCATGGCGCTGGAAAATATTGCTAATGGGGATGCGCTCTACCACAACGTTGAGCATACAATTTTAGTCACTCTGGTGGGCCAAGAATTGCTGCGGGGTAAGCATATTCGAGATGGTGGGGTCTCCTGCGAGGACTGGTTACACTTCATGGTGTCGCTGCTGTGTCATGACATTGGTTACATCAAGGGAGTGTGTCGGGCTGATGGGGATGGCTACTATGCGACGGGGATTGAGGGCGCTCGCGTGGCTCTGCCTCCTGGGTTCACTGATGCTAGCTTGACCCCATACCACGTTGATCGGGGTAAATTATTTATCGAAGAGCGGTTTGGCAACAATAATTGGTTGAGCGCCGAGCGGATTAAGGACAACATTGAGCTGACGCGCTTTCCAGTGCCGAACGATAGCGACCACCAAGACACCAAAAACTATCCAGGGCTGGTTCGGGCCGCCGATCTGATTGGTCAGCTTAGCGACCCGCGCTATTTGAACAAAGTGAGCGCCCTATTCTATGAGTTTGAGGAAACCGGATTTAATGCCAAGGTGGGCTACAAAAACCCAGGGGATCTGCGGCATCAATATCCCAAGTTTTATTGGAATGTCGTGTATCCGTATATCCGCGAAGGAATTGATTACTTGTCCTTAACCCAAGAGGGCAAGCAAATTATTGCCAATTTATACTCCAACGTATTTGTGGTGGAACATGAGCTTGATCCACCGCTTCCCAAGCCCTAGTGTTGGAGTGTGGGTGACCGCTACTAAAAACTTAGACAAAGTTGGATATTCTCTAAGCACCCACTGCTAACGGCTGTCGTGGGATTACCGCCAGGATTTTCACCTGATGTCTTAACCTCCAAAGGAGTCCCAGTCGGTCGTCCACGGGGGGTACCCCCTCCGACAAGGCACAAGCTAAGATGACCTGTTAAGTCCGGTTAGCGCATCTACTAGCTTGATGATATGAAACCCACACGTGTTTCCAGGTTGATTAGACCGGGAAAGCGACATGAGTAGTCACCAAACCTAGATACAGCCCCATCATAACAGCTTGAATGACCGAATATGTCTTTATTTGTCTAAATATTTTGACACAGTTACTAACCCCTAATGAGGACAAGAAACCGTAACCTGTGTACTTTTCCCGTGAGCAAGGGTCGGTACCATCGGTAGGATTGGCGAGTGCCGGAGAGAGAACAATGCATCACTTGAAAGTTGTCATTGTGGGGGCTGGAATGGGGGGACTCACCACCGCGATCGCCCTAAAACAGGCCGGATACGAGGTGGAAGTGTACGACCGAGTCCGAGAACTACGGCCTGCTGGAGCTGGAATTTCGCTGTGGTCCAATGGGGTCAAAGTCCTGAATCGCCTGGGGCTGGGGGAAGATATTGCCCAAATTGGCGGGTCCATGCAGCGGATGGCCTACCGTCGCAAAGGTGGCACCCTGCTCACCGACTTTAGCCTCGATCCGTTGGTGGCTCAGGTGGGTCAATGTCCCTACCCCGTTGCCCGCAGCGATTTGCAAGGGATGTTGCTGCGCGAGTTGGGGGCTGAAAACGTGCAGCTTAACGCTAAATGTGTGGCGGTGGAGCAGACGGATGATGGTGCGATCGCGATCTTTGAAGACGGTCGTCGAGCCACAGGCGATCTGGTAGTGGGAGCCGATGGTACCCATTCCATTATTCGATCCGCAGTGTTGGGAGAACAACGACAACGGCGCTATGCCGGATATGTTAACTGGAATGGATTGGTTACGATCAATGAACGCATTGGGCCGAAACATAGTTGGGTGATTTACGTCGGAGATCGTCAACGGGCTTCGGTGATGCCTGTGGGGGGCGATCGCTTTTACTTTTTCTTTGATGTGCCCTTGCCCAAGGAGGCGGAGCCCAAGGAGAATGTGAGGGAGGAACTCTCTCACTACTTTGCCGGATGGGCCGATCCTGTCCAGCATTTAATCCAAGCGATTAACCCAGATGCGACCAATCGAGTGCCCATTCATGATCTGGACCCGCTACCCACCTTGGTCAACGGACGGATTGCGCTGTTGGGGGATGCGGGACACAGCACCACTCCTGATTTAGGCCAAGGAGGGTGTCAGGCCATGGAGGATGCTTGGACCTTGGCGACCCAGTTGTTGACCAACAATATTAGTGTTGCTGATGCCCTAAAACGGTACGATCAGGCACGGCGCGATCGCACCGGTGACCTCGTTCTCAAAGCCAGAAAACGGGCAGAGATGATCCACGGCAAAGTGCCTGAGACAACTGAGGCGTGGTATCGTGATCTGGCGAACGAGGATGGGAGTAACATTATGGGAGCGATCGCCAATGTGATTCTTCAAGGCCCACTTGGCTAGTGTTTGAGTTAACGTTTCACCCATGAATTTCTAGACCTAGACGCGCAAATGGCCGGTAAACTCACTACCCATGTCTTAGATACGGCAAACGGCTGTCCAGCAGCAGGGCTAACCATTGAGCTATGGCACATCAGTCAACCTGGCGACATCGCATCGCCGCCCCAGTTATTAAAGACTGTCGTCACGAATAGCGATGGCCGCACCGATGTGCCTCTCCTAGATGCCAATGAATGGGTTGTCGGTATCTACGAGCTGAGATTTGCTGTGGGAGCCTATTTTAGGCGGCGCACCCCCGATTTACCTACGCCCCTGTTTCTCGATTGGGTGCCCATTCGGTTTGGCTTGGCCGATACATCCAGCCACTACCATGTGCCGTTGCTTTGCTCGCCTTGGTCCTATAGCACTTATCGGGGAAGCTGAAACGGGCACGACTCGCACCTGTAAGTCGGTTACCCATAAGTCTGTTGCTTACAGGTCACTTAGAAGCCATCACCTATAAACTCATGTAATGCTGCAACTGAGACTGGAGCCGTTGGCGTGCCCGGGCAATTCTCGATTTAACTGTGCCAAGCGTCACTCCGGTGATGTCCGCAATTTCTTCGTAGCTCAGACCCTCAATTTCTCGTAGTACAATGGTGGTGCGGAAGGTTTCAGGGAGATCGGCGATCGCAGCCTGCAATTGGCTGTAGAATTCTTCGGTCATCAACTCTTGCGCAGGCTCTGGCTCACTGGAGGGTAGCTCCCAGTTGATCTCGCCATCCCCGGCCTGAATTGGCGCATCCAACGACAGTGGATTTTTAACCCGCTTGCGTTTACGCAACTCATCATAAAAAAGATTGGTGGCAATGCGGGTGAGCCAGCCTTTGAACTTTGCAGGCTCTTGTAACCGCTTGATATTGCGATACACCCGAATCCACACCTCCTGAATCAGATCAGCCCGATCGCTCCAATCCGGAGCCAGGTGGTAAAACACTTTCTCCAAATGAGGCTGATAGCGTCGCAACAACTCAGAGAAAGCGGCTTTATCAGGCCGTGCCCCCTGCTGACAACGCAAAATCAAGTCGTGGTGAGAGAGAGAGTTGAGCGGTAAAGAGTTAGTCGTTTTACTTAGCAATGCGATGTTGTTCACCGATGAATGAAAAGAACTACGGAAAGTCCTGGTATCATTTGCAGCTTGCATAGATAAAAACTCTACTAATTAAGAAGTTAGTGACAAGATGTCCGTCTTTTAAGACGCGGCTCTTGTTGAAATGTTCCTATCTAGTCATACAAAACGTCATACCCAAGTCTTTCCAGTTTGTTAAACAGTCAAATTTAGGCTTGTTGGTTGTACTGTTTTGAAGTAAAGACGCTCTTAATCTTTGACTAAAGGGAGTCTGAACGTTCCGTAGCACGGTTCGATGAATCATGTTCATACCTTTGTTCGCACGGTCCCTTGGTCAAAAATTAACTTGGACCCTGATAGATTGAACCCAATCAGTAGACAGTTTTAACGAGAGGATAAAAGTGTCCATCCTGTCGCAAAACTGCATATCCTTCAGCTATTGCAATATTAGCGATTTCTGCTCGAAAGTTCCACTCCCTGTGGCTCGACGTTAGGGTGTCTTGGGGGCAAGGATCAAGAGTTCAATAAAATCTAAGTCTACATTTGATATCAAAATAGCCTGATTGAAAATAGCCTGATTGAAAATAAGGCCAAGCATCCAGCAGGCCACATCTGATGACTCTTCTCAATGTGACCTTCGGTCCTTCCGTAACAGTTCTCCTTTCCATACTCATAATTTATACTTTGAACAGCAATTGTTAAGAAGCTGTGATAAGTGAATCAGTTCAGGAGCAAAATGTGTAACGGTGCGTCGAAGAGTACATATTACAGACAGTTTCAGTCAGGCTCTAGGGTGTGACACTCTGTATATCTGGCATGGTTCTTCCCCCAGGAAGGGATGAGCAAAGCAGATGTACTGCTAACTTCAGAATACTACCTTATACTAGGATGTGCCTACGAGGTCTGTAGGTTTCCTGGTAGGTGGCAACTTTTTCTGAATCTGTCTATGTGGCCCGTCCCTTTGATTTCTTCATGTGGAATCCGATATGATTTCTAACTTTGACAATGATGGCTCTGCGCAGGCAAACGAACAGGCTTCTTCCAGTGATCTGGGTTTTGCCGCATTGGATAATCTGAAGCGCGATCGCTTTGAACTGCTTAGCGCTTATATGGATGGTGAAGTGACGGCGTTGGAAAAGCGCCAAGTGGAGCAGTGGTTAGTTGAGGACCAGAACTTCCGCTGCTTGTATGGCCGTCTGCGCCAGTTACGTCATGGTCTCAAGACCATGCCCGTGCCAACGACTAGCCAAGTGTCAATTGACGAGACCATTGAAGCGGTTTGCAAAAAAGTTGATCGTCGCCCTCAGGTGCTCTTGGCACTGGTTGGTACGGCCATTACGGTGTTGGCGGCTTCTTTGGTGCCTCCTGTCCGGGTCCAGTTCGCTAACTTCTTGAAGGAGATTCCCCAACCTCCAGCAGAATCTCTCAAAATCGATCTGAATACGCCAGTGTTGGGGCCAGAAAGCGGGATTGCGCCAGCGGCACTGCCTCAATCGACTCATGTTGACGGCGAGAACAATCTGGAGCTTGGGGTGCATCAGTTGGTCTTACCCGTGGATGCTGCGACGGTAGCAATGCCTGATGGCGATCGCTCCTCAACTGCGGAATAGTCTGGAATACAGGGTTTCGTGATTCATGGTGGCTAGGGCCATGCCCCAGTTGCAGATTGTGGTTGGGTCAGTCGGATCGGTGTTTGCTGCGGTGGCGATCGCCCTAGCGGTGGTCTCCTTCAGTTCAGGATAAAGCTGGAGCAAGAGGGTTTGACCTGTGGTTTGGCCCAAGGGCACCAGCTTGACACCTGCATTGATTAGGTTGGTCAGCCAACTTTGGAGATAACCCAACGCCATTGCCTCTGGGGGGAGTTGCCAGTGAGCGGCGGCAATACTGAAGGCGATCGCAAAGTTGCACGGCAACCCCACGGTCTCCAGGGTGCCAGTCAACTCTGGGTCCAGATTTTGCAGCAAGCTGACGAGGGTTCGCCCCATCTGCCAGTGTTGTTCGCGGATTTCTTCGCTATCTCGTAGGGCCGATAGCCATTGATTGTGGTGGGCGATCGCTCCAACCTCGCCCACTACCATAGCGGCATGAACCTGAACCATCACGGTTAGCTCTAGGCCAATGGGGCCGTAGCGGAGTTCCTGCCGCAGCCAATCTTCTAGCTCTGCTGCTGTCGTAATTCTGCTATCATGCACCAACGTTTCCAGCCCCTCGGAGTAGCTATAGGCTCCGACCGGGAGGCTGGGGCTAGCGAGTTGGAGCAGACGCAGGAGTGCATCTGGCGCGAGTGAGGCAGCCACGGCTTATCCCCTTGTTTGTTCGGACCAGACGCGAGTGGGGAGTCCCCAAACGTAGATGAATCCTTCTGCTGCTTTGTGGTCAAACTGATCCTCAGCTCCGTAGGTTGCCAGATCGGGAGTATACAGGGAGTTGGCTGATTGACGACCAACGACGGTCGCGTTCCCCTTGAATAACTGAACTCTCACGGTTCCGGTCACACGCTCCTGGGTGGTTTGGATAAAGCTATCCAAGGCTGCTTTCAGGGGGCTGTACCACAAGCCGTTGTAGATCATCTGGGAGTAGGTTTCTTCGATGCCCCGCTTGTAGTGGGTGACATCGGCAGTGAGCGTCAGGCTTTCGAGGTCGCGGTGAGCCTGAATCAAGGCTAACAGAGCAGGGGCTTCATAAATTTCGCGGGATTTGATTCCCACCAAGCGGTTCTCCATCATGTCAATCCGGCCATAGCCGTGGCGACCAACAATCTCGTTCAATTGGGCGACCAAGTCTACGGGAGCCAATTCGCTACCGTTGAGACTCGTGGGCATCCCTTTGACAAAGCCAATGTCTACACATTCGGGTTCGTCGGGGGTATTGGCGATCGCCTGGGTCATTTCGTACACTTCCTCTAGCGGCGCATTCCAGGGATCTTCCAACGGTCCCGCTTCCACGCTGCGACCCAGCAAGTTCTTGTCAATGCTGTAAGGTGACTTCTTTTTCACCGGAGAGGGAATGCCGAAGCGCTCCCCGTAAGCAATGGTTTCCTCCCGGCTCATGCCCCATTCCCGCGCCGGAGCGAGAACTTTGATATTGGGGTTAAGGGCGGCGATCGCTACATCAAAGCGTACCTGGTCATTGCCCTTGCCCGTGCAACCGTGGGCCACTGCATCCGCCCCGTACTCATCGGCCACCTCCACCAGTCGCTTGGCAATCAGCGGACGAGCTAGTGCAGTAGAAAGGGGGTAGCGGTTTTCATAGAGGGCATTCGCTTGAATGGCTGGAAAGGCGTAGTCACGGATAAACTCCTCGGTCAGATCAGCGACGAGGGACTCCGCCGCCCCAGAATCCAATGCCTTTTGCTGAATGGGTCCTAACTCTTCCCCTTGGCCCAAATCCCCTGCTAGGGTGATCA
Source organism: Leptolyngbyaceae cyanobacterium (assembly GCA_051439365.1). GTDB lineage: Bacteria > Cyanobacteriota > Cyanobacteriia > CAKZMO01 > CAKZMO01 > JAAHGY01. Next base: position 15,243 of record JBFRWC010000406.1, read on the forward strand.
CTTCTTTCACGCCCCACTCTTCTTTGAGATAGGGAATACAAACAGACGTATCGACTCCGCCGGAATATGCCAGCACGACTTTATTGGCGCGACCCATGATTGCTCACTCTTAAACTAGATTTTCAACGATTTTCCATTATCAGCTAAATTGGTCACATTTCACGAGTTGATAACGTGCATTTGTCAAAAGTTGCCGATGCTTGTAGAGATGAACAGTATGACGAGGGGAGGGAAGGGAAGCGATCGCCGCTGTCTCTTGAGTTAAACTTTAGACCATCAATTTACGACAAGCGCCAGAATTGTGTCCTACTCCAGAAATACTGAAGCGATCGCTCACCTTACAACTGGGTTAGAGCGATCGCCACATCATTAAAGCTTAACCTGAAACTCCTTGTGAGAGGCAAATGGGTAAACATACTCCCCTAATTTCTCAATCACACCAATCCATTAAACCGGATGCCCGTGATTCCAGAATCGAGTGATCACAATAATTTTAGGATCAATGTTGCAATATTTAATGATATGTGAAAATGTTAGTTTATCACTTAATTTTTACAAAAAGGGGTTGGATAACTAGCATATTTAGTGATAAAAAATTAATCGGTCTAGTTTGTGACACTACACCCGTTCAAGTTAAATTTAGATGAGGTAAGATTATGCCCACTAGTCAAGTCCGATCCTTTGCTGAAGAAGCTAAAGCGAATTCAGAGTTGCAAGAGAAGTTAAAGGGTTGTGAGCGAGCCAAAGAGTTAGTGTCTTTAGCTCAGGAATCAGGGTTTCAATTTGCTGAGGATGAACTCTATCCTCCAAATGAGCCAGCATTTACAGCCGATCAATTGCATCAGAAGCTAGTCAAAGCACTCCTACGGTAACGCTTGCATTTTTGGTATTGCTCTCTTTTTAATGGGCCTAAGCTCTTCAATAAAGGGCTTAGCTCACTATCTAGAAAGTTGATAGTTTTCCACAGACTCAGTTTTGATGTTTCAGATGTGGATGAGACCAAGTTAACCCAACACGATCGCAAATGACGCTAAGACTTCAAAACGCTAAGACTTCAAAACATTGGAACTGATCTTTGGGGAGGAAAACTCGTGGCGATCGCACCTGATATGCCCCCTCAATCTACACCTAAAGCCTTTTCTCATGTCGTTCCTAGCGTCCGGACCTGAGTGGCAAGGCGCTGGTAGGCGATCGCCAACGTCTCATCATCCCCTACATTTCCCGGAAACATCACCACAGGCAACCGAGGAAATTGAGGGTGATCGGCTTCTGTGCGCACAATGCAACAACCGGGGGCAATTTGGCCCAAAAGTCGCACGGATGGCAAATTGAGGGCATGACTGAGGGTGGTGTTTGCCGTATTGCCCCCTTTGGCAATGAGAAACCCGATCGACTCTGGCGATCGCCTAACAATCTCGTTGAGGAAGGCCGTGATCTTGCGAGTCAAGGCAATTTGTTGGCCGGAACGAGTGGCGGTAAAGGGGTGTCGGCTCGTGTAAATCACAACGTCTTGTCCACGGTTGTGAATGAACTGAATCTGCTCGGTCACTTGCTCCAGTAATGGTGTGGGATCAGTCGATTGAATGAGTGGTTGGATCTTGACTTCAATCCCTTGAACATTGGGCCGTTCCAGTAAGTATTGCAATTGTCGGTTGGTTTTCTCAGTATAGGAACCTACCAATACCACCCCTGGTTTGCCTTGGCGTGTTAAGGTGGTCATGTTCTCAGGCGCAAGCGGTTGGGGGGGAAGTTGAGCTAATGCCGTCAACAGGCTGGCCGCACTGCGAAACAGAAATTGTTGACCTTCAGTCACAGCGGTGAGAATATCGGCGGCAAAGCGATCGAGGTCCGATTGCCGTTCTCCATCCACAACCACGCATTGGTGATGGTGTAGCCGCCTTAATCGCTCTAGACATCCGAAATGGATATCCTGTTGTTGCAATCGCTCCACGTCACTTGCGATCACCTTTCCCCCTGTTTTTTCCTCAACGTAATCTGGGAGATAACTGTGGTGAAAGGAAAACAAGGGATCGTGGGCAAATTCGGTGTGGTGAACCGGGATATCCCGGCCATCCGTGCGGACGTAGTGGGTACTACAGCGGGTGACGCGCCCTCCTTCCAGAAAGGCGGGCACTAAAAAATGGGCATCAAAGGGGCCAAGTTCCTGGGCGATCGCATCTGTCTCCAAGGGATAATGCCCCCGCAATGTGGAATCAGAACGGCTCACAATCAGGAAATCTTGAATCGATTCGAGGGCAATCGCCTGCTTTAAGTTACGACAAACGTCACGGGTCACAGCTTCGGCTTCTTGGGGTGGGAGCGATCGCGTATTGGTCAGCACGAAAAAGATTGGACTGTTGTCCCGTAGTCCCCACCGCAGGGTGCTCACATCCCATCGCAGCAACAACAAGCAGCTATGCACGGTTTGTGATCCCGTCGGATCGTCATCCAGCACAATCGTTTTGGGTCGAGGTTCAGTCTGGGAAGCTGATGGGAGAGGACATGGCGATCGCGTTGGCCCATGGGTTGGTCGATAGATAATGTGACTCATTCTACGTTGACGCAAGGCTCACTTGCAGCGCCACTTCAACAACATCTTCATAGGTTGGATGCTCAGCCACAGCAACGGTCAGCCCAGGACCAAAAAAGGAACCCATCTTCCCTCGTTTCTGCTGCCACGTCTCGAAGGGAATCAACGGAGAATAAAACGTCAGCACTAACGTGTAGGCTCCTTCCCGGCTTTCTTCTCGGAGCTGTCCCAACTCTGGCCGTTCCTCATCGGTTGGGCTGAGTCCCAAAAACTCTAGGGCAGTATCCAGATGGGCTTTTTGGCCATACCGATAGCGGGTCACGTCTTTCCGGACTTGATTGAGGGTGTCTGTAGCCTGTTGGTCCCGCAGTGCCAGCACCTCAGGTGGGGTGACCGGCTCAATGGGGATAGGTTTTAGCTCCGCTGCTTTGAGGGCCATCCCCCCCAGCAATAGGGGAATCCCGTAGAAGAAGCCGACGAGGTTGAGGGTAGCATAGTCCAATGCATAAGCGGCAAATCCACCCAAGGTGATGAGCAGACCGACGACAATGCCCACAGTGCCTAATGAAGTTCTGGGTAACATAGGAATGATAAAAAAGATGTCCTTAATAATTATTCACTATTGCTGCATTCCCCGCTACCATTGGTAAGGAACTCAATAAGACCTTGTGTGCCCATGGCAGAACACTGAAATGAGCATGGTTCCTTCGCTGAGCGGACGAAACATGTTGACACCTGGGCAAGTGGGGCAGCCATGTCCAACCGATAGCAGCCATGTATACTGTCAGTTGGCTATTGCTGCTACTAATCAAGGGTAGAGCGCTAGATAACAACACTTAAGTTTTAGGAGACATAGACGATGGTAGACGTAGCTGTAATGCAAGAAAAAATCCGCGTGGTTGAGAGCAAGCGGGATGCATTAGTGCGCTTACTGGAGCAACCTGACCTAGGAACGCTGCGGATTGATGTGGATCAGGCGTTGGAAGAATTGGATGATTTAATCGAAGAATTCAAGCAAACCTTCCCGGAAGGAGCCACGAGCTAGAACGGATAGCATCAAGTCGTCAGCTGATCATTGGCGATCGGTTGGCGAGCTTTATGAATCTGCAACTCTATGAATCTGCAACTCTATGATCGACCCTAGCCTCTCAGGTCTGAACCCACTCAACCGTCCGCATCGAGAGTTGAGCATGAAGGTGAGTCCTAGGCCAAAAGTGAATGACTCGCTCTCAATTTGACGCAACAATGGGTAGGGTGAAGGTTCCTACCACGGGTGACTGCTGAATTTTATCTAACTAGAGGAATAGTCGGTTTGTGCTAGAATTTCCTGAGAAGTAGAACGCTTCACCGCCTGCGATAGCGGTAGTGTTCTGTGTGGATTTGAGCCAGTACTTGACGCACTAGACTTGACGCACTATGGGTAATTGTCAGCCAAGACTTACGAAACATCATCAACTATCAACCCTGCAGCTATGACAATGCCATCTCCATCCCACCAGTAGTCGGTTCTTCTTGCCACAACGTTCATCTTTTTGGAGTCATCAATACATATGAGCATTCCTCAGGAGCGGATCATTCCGACGGATCTCCGGAATGAGATGTCCCAGTCCTATCTGGAATACGCCATGAGCGTGATTGTGGGACGGGCGCTTCCCGATGCTAGGGACGGTCTTAAGCCTGTGCATCGTCGTATTTTGTACGCGATGCATGAACTAGGCTTGGCTCCCGATCGCCCCTTTCGGAAATGTGCCAGGGTGGTGGGGGAAGTTCTCGGTAAGTACCATCCCCACGGGGATACGGCGGTTTATGATGCCCTGGTGCGGATGGCCCAGGATTTCTCGATGCGATCGCCCCTGATCGATGGTCACGGCAACTTCGGCTCGGTGGACAACGATCCTCCAGCCGCCATGCGATACACCGAATGTCGGTTGCAATCGCTCACGGTCAACTCCCTCTTGCAGGACATCGAAGCGGAAACCGTTGATTTTATCGACAACTTTGACGGGTCACAGCAGGAACCCACCGTGCTGCCGTCTCGCATTCCCCAATTGTTGCTGAATGGCTCCTCTGGGATTGCGGTGGGGATGGCCACCAACATTCCTCCCCATAACTTGGGTGAGTTGGTGGATGGGGTGGTGGCGCTGATTCAAAACCCCGATATTACGACTGGAGAATTGCGGCAGATTATCCCTGGTCCTGATTTTCCCACGGGGGGGCAGATTCTAGGGATGCGAGGGATTCGGGATGCCTATGAGACGGGGCGTGGCTCCATCACCATGCGGGGCGTGGCTGCGATTGAAACCATTGAGCAGCGAGGGCGACCGGATCGGGAAGCAATTATTGTCACCGAGTTGCCGTTTCAGACCAATAAGGCGGCGCTGATTGAGAAAATTGCTGATCTCGTCAATGATCGCAAGATCGACGGCATTGCTGATATTCGGGATGAGAGCGATCGCACTGGAATGCGGATTGTGATTGAGCTGAAGCGAGATGCTTACGCCCAAGTGGTGCTCAATAATCTATACAAGCAAACCCCGATCCAGAGCAACTTTGGCGTGAATATGCTGTCCCTAGTGAATGGGGAACCCCAATTGCTCGGCATCAAGCAAATGCTGGAAGTCTTTGTAGATTTTCGGATTGGAACCATTACCCGCCGCACCCAGTATCAACTGCGAAAAGCAGAAGAACGGGATCATCTGCTCCAAGGCTTGCTGGTGGCGCTGGCCAATCTAGATGCCGTGATCGCCATTATCCGAGGAGCCGCAGATACCGCTACCGCCAAACAGGAGCTAATCCAGCAATTTGATCTCTCAGAAGTGCAGGCTGATGCCATTCTACAGATGCAGTTGCGTCGCCTCACGGCCCTAGAGTCGGAAAAAATCGAACGAGAGCACCAAGAACTACGAGAACGCATTGCCGATTTACAGGATATTCTGGCTCGACGAGAGCGCATCCTAGAGATTATCGAAACGGAAGCTCATGCCATTAAAACGGCTCATGCCACTCCCCGGATCACGTCGATTGAGCAGAATTTGAGTGACTTGGATGACATTGACCTGATCGCCAATGAGCAAGTGGTGGTGAAGCTGACGGAGCAAGGCTACATCAAGCGGATGCCCATCCGCACCTTCCAAGCCCAGAATCGGGCTACTCGTGGGAAAGCAGGGACTCGCATGAAAGAAGATGATGTGGTGGATCATTTCTTGGGCTGCTGCGACCACGATAGTGTCCTATTTTTTAGCGAGCGGGGCGTGGTCTATAGCCTCAGGGTGTACCAGATTCCGACGGGGTCACGGACCTCTCGTGGCACCCCAGTGGTTCAGATGTTGCCGATTCCCCAGGATGAGAAGATTACTTCCATTGTTCCGGTGTCGGAATTTACCGATGATGAGTATTTGGTAATGCTGACCCGTGGCGGTTATGTGAAAAAAACTCAGCTTTCGGCCTTCAGTAATATTCGGGCCAACGGCTTGATTGCGATTTCCTTGAACGACGGCGACGAATTACGCTGGGTGCGACGGGCACGATCGGAAGACAGCATTATTGTCGGGTCACGGGCGGGAATGGCGATTCATTTTCGCGCGGATGATGAGCAATTACGACCGTTGGGGCGGGCGACCCGTGGGGTGCGGGCCATGTCTCTCAAGGGGGAGGATGAACTGGTGGGAATGGATATTCTGCCGGGACAACTGGTGGAGGATTTGGTAATGGCGGCGATCGCCGGGGACTCTGGGGAGGATGGCGAGGCGATCGCACCGACCACCAATGATCCTACTGTCGAAGAAGATCCAGCCGATGAGGAGAAACCCGATGGTCCTTGGGTTCTCGCCATCACCACTGCAGGCTTGGGCAAGCGCGTCCCTGTCTCTCAGTTTCGACTCCAAAAACGGGCAGGCTTGGGCCTACGGGCGATTAAGTTTCGCAAATCTGGCGACCAAATGGCAGCCCTTCGCATTGTTCATCACAACGACGAGTTGATGCTCGTGACCAATCGCGGCATTATTATGCGGCAAGTCATTGATTCCATTTCCTGTCAGTCCCGTGCGGCCACGGGGGTGCAAGTGCAGCGCTTGGACGACGATGACGCGATCGCCGCCGTGGCCCTAGTCCCGAATGTGGAAACTGGGGATGATGAACTGGTTGAGACCCCCTCAAACACTGCCGCAGAGAGTGGTGATGCATTGGAGACCCATGAGGTTGAATTAGCCAGAACGGAGCTACCTGTTGCTCCTGCTGTGGCCACTGAATCCGAACGGGTTGAACCCAGCTCATCGGAATCCGGTGAAGCCTCAGCACATATAGGGGAGTTTGGGGAATCTCAGGGACTAGCTGGGGATTAACGTTACTACAGTTCTGAACCAGGGAATACTAGAAACAGATAGCAAAGCAGTTGTCTGTCTAAAACTCCTTGTCTACACCCACTCTCTTCGTCAGTGGGTGTTTTTTATGGTAGACCTCCGTCTCTCGCGGGAATAATAAAGACAACACGAAGAAGTCACGGCTTGCTCCAGTCCCCTAAAGTGTTGCTCAACAGAATCATCTGGATTGACAGCAAGACCGTTTGTATCTAACTGATGGAGAAAGTCTTCGCAGCGTCATGCCAAGGTGGACGTTGAGTCCGGATATTCCAGTAACGGCAAGGCCAGAGGAGAAGACCCGCCACACCAAAGGAGGCCACAACTATGCCTGTTCTACTCTCTGAATTCTGCTGCAATCATAGCTACACCGTGATTTTCGCTGAAAGAGACAGTATTGTCTTGGTGAATAAGGATGGTGAATCGATGCGCTTTACTCCCACTCCAACGTGTCAGTTTCCCATGTTTTATGTCCCCTTTGGAGGGCAACTGCGAGGCTACAGTCTCGTCCAACAGATGGTAGCCTGACTCAATTTCAATCCAGCTTGCAATCTGGGTCCCCTCGATCTGGGTATACAGTTTCTCTCAGAATCCACAAGCACTATAATCATGGGGGCAAATGGTCAAGTTGCGATGGCAGCGGCAATGTCAGCGGCAATGTCCCTGGTCACTGCGCCCTTGATCTTAATGCAGTGCTGGATTTTTGAAGAAAGACATGGACACCACAACCCCTCGTACACCAACGGTTACCGTTCTGGGACAACCTGCTGAGAAAGGCCGATGGTTGTTGATTCCTCTGGGAATGACGGTTTTGCTCTGCTTAGGGACCGTTTATTCCTGGAGTATTTTCAGAAAGCCGCTACAAGACGAGCTAGGGATCACGGCCACTCAAAGTCTGCTCCCCTTTACCTTTGCCTTGGTTTTTTACGCGGCCACCATGCCGATTGCAGGCTTTTACATTCCTCGCATTGGCCCTCGGATCACCACGGCCATCGGTGGGCTAGTGGTCGGACTGGGCTACATTTTGTCCAGCTTTGCCAACCAGGTGGGAATCCTCATGCTAACCTACGGTGTGATTGCTGGTGTTGGTGTTGGCATTGTGTACGGTGTGCCGATGATGGTGGCATCCCGTTGGTTTCCTGACAAAAAAGGGTTAGCAGTTGGGTTAGTGGTTCTGGGGTTTGGCCTGTCCCCGTTCATCACAGCTCCTTTGGCGAATCAACTGATCAGTGCCTATTCTGTACGCCCGACCCTCCGGATTCTCGGTATCGCCTTTATTGCGATTATTTCGGTGATGGCGCTGACGATGAAAGTCCCCCCTCAAGGGTGGCAGCCCCAGCAGAATCAGGCCGCCTCTCAGCAGAAAGCATCCCTCACCTATCCCCCCAATTTATTCAAAAGTCGCTCCTTTTATGCGCTGTGGATTTGCTATGCGATCGCCACCCTAGTCGGCCTGAGTGCCATTGGTATTTCCAGCCCAGTTGGGGTAGAAATTATTGAGATTAACCCAACGATGGCAGCCAGTAGTGTGTCGTTATTCGCGGTTTTTAATGGCGTGAGTCGGCCCTTGTTCGGTTGGTTGAGCGATCGCTTCAAGCCCCAGCATGTCGCCATCTTTTCCTATATCCTGATATTGATTGGCTGTATTCTCATGGTCAACGCGAAAACGGGACAGGTGGCCTCCTATCTGGTTGCATTTAGTCTATTTTGGTTCTGCCTGGGCGGTTGGTTGGCAATGGCCCCCACTGTCACCCTCCGTTTCTTTGACCCTGAGCATTACGCCCAAAACTACGGCATTATTTTCACCGCCTACGGAGTGGGTGCGTTGATTGGGACCTTAGTGGTGGGCCGGATTCGGGATTTATTGGGCAGCTACAATTATGTGTTCTATCCCATGGCCTGTTTGGCGATCGTGGGTATTGTGGTGTGTAGCTTATTCCTGAAACGAGACCGCATCCTTACAGAGTCGGCTGACTAGCCGCTTTATTCGCCGCTTTATTCGCCTAAATAGGCGGCGAGTACGTGGGGATCTTGCTGTACCGTAGCGGGTTCCCCATCAGCCAAATTGCGCCCCGCCGCTAACACCCACACATGGTCGCAAAGCGACATGATCACATCCATGTTGTGTTCAATAATCAGAAAGGAAATGCCCTGCTGGTTCCAGTGGCGAATATAGTCGCAAATTTGCAGAATGAGGGTGGGGTTGACCCCAGCGGCGGGTTCATCTAACAAAATCAGCTTTGGTTTCACCATCAGGGTCCGAGCCAGTTCCAGCAACTTTCGCTGACCACCCGATAGGGCACCTGCATAAGCTTGGGCCATCGCCGCTAGTCCCACAGAGTCGAGAATCTCCATTGCCGCCTGTCGCTGTTGGGCTTCTGTGGCCCGAACCTGTTGGGGACGTGCCCAGACGTTCCAGAATTGTTCGCCGAGATGGTGTTGATAGGCCAACAGCACGTTTTCCAAAACGGAGAGGCGGGACAACACTCGTGCCACCTGAAATGTCCGGACTAAGCCCCGATGGGCTAACTGATGGGGCGGCAGATGGTGAATGGGTCTGCCATTGAATACAACTGTGCCTTCATCTGCACGAGTGAAGGCGGCAAGCACGGTAAACAGGGTGGTTTTGCCTGCGCCGTTGGGACCAATTAATCCGGTAATGCTCCCTGGCTCAACCGAGAGGGAGACGCGATCGAGGGCACGCACGCCTCCAAACCGCTTTGAAATATTTTGAGCGTGGAGAATGGGAGCTAGATCGTCAATGGCTTGTTTTGGTTGTGACTGCGCTGACATGGTGACTTGGGCAAAAGTGGAACAGGTCGGCAAACGATCGGAGTTTCCCAAAAAGTTAAAAACTTGTGCCAGTGTAGCACCTGGTTGGGCAAACTTGGCCAAAGCCTTGAGTCAAGGGGGGTGACTGTTAAAGTCTGGCTCGACAGTGGGAGCGCTGGCATAGAACATCTCGACGAAATCTAGAAGATGTCGTTTAATGAAAGGCGTTTAATCTGTTG
>JBFRWC010000407.1:0-6464 GCA_051439365.1 Leptolyngbyaceae cyanobacterium
TCTACAATCGCGTTGGGCCAATCCCAAGGAGCACAGTATGCCGCGATGATGGGGGCAGTGGAACCCAAAGTTAAGGCAGTGGTGCCCACCGGGTCCGGGGGAATGTGGTCCTTGTTGTTCCAAGAACTAGCCAATTCGGGTGATCCGGAGTTTGCCCCCATTGCCAATTTGCTGGTGCGGACGATCCAAAAACGCGATCGCCTCGATCACCTCTATCCTGCCCTCCGACTGCTCCAAAGTTCCTGGGAAGCAGCAGAATCAATGGTGTACATGCCGCGCATGGCCCAAAATCCCTTACCCGGTCATCCCGTCCGCTCCATTTACCAACCTGTCGGTCAAGGGGATTCCGCTTTTCCCGAGCCTATTTTTGACGCGATGGCTTTAGCCACTGGGGTGCAGCAGGCAGGACCAGAGTTATGGCCAGGGATGCAGCGATCGCTTGCCCTTGCCAATTTAGACGGAATCTCGGATTATCCGGTGTCTGGGAATTTGACCAATCGGAATGGCGATCGCTACACCGGGATCGTCGTGCAGTTTGAGGGGGACGGCTTGGCCGATCCCCACACGATCTTTTCCCAATTAGATGAGGTGAAATATCAGTATGGCTGCTTTATGGAAAGTGTGAAACAGAAAGGGGTTGGTACAGTATCTCAACCCCGGCCCATTTTCCTGCCCTGCAACTTTGGTGAGTAAATTTGGTGAGTAAATTTGGTGAGTAAATTTGGCGAGTAAATTTGGCGAGTAAATTTGGTGATCCTGAAGTTCTTCAAGGCTAGCTCAAAAGCTGGACCAAAATTCGGAATAAATGATCCAAATCATCAGGCACTCGCCACAACTTCAAATCTTGGGTAATCTGTTGCCGCTCTGGATCATAGCGGCCAAACTGCCACATATCCCCTGTACTCACGACCCCCATAAAAATCCGATTGGGTGGCCTTCCTAGCCAGCAATGGAGTGCCATTAATTCCACTGACAATTGAGTAAACCCACGGGTGAGATCGGCCTGTTTTGCTTCAATAATTAACAGTTGATGTTCCTTGCTCAACAAATAGTCTAAGTCGCCCTTTAGGTAAGCATTCACCTCAATCGGATATTCAATATTCAAATCAGCATCCGTGGCCCGGATTAGTTCAATAATGACAGGAGAAATCAGCATCTCGCGCCGAGCCATTTCGCTGGTGAGACTAACATGGGGTAGCGTGTCTTCAATCCGTTGCTTCAGGGGGGCGATCGCCTCCAACTTCCCCGGCCACTCCACTAAATTGAGCTGGGTGCGGGTCAGGCTTAAACCCAACTCCGCTAGAATATCTGCTGGGGCAAAGCGTAATTTGAAGTAATCGGCAAAAGTATAGGTGCGATCGCGCTTCAGAATAGGCGGACGCTGGGAGGGAACGGTTGTCGTTGATTCCGGTTGCCCGGTTTCAACTGGGTGGTTCTCAGACTGATTTTGCTCTGGCATAGACAATATATCCTCGCAATATCCAAGAAACTACCCCATACTAGCGATAAGGCTGTTCCTTATTACTATGACACCTAGGAAAATTATTTTCAGGCTGGACTCAGAAACGATCTTAAATCCAATTTCCTAACAAAACAAATGCAGCCCAATAGCGGGGATGGGCATAGGGACGAGTGCCCTGAATTTCCAACTCTCGGATGGTCTTCTGGGCTAGACGTAAGGCTTCGACCTTACTAACCAGTCGATCGGAGCGATATAACTGGCGGTAAAATTCTGATATGAGTAATGTGGTGGCTTGGTCATCCACAGACCAGAGGGACGCGAGAGTAGCACGGGCACCCGCTCGAAGCGCCACCCCTGCTAATCCTAACGCAGCGCGATCGTCACCACTGGCCGTTTGGCAAGCACTCAGCACCAAGAGGTCAATATAGGTGTCAGAGATGGGACGATTTTGGGCACCGAGGAGTTCACGCAGTTCATTCACTTGAATTTTGTCGTCGTAGGCTAACAAAAAGGTATCAGCAGCCTGAGAACTAAATTGGCCGTGAGTTGCGAAGTGAACAATGGAAATGGGATCACGATTGAGAGTCGTTTCTACCTGGAAGTCGGTGAACTGTTCATTCAACAATTGGGTGGTGGTGGGAATCACTTGGGTAATTTGATCTAGCTCAGTTTCCACACCCGGAAGAGCTGGAAATCCTGCCCTACTTTCGGAGAGTCCTGCGGCTAGCAGGGTCTGGGCTTGGCGGTTAAGGGTATCCGTTTCTAACAGTTGGAGGCCAGGAGATAGGGAAATCGCATAGCGATCGCCCACAAAGTCTTGACCATCATACAGGGCAGCCATGGGAATATTTCGCAGGATGCCATCTAAAACAAACACAAGGTGGTCAATCTGATAGGTTCGCAAATCTGCTTCAATGGGCTGAATTAACCATTGGTACACTTGAAATGCTGGAATTTTCACCGATTGACTGGTATGAGGACGAGTGAGTTGCCGACGCAGGTTTAACACCACGTCCCGGACCTCTTGGCGATCAACAGGAATGGAATAGTATTGCAAATTCGTCCCGTCTTCGTCTGGGTCTGCCGAGTTAATATCTGCCGAATTAATATCTGCCGAATTAACGTCCTCCAAATTAATGTCCCCTGATTTAGTATTCACCGATTTGTCATTGGATGAACTCTCACGGCTTGGTAACTTTAAGATCAGGTCGAGGCGATCGCCCAAGATAATTGAATATAAAACGGCAGATGATCGACTTTGTTCATCAATCATCGTATCAATTGACTCTGCTTTAACCTGGGAGCAGGCATCTTGAAAAAAGTTATCTAATTCCGCTAGCTGTAGAGCTTCTAGAACTTCACGAGCTTGCTTTAAATCCGTTTGGGATGGCTGATATTCTAGCTCATTTCCATCAGCGATCGCTCCCGCTTTTCCTTGATTGACAATAGAGTTTTGGCTCAGCATTTGGGGAGGCGATCGCAACAATAGATCAGCAAATTGGCGATATAGGGGTTCAATTTGATCCCGAAATGAAAACCGAATATCACGATCTAGCACCGTGAGATCAAACCGTAGGGTCTTTAAATTTTCAAAGGCTAACCGATAGTGGGCGATCGCCTCCTCTCGTTTGCCTTCAGCCTTGAGCGATCGCCCCATTTGCCATTGCCATCGGTAAACCATGTCAGTCGCTTGGATCTGCTGAGCTAAGCGTATGGCTTGATCCGTTGTTTGTTTGGCTTGGCTCAAAGCGGTTTCGGCATTTTGGTCTAGAACCCTGAGTAATTCCCCTTCTTGATCTTCATATTGTTCTCCGTATTTTTCCTTGTATTGTTCCTCGTAAAAGCGGCCTAAGGTTCCCCAAGCATAGGATTCAGCACGGCGATCGCCTAAAGCTTGAGCCATGTCAACCGCATGGTTCAATAAAGTTTCTGGGGATGGGACTAGCGCTGCATCAGACAATGGATTGCTAGTTGCTAAACAGGTCAAATTCTGAGCAAAATGAATCAGCGCATAAGCACTAAAACGGCTAGTTGGAAGACTCTGAAGTTGAGTCACAATAGACGGAATCTCCTCTGAAACGGAGGAGGGGTCGAGGGCTAGCTTCACACTAAAACGGTTTAGGTGTGCTCGTATTTGCTGACTGGTAGAGGCATCAGCCTGCATAGCTTGTTGATAATAGGAAATAGCCTGCTGGTAATGGTTGGTCTCATCTTGTTCCTGCAATGAATCCACCCAACCCTGGAGATTGGCAGTTGGACAAAAAGATTGACGCGCTAGCGGTTGTTGTCTAAACAGCAGATATTGCTCAAGCTGGCGATCGCCTCTGATGCGCTCCAGGTTGCCCAAACTGAGGAAAGCAGCACCCATCGCCGCAACCTGTTGATGCTCTTGGGCGATGGTTAAACTGGTTTCCAACGCGGCTTGCGCGGTGTCATACTGTCCCATTGCCATTTGCGTATTTCCCAGACTGCGCCAAGCGGTGATGGCAAGATTAGAGTGGGGTAGTTCAGCCAAGCGGGTTTCCAGGCGAGTCGTCCGGCGTTCGGCCTGACGATAGTGTCCCAGTAATCGCAGCGCTTGAATTTGATTAATTTCAGTCCCAAGCAGTCCTGTTTGATCATGAAGCCACTGATAACTTTGGCTGGCTGTTTGCCAACTGCTGATGGCCGACTCTAATTGCCCCCAGGCAAGGAGCAGTTCACCGTAAGTGCTGAAGACTTGGGCATGGACTTGATAGTCTTGATCACTCTTGGGCTGGCTGGGGAAGAGGGATACACTCGTTTCAATGGCCACTTGAGCTTGGGGGCGATCGCCCAATTCTTGATACACCAAGGCGAGATAGCTGAGGGCAAGGGCACGGTTGAGGGGAGCCTGACGATCGGTGTAGGTTTGGATCGCCTGTTGGAGGGGGGCGATCGCGTCTTGGTATTGACCTGCTTGGTAGGCATCCCGTCCTTGCTCCACGAGCTGAGATGTAGGGGGAAGGCTCGCGTTACTGGGGGTTGGGTGCATCCAGACGTGGATCATGAGACTGGCCAAGAAGGCCAGCAAGCACCAGCCGATTTGATGAAGCCAGTGGAGAGGGAGAGATGAGGGCGATCGCATAGTGGGACACCTAATCAAGAGACAATAGAATGCTTCGCAACACCAAGGATAGGAAGCAAAAACAGGCAGCAAAGCACCTCTCATACTACCGTTTATTTCATTTCACTTGATGCTAGTGGGCTTGATTAGAAACAAAGTATCAGGTGGAGAGCGGCAAGCGACACCCTCCACCCTGATCATTTTTCAGCAGGTCTTTAAGCTCATTTATCAACAATATTCAAAAAGTCTGGAACAAAGCACTCTTTTCGGCTCTTCGCATTAATCTCCACAATTTCAGACGTCGTATCGGCAACAATCGCACCCACTCCCCACATATTGCCATGCTGCAAAACCGTTGAGTTGGACCTCGCTCTGATTGTTTCTGCGCTATTGGGAACCATATTATCCAATAAACAAGCTTTCACAAATGTGATACCAAAAGCACCAATATTATTGAAGCTGTTTAGTTCATGACTATTAATATAGTTATGATAGGCTGTCACTTGTTCTGGAATATTCCTATAGCCAGCAAGACGTATGCCTCCTAAATATACTCTTGCATCAGGAATTATATTAAGTGAGCCATAATTTTCGCAGTGATTGTTGGCAATGAAGATTTTACTTGTAAATTCTGGCAGTGTCCCTTTAATACACGCTGAATCAAATCGTCCTACAATTTTATTATTGAAAACTGTAATCCCTTCAACAGTAAAGCCGGGTTGATCATCTTCACCATCCGCACCTAGGAAAATTCCTGTTACTGTTGGATTCTCGATGTAGTTACCATAGATCAGAACATGGCGAACGGCATTAAAGTCATTAATGCCTTTAATACCCACAACAGTAATGCCATTGTCATTCACAAAATCCAGGTGATTGTTGCGAATCACCCAATTTTGTCCAGTTTGTCCAACTTTAATCCGGCCACCATGAGAGAAGTGATTGTGTTCTACTAAAATATTGTCTGAGTTCACAATAACAAGATATTGCCGTTGACAAGTCCGCTCAATACATTCAACATCCGTTTGATCAAAAATACGGTTTCCGCGAAATGTTACGTGATTAACATTAGTGAACTGAAAGGCACTGGCAAAATTACCTGGGTCACCATTCATATCAAAGCCACAGTGCTCAATTAAAATATCGCTAAGGACTGGCTCTGTCTCATGATACTCATGGGAACGAAACTTCCCCTGCCAATTTCCTGTTATTTTCTTGAATGTAGTGGACTTGGGGTCTTCACACTTGAGGTGCATTCCATTAAAGATAACGATGTGTCTATTTAATGTGTAAGTCCCTGTAGATGCGAAAAGATGTTTGCCCTGTTCTTTACCAGCTTGCATCCAGCGTCTTACACAGTCGGTGCTATCTCCATTCACATGGGCTGCATCGGCTTGATTACAGAACTCTTTAATATCAATGGCATTGTCATGATTGAACGGAGTAGTGGCACCGACCTGCTCGTACCATGGTGGGACTTGGTTGGCTGACTCTGATCCTGGCACTAGTTCAATCTTGATTGCTTGAGTCCTTAGAAAACTTCCAGTACTCAGAATAGTTGTTGTTGCGAGTAAAGCTAATAGTCGTGAGATTTTTCGCACTAGTAAGACTCCCTGAAGTTTCCAAATTTATCTTTGTGGGCTTACTGACCGATTTTAGTGGCCACTGAATTTTCAAACAGCCTCTTGAACCTTTCTCCCAGAGAGAAGAGTTTGGAGGCAAGGAGTTCCATCTACCAATGTTACAATGCTGGTTGACTGACAAAAATTGGGGCTTGGGCGCGGAAACCACCCCCCTACAAGGGATTGGGACAATGTAGGGGTCAGGTCTCCTGACCCAAGGCAGGGACAAGGTTTTAGGTAGTTTTGTCGGTCAATCAGCAACGCACCTACAGTTAACCTTGATAAGGTGCGTGGC
>JBFRWC010000408.1:0-9741 GCA_051439365.1 Leptolyngbyaceae cyanobacterium
ATACGACCCCGTATCTACCACGATCAACCCGGTGACACAAACTGCTGAAGTTGCTGTGAACAACGCTGTCAGAGGACTATTCCAAGTGCCTGCTGCCACTGACCACGGCAACAGCAGCAGGATGGTACCAATGATAATAAGGGCTAAAAAGCCGAGACAAATGGTACGAGACGCAGTCATGGTAATTTTGCTTATTCGTCATCAATAATCCGGGCACACGATCCGGACACGCAATCCGGGCACATCCAGACACACAAAAAGTATACGGTGATTAAGGGACTAAGCTGACAGTCTCCGTCTTCATACTGGACTGTAGCTATTTAAGGACTACGAATTACTCAAGATATCATTCTTGGATCTAGAAAAACATAATCCGGATAGTTTGCATTATCTTTTCTCCATAGATTGCTTGATTCCTGTGGAAATAACGTAGGTAACGAATCACAATCTCAGAAACAATACGGAAACCAATTTAATCGTAGGTCCAGTAATCTGTAAAGTAAGTTGTACCGAAGTAGTGCTTAGATTAGGACCAGATGATGACATCTGCCATTGCCCATTGTCTAAAAATAGTCAATAACCTGTGGCTATCATTTGAGTGCTTGAATTTATAATTGCCTTCATCGCTAGGTTGATGGAATATTCCTGTGCAGATATAGCATGAATACTTTCTCGATATAGCCTCGTCATCGTCTGATGAGGTAGGCAGTCTGTGATATCTACCCTCCCTAGATTTTTCGCTATTCAATGACTACCTAAAACTGACGAAACTAGATAGTTATTTTGATTTATCTTAGCCCTATAGTTTCTACCTAAGGTTGGCGGTGGCATTTGCCTAAATTGGTTTCTCTAACTAGAAATCAGGGGTTCTAGTTAATGATACTGAGCCGATAAAACTTTCCTTAATAGCCTCTTTATCCGGTTCGATAGATTTTCTTTTTGTAGAGGGATAAACTCAGAAAAGATTCTTAATCTTAACTGAAGAACAGACCTTGAAACCAAGTTTTTATCCTCATTGGAGCGATCGCATCTGACAAGCCTGCGACCTGTTCTCCATGCCTATCTTTAGTTCTCTTACCAATGCTAGCGCTATGGTTTCTCCTCTCATTTTATTAACCCTAAATTTCTTGCAAGCTAGCCATAATACCCTAGTTACAATCCTCAAACGATTCATTACTGGGTGTCTTGGTTTACTCTTTTCATTGCGAGGGCGATCGCCCCGTCGATCTGCAAGTCGATCTGCAAGTCGATCAACCGTTGGAGGATTTATTCTTCCCACCACGGTCATGCTTTTGCTCGTAGTTTCTCTAGCTGTCAGTATGATCACGCTACGGAGTTATAACCGAAGCCAAGCGATCATTGGGGAGCGTTCAGAACAAGTGATTTATAACTTGGCAACCCCAGCCATTGATCGGGCCAAAGCCAAACTAGAATATTTATTCCGACGAGATAGCCGCTTTCCCAGTGGCTTGCCGGGAGAAGGCATTCTCACTGATTTATTAGCACAAGGATCAGATATTCTGGCGAATGTTGAGGATGCCTACACCTTCCCAGGGGAAACTCGCATTGACGTGAATGACGATGACAAGTTAGATGCCGGATGGAAATATCGGGTTGATATTGATGACGATGGCGCAGATGATGCGACCGTTGGCTATTCTATTGTATTGGGGACTCCATCCGATCCTGCTAAGATGGTGAACTCCTCTGATGCCGCGATTCAGGAACGGGCTGATGCGCTTCAAGTGCGTCATGCTCCGTTAAGTGGGGCTGCCAGTTTAGCCGATGCTTGTCAGTTACAGGGTGGGGCTGAAAATGGGATTCCGATTGAGCAAGGTTGGTTTCAAGATCCCACCCACTCAGCGATCTTGCGGAAAAATTTTCAGGTGGATGTGTATGTTTTGCCGGACGATAGTAGTATCTCTAGATCCACTCTAGAATTTCACCAAGACCGACAAATGACCCGTGGCAATAAATGGGCGGCTTGGTTCCGAAATGACTTAGAAATTTTTCCGGGTCCGCTCTTTAACTGGAATGGGGCGATGCATACCGAGGGCAATCTGGTGGTTGGCAATAAAAACTTTAATGGCTATTTGATTAGCTCGCCTTTTTCCTGTTTATATAGTCGGGACTCAGCAGAGGTGACCGTGGCCGATGTTGCAGAAAGTCCTAATGATGATATTCCTGCCTTTCAAGGTCAATTTATCAGCGGGAAAGTAAATAAAAATTCCTTTGGGAGTAGTGGTAGTGATAAGTCTCGCTTCCATTTATTTGATACTCGACCCATCACCAGTGGCAATGATACTCTGCTTGATCTGAACCGTGATTCTGTTGTCAATAATGGCCCTAAGCCAGGGGATTACGCCCTTGATCCCATTTTGCTGGTGACTCAGGATGTATCAGCTTCACGGAAAGTATCAGGTGGCGATCCGTCTCCCCATCGCGATGGCAACTGGAAGAACCGAGCCTTTGTTGATAAAGGCAGGTTGGTGAATCGTTCCCAGGATCCTCCCTATGTGGATGATTTCTACCGAGCGGACAATCGCTATGGTCCCAAGCCCCGCTATAAAGAAAAACTGATTCCAGGCACGATTGGTGAACCCATTATGGACGATCGCCTAGCTGCTGTTTCCCTCGATGACACCACTCTCACTCGCGAATACACTGACGATATTATTGGCTTAGATTCCTATGGATTGGACGGATATTGGGAGCGACGGGCGAGAGCCGAAGGGTTACGGTTGGTCACCAGTCAGCGGTTGGAATTAGGCAACACGTTTGGCTGGCAATCTGCTCAAGATCCCCTGTATCCTGCCAACGATTGTCCAAGCGATCGCTGTCACGAAACCTTGCAACGCCGGACCTTACGGGATAACTTAGCCGCAGTCCAGTCCCTTGCCATTTACCACCAAGGGAGGAAAGCGATCGATAGAGGAGAATTCCCCATTGCTTGCTATGCCCTCACCGCTCACCCCGGCACGGCTCAAACGATTAAGAATAGCCGCACCTTTGCCAACAGTCAATTTAGCAGTGGAGTCGATATTGATTTTCTGCGGGGACAAGGGGTGAACGGTTGGGAGTTTGCCCCACCCAGCACCTCTGCCGATGAGTTTGCCAAGGCGATCGCCCCAGATCAGCCCCTCGGTCGTGCCCTCCGCAATCTAGCTTACTTTGCCGGAGATCCCAAAGGCGGTTCCCCATCTTTCCCTCCCTTTCAGGATGATGAGGTCCATCCCTATTCTCACTTGAACATGTGGGGTGATTTTTCCATCCTACGACGAGTGTTTTCCATCCTTGATAAGCAGTCCTACAACCAGGGCAATCCCTATGGCAGCCCTAGTTTTCCCGACATGGCGGCAACGGACATTATTGCGTATAAAGAGCTAAGTCCAGCCGACCAAGCGACCCTGCACAGTGCCGCTTGTACGTTGGGGATGCTGGCCTATGACCTTGACTCCCTGGAGCAACTGAATGTTGACGCAGACCCGACCACCCGTAACCAACTGGCAACGGCCCTAACGAACGCAGCAGGGTCACTATCCACGGATGCCACTCCAGAAGCCTTCTTACATCAGATTGCTGACAATGGTGCTTCTGCCAAGGTGCAGGAATTGGGCCGACGGGTGATGGAGCGCGAACAGGCCGAACGCGATCGCCGTTTTGGTTTTCTCGCTGGAGGACAAGTCAGTATCGGAGCAGGAGATGAGCAAACCCTCTTTGACTATTTTGAGAATGATCTTGACGGAGGGGGCAGTACAGAGCCTTGGCTCAAGTGGCTCAGTGACTGGACAATTAGCCCATCCAGCAACAACTCTAGAGTGAGAACCATTGATGATCTGGGAGATGATTCCTTACGAATTCAACGTATTGCTGATGGCTTTACCGTCAGTCGATCGACAGACCTATCCGGGTTATTTAACGCCACCTTGAGCTTTGATTATCGGAGGAAAATCAGTTGGATCGATGAATACATTGATATTGAAATATCAAACAATGGTGGTGCTAGCTTTACCCAACTACAACGGTTTCCCGGATATATTACCGACAGTAACTATCGATCATTCTCCATCGATATCTCTGACTATATTTCGCCAGAAACAATCATTCGTTTTACGAGTGATTCCGGTCGGGCTGAAGATAGTGATTACTTCTGGGTCGATAACCTTAAAATCGTTGGCAATGAGATTGACATTGATGGTGATTCTAGTAGCGTTTCCTTTACTAGTGTTAACTGCCAAAACTGGAGTAACGGTCTAGAGAACCTATGCACTGATTATCCCAAATTCCCCTCCCTTTACTATCTGTTTCCTGTCCACGCCCACAACCATATTGGCACCCAACCCCAAGCCTCGGATTGGGATGTTGGTACCACGGTGACGGAGGTGCTTTGGGATGACCAACCAGACGGCGAAGAGTACGTTGCAGCTAAGTACATCTTTGACAGCAGCAGTACCGCTGGGGCCAACGATAACTACATCTACCAGGTGTTGGAGGACCAAAACGCCGATGGGATCGAAAATGGGACCGATGATGGCCTAGCAGAAATTGCGATCCAACCGCGATCGCTCAACCTCACAGATTGGATCACCCCTACTGCCACCAGCGGCAGCAACCTCATCTACGACAGCACCGGGCAAACCTTAGCGGCCATCCCATTTCTAGACAAAGGCATTTTCAACGGTCGCGAAATGATGAGTGTCAGGGTACTCGATATCGATCTGGAACTGATGCGAACTAGTAACAAAAATCTCGGCAAAAACGTCGATGATACTGGGATCGATCACTGGTTCCCCGATAGCGGTATTGTCTATGCCGCCAGAGAAGATGCCGTTCGTGAAGACAGTATTCTCCGACCTCATGGGGTTTCGGGCACCCCTGAAGAGGCATGGGCAACCTGTGGACACAACGCCACCTTTGAGAAAACTAGCGGTCCATCCAATAGTAAATGTCGCATGGAAGCGGACCCTAACAAACTGCAAGATCCGCCCCTCAATCCCAAAAATATGATTAGTCCCAAATCGGTGGATTACTACCCCGATCCCGATCGCCGTCCCCACGGCTTCCGGATTCGCAATGGCACTAGGTTGGATCGTAGCAGCACGAACCCCCGTGGACTCTCACTGATTTCAGACCAGCCTGTTTATATCCAAGGGAACTTTAACCTGCACCAGACCTACACCTGTAACAATAGTGAATCCTGCCGCTTAGAAGAGTTCAAAACTAAACTGAACTCTAGCAACTACAGCAACTTTTATAAGCGTAGCGATTTAGATGTCCGTTTTGCTCGTCCTAAAACTGATTTGTGGCGGACCTCTGAATTTTTAGCGGATGCCGTAACCATCACCTCCCAAAAATTCTGTGATGGCAGTATTGAAGACACCTTTAATACCGCAGGTCAGAGCAGCAACGCCAAAGTCACTTCTAGCAAGAATTCTGAATATAAATGTTCGGGGAATAGCCAACGGACCTCTTATCTCAACCAGAATCGTCCCAAGCCCCGCAACAACAACAGCACTCCCCCCGAATGGAAAACTCCCCAGTGGAAACATGAAGATCCCGATGATGTGACCTCGCCTGTCTTGGTTTCTCGCAACGGGCATCCTGTCATTGCCGATGGTCGGGAATATTCTAAAGCAGAATATGCCAATAATGACTTCTATCGGTTCAGAGATGGCAAGCCCCTGATCAATGAATCCACTCAACGGGTTAACGCCATTATTATTAGTGGTTTAGTTCCCTCCCGAAAGGATCAATCCTACGGCGGTTTGCACAATTTCCCCCGGTTCATTTCCAAATGGCCCACGCTTCATATTTCTGGCTCACTGCTACAACTGAACTTTAGCAACTACGCCACCGCCCCCTTTGACCAAGACGCTTGGGAAACCGACGAAAATGCTAGTGGCAGCCGGGAGGACATTAAATATTACAGTCCCCCTAACCGGCGCTGGGGCTACGATGTGGGCTTGCAATATGTCCCGGCTGGCCCGATCGCCCAACGGTTCGTCACCGTCCAGCATATCCGCAGCGAGTTCTACAGCGAACCGGCCTCCAATGATCCCTACATGGTCAACCTCTGTCGCCAGATTGCGGACGACCCTGATAGCGATTGCTAATGATGCCATTGGCTACCCTTGGCTCAAGCTGTAGCCCAGAACCCCAGCTTCTTGAAGAAGCTGGGGTTCTAACGTCCGCTGATTTCAGTGCCATTGTGCCCTATGCCGATTTTGTATCTCTATGAGCGATCGCCACGGTAGTCACGGTAGCATAGCAGATAGGGGCAATTGCCCCTAGATGGCCCCACTGGGTTTGCATCGTCCCAAATGTCCCAAATGGTTTCCCCTCATGCCACGTCGAGTTACCTCAACCCCGCCTCATCAGGTCGCTTACCCCAGGTACAGCCGCTATCACTGCCACGGTCACAGGCAAAATAGTGCGGTTGCCCAAGCATTTATGGTGTTGAGCTTTGTCTCAGCCGGATTGTTGCTGTCTGTGCAATTTGTTGATTCACGGCAATCGACATCCAGCCATGCAGATGCTGCTGAAGGACTAGAAGTCAGCGAAGTGACCCAAGTTCCACCCAGACTTTCAACTATCCAACAATTGATCGGGTGGGGGCAAGGAATCTGGGACTCCACACCAAAAAGGGAACCCGCACTGCTAGTTCCCCCGTTTCTTCAATCTTTTGATCACCAACCTCTAGATTATCAATCTCTTAATAACCGTCTAGATAGTAATCCGTTGCCCATCAATGATACTGAACGAACTATTCAACCAGAGAATGTTGCTCTGGAAGAGGGGCAACAGCCCGATATTCGGCGGACAGAAATGAGCATACTAGTGGATTTGAGCGATCGCCAACTCACCTTATACGAACGAAACGTCCAGATCCACACCTATCCCATTGCGGTTGGCAAAACAGGATGGGAAACCCCTGTGGGAGAGTTCATGATCACGGACAAAGATCCGACGCCAACGTGGCGGCATCCCCTCACCGGAGAACTCGTGCCCGCTGGAGTTGAAAACCCTTTAGGAACCCGTTGGATCGGGTTTTGGACAGATGGGATTCACCAGATTGGCTTTCATGGAACAAACCAAGCCCAATCCATCGGGCAAGCGATTTCCCACGGTTGTATTCGCTTACACAACGCAGACATTGAGACCTTGTACCCCAACATTTCGATTGGGACTCCCATTATTGTTCAACCGTAGTCAGGGTCTCATCATCAGGATTGCAAATCCTCTACCAGGTTTGGCCTGCTGTTGTGAGATAGCGGAAACTACGCTCACAACAACGGTTAACCTGTACTGGATGGCTTAGGGGACGAGGCCTAACTCGCCTGACTTATTGGGCAGGAGTAGGATCGGGTTCGTACTTGTGGGCATAGGTTTGCAAAATAGAGCTGACTTGACCCAACACCTCGTCACCTTTTGCCTTATGAGTGATGGCTTGACGTTCGGGGAAGAAGTCCGGACGGTTAATGTTACGGGCGATCGCTTCATCTACCTTTTCAGCAATCATACCCTGTAGCTCTCCCTTGGCTCGGGTCCGCTGGTAATCAGCCCCTTCTTCGGTGGTGGCATACAAAGGCGGCAGACGATTTAGCGCATAGGCCGCGATATCGCCCAAATCTAATGTCAAATCAGTCGTGGCCTCAATCTCCGCAACACGAGAGATGGCTTCAGTCAACGCCAACTCTTCCATCACATTGATAAATTGCTTCCGAGGAACAGCAACCACCTCCCCCGTCAGCAACGCGCCCATCAGCCGATCAAGAGCCATATACTCCTCGATGGACAATTCCGAGGCCGTATCACAAATACGGCCCACTTCTGCTTCCATTGCAGGCGTTAGATATCCGTCTTGCAGGGCTTGTTCAACAATCCTTTCAATAGTCATGTTTGTTGTTCTCCATGGTGCCAATCGCACAGATTATTGGATAGATACACGTTTTATATGCATCTACCCCTAGTCTTCCCAGGATAAACTCCTAGGCATCAGCATTGGGTAATAAATATGACAGAGGAACCCAAATTCACGTAGAAACCCTGAGTGCTATCCCAATTAAGATACCGACTGTTCCTAGAAAAATAAAGAGCACTACGTAGATGATCAGTTAGAACGGTAGCCACACCCTCATCTTAGGCATCCCCACCCTCTGGATGGGAATTCCCCAATTGCTCTGCTTCTGGACAGTCTTCTGACACCAATGGTTCCACGTCCCCCTTTGGAACCGCCGCTAGCTTTTGTTGAATCGAACCAATGCTTTCCAGCCGAATCATTTCTTCCCAAGAACAGATTTCATCATCTTCGTCTAACTCATAACGTACGGTGACCAAGTCTCCTTCTATGTCAAGGATGCGAGCGCGTTCAATCCAGCGCTGCTGATCCCGCAAGTAGATCCAGACTTCACGACCGTCGCAGCAGAGTTGATAGATCTTGCGGTTTAGCATGAGTTCTCTTCCCTGAGCCTTTAGCTCTTCAGATAAAGTAAACAGCATTTTTCAGCATCATGTAGCTGTTGGTGAAACCATGAGGTACCCGTTTTTTCTGGCTGCCTGGGAAATTGCTAAATCAAGTTTCTAAGGCTGTATCCCTTAGACCAAGATGATCAGCAGATAACCGTTGGCACAATTTGAGCAGTCAATTTGAGCAGTCAATTTGAGCGATCAACTTGAGCAGCCAATTTGAACAACCAGCGACAAACTAGTGTTCAGTCTGTCAATGATAACCTATTTGATCGATGGGATAGCTAATCCACTTAGAAGTCTAAGACTGAATTTGGGCGATCGCCAATCAATCGCAAATACGCTCCATCATTAGGACATCCCCTTCAGTATCGCCTATCAATCGTCGATCTGGTCCAGTTATGACGCTAAATTAAGGATTTTCCACGTTTTTCAATAGGGTTGGCCTGTGTTACCAGGTTGGGCCAGGTTACGGAAGCGGGTGAACTGTGGTTCAAACAGAAGTTTGATAGTGCCAACGGGACCGTTGCGGTGTTTGGTGATGATGACTTCAGCAATGCCGCGATCGGGGGTGTCAGGGTTGTAATACTCGTCACGATAGAGCATCATGATCAGATCCGCGTCTTGCTCAATGGAACCGCTTTCACGTAAATCGGACATCATTGGCCGCTTATTTGTTCTAGACTCAACACCTCGACTTAACTGCGAAAGGGCGATGATCGGGACGTTCAATTCACGGGCCAGTTGTTTGAGCGATCGCGTCATCTTGGACAATTCCTGGACCCGGTTATCCCCACCACCTTCCATCAATTGGAGATAGTCAATCATAATCAGGCCCAATGCACCGCCCTGTTCTGCTTGTAGTCGCCGTGCTTTGGAGCGTACTTCGTTCACTGAAATGTTGGCGGTATCGTCGATATAAATAGGAATTTGGGACAGGCTATCGATGGCATGGGATAGGGGTGCCCATTCGTGCTGGCTGAGGCGACCGCTCCGGAGGCGACCGCTTTCCACCTGAGCTTCACTGGCAAGGAGGCGATACACCAGTTGCTCTTTAGACATTTCCAAACTAAAGATGGCGATGGGAAGTTTGGCACTGGATGCGGCAATATTACGGGCGATGTTTAGAACAAAACTTGTGTTGTGAACACAAATGTCATTGGCAACAAAGTTGTGGGTTTCCGGAATCGTCAAGTCATAGACTTGCCCATCGCCTATCGGCTCAATCGAGACAATTTCGTCCCAGTAAACATCACTATTGGCAAGGTTCTGTAA
>JBFRWC010000409.1:0-4234 GCA_051439365.1 Leptolyngbyaceae cyanobacterium
ATATAGACCACCCCCCTTAGTCCCCCCCCTTGCAAAGGGGGGAAACTCCGGTCCTCTCCCTTGGCAAGCTACGGTGTACACACATCTCATTTTGAAGTCCAAAACTCGGCTTTACCCCCCATAGTCCCCCCTTGCAACGGGGGGAAACTCCGGTCCTCCCCCTTGGCAAGGGGGAGTTAGAGGGGGTGGTTCGACTTGTGTGTACACGGTAGCAAAACGGGAGAGGGGAGAAACGCCTAGAAACTCGTTAAGGTTGGGTTCCCCTTCCCCCATTTTGGGGGCAAGGGGTTAGGGGATGGGGGCCAATTGATGTCCTGTCGAACTCACGTAGATATGACCCCATCAGGTCGTGAAAAAGCCCGATCGGACGGTATCGCTATCAACGCCGCTTTGCATCCAAAAACGTCTGCCAATCTGCCTGCACCTGATCCGCATACTCAAACGCGATCGCCCTCACCCGTGCCCGAAATTCCCGATGACGACCCTCGGTGATCTGATCCACCTCTTTCTCAAACGAGTGGGCCACATAGGTCGGATCAAAATTTTTGTCTGCCCTCGCATGGGCCGCAGCCAGAATCTGACCCCACGTCTTGGCCATGATTGTGGCATCCTTGGGTTTTTTCAGGGTGTCTGGGTCAAAGGCTTTCATGTGGGGCATCAGCTCTCGCACGGAAAAGTAGCCCGGATCTTGGTCTGGCAGGTCCAAGCGGACCCAACCGAGATAATCGTCGGTGTGGTTGGTGAGGGCACGATAGGCAATGCTGTGGCGTAGGGCATGGTTGTCGCCAAACTGCTGGTCGTAGATGTGGCGATCGCTCTCCCGCATGTACCGGTAAGGAGTTGGTGCAGGCTGGTGTTTGATATCCAGAATCCGCTCCTGCTTGGGTTTGTTCCCCGCAATCAGCACATAATAGCGCCTCACCCCCAGCGATCCCGTGCCTGCATTAATCCGTCGGGCAATATCGCAAATCTTAAAGTGATCGGGGTCGTACGTGACTTTTCCCGTCAGAGTCCTGCCGTAGTGGGGCAGTTGGGGGGCGATCGCCTCCCACTCCGCTTCTGTTACGGCCACTAACTTATCCGCCCGTTTCACCCGATCAAACCGACGACAGGGAGAGGGCGGATCTTGTTTTGAGGGGGCGATCGTCCAGGTCTCCAGCAATTGACTCCGACCGTTTTTCTTCTCTACTTTGTCCAGAAATCGATCCAACGGTCCTGATAACTGTTGGCGATCAAAAATGATTCGCTTTTCCTGGGAATTGCCCCGATAATCCGCCAGGGTATCCAAATAGCTTTCGGCAAAATCATCGATGAGGGGAGCGATCGCCCCATCTGCCTTGGTCTGCTTCCCATTGCCATCGGGGATGCCAGACTGTCGCACCATCAGCACAATACTAATGGCCATCCGCCAGACATCAAACTGATAATCAATCACCACCCCTTCATCAAAGTCGTTCAGATCATAAACCACCACCCCATCATCATTGACATAAGCCCCATAGTTTTCAGTATGGAGATCCCCTTGCACCCAGATGGTGGTCCCCTCGTGGCCAAACTCTTGGAGGCGGAAATCACTGCCAAAATCGGCCCAAAACAGATGATTACTGCCGCGATAGAAGCGGAAGGCTGAAGCGGCCATCTTGGTATATTTCGCCCGTCTATCTACCGCCGTGAGATGGTGATTGGCAGAGTGGAGCGCCTCTAAAACGAAACGTGCGCGATCGGTCATAAAACCCAGGGATAAGACAATTGCAACAGCAATGCTGACTCCTTCAGTATAGTTGCAGCCCTGACTCAGCCCTGACTTTGAATGTAAAAAAATGCGTTGATCGGGTGGGTTGGATTACGCCGTCTGGTTGAGCCGTGCGAGTAATTGTTGTCTTTCTTCTGACGACATCAGTTTGAACCGCCAAAGCAAGAGGCGAGGGTTTTGGGAATCCACTTTTTCCCACAGATCCAGCCAACTCTTGACGCTCTCTTCTTGCTCCTGCGCCAGTAATAATCGGAGGTACGCATCGCTAAATTCAGTAAAATCATCGAAATGGAAGCGATCGCGCTCGAGCAGGGGAAACAATAATTCCTTGGCCGTTTCAATCCCATCAGCGGTGTCTTGGTCCAGATGGAAGTGGGCTAAGGCGGTGCGGGAATTCACGTAGTCGGGGTAATCTTGAACCAGTTGCTCCCAGAGGGCGATCGCCTCAGCCTGCCGCTCAGTCTGCTGATAGATGGCTCCCAAGTTATGGCGAATATCGGGAGCATCGGGAACAATTTCCAGGCACTCATTTAACAACTGTTCTGCCGTGGCACAAGCGGCCTTCTTCTCGTCTGCCTCAATGTCTCGAGCTTGCACCGCTTCCTTGAACCCAGCCAATGCCTGCTCTAACTTGTCGATCACTTCTTGGGGATAGTCCCGCCCTTCCGGTTCATTGTGGAAGGAATAGGCCATCAGAACGACTTCTTGTGACTTACCCTGTAACCAAAGGGTCACCTTTTTACCCATAACTTTTTCTTGGGCTGCTGTAACCGCAGCTTGATAGCGGAAATTATCTGGTCCCCACTGACCCAACGCAAAGGACTTAATCGCGTCCAGATGTTCGGGCGATCGCACCAGATTGGCAATCATCCAGGCAAACTGACGGGCTTTGGGATCACCCCGCTCTAGCCACACCGCAATCAGATGATTCAGATAGGGATACTGCTCTAAATAGCGAACACAGAGTTCTCGCAGCTTTTCATCCTTCTCTGCTTCAGAGGTGTTGGCTTCTTTGGCCAACACCTTGCTGTCCTGAATCTGGTGGACCCAATCATTAATCACGGATGGCCCAATCCACTGATTAAACGCAAAGGACCAAGCCCCATGCCGCAGGGCTGAGGGTTGATTGCTATCATCCAGATTTTCACGGGCGAAGGAGAACTGGGGCGATCGCTCCAGTATCCCTTTCCAGATAGCGCGAGCATCACCCAGTTGACCTAAACGGGCCATCGCCGCCGCCGCCAAATGGAAGAGGTAATCGTTGGAGCCTTCCTCAATGGCTCCTGCGGCCTGGGCTTGGCGATAGATCGCCAAAACCTGCTCATCGTCTCCCAGATAACTGAGAGCTTCCATCTTCTTCATCCAGGGTTCAGTCGCTGGGGCCTCACTGGCCAGTAATTGGGGCACCAAGGCTTTGGCCTTTTCCACCTCACCCATGCAGTAGTGATACCGGATGGCATTGCCCAGGGCGTGGATATTATCGGGTTCTTGGGCGAGGGCGCGATCGCAATACTCCAGAGCGTGACTGGCATTCCCCTCAAAGAAGGAGGCCAAGCTGAGATTATTGTACAGGGGCACTAAGTTCGGTGCCCGTTCAAGCAACGCCTCTCCCACCTCCGTGGCTGTCTTGAATTCACTCCGCGCCAAATGACGTTGGACTTGTTCATGTTGGGTGGCCACGGCAATCCCCTCCGCATCATTTTGGAGCTTCAGGTCGGCTAAAATGCCATCCAAGTCGGCCTCAATGACCGCTATTTTAGTCTTCACGTCGTCAATTTCGTGATGATCGGGCCACAACTTGGCTACGGTTTGAAAGGTTTTTAAGGCCAAGAGCGCTGACCCAGACGCGAGGTAACTATTGGCTAAACCCAGGGTAAATAGGGGTTGTTTAGGGTCAAGTTGAATGAGCTGTTCACAGGTTTTTTGATACCCATCTAAATTTCCCACCGCAGCATAGTAGTTGGCCAACTCCACCACAATATCAGGCGTGTTGGGATAGACTTGATCCAGTTCAGCGAGAGCGTCATACCCTTTCTCAAACTTCCCTCGCCGCAGAAAATCCACGGCCCGTTTCAGCTCGGACTTGAGGCTTTTCTTGCCAAAACCTGAGCCTCCACTGGACGCACCTGTTTTCTTCTTCGATTTTGCTTTAGATCCAGATTTTGACCGGGAAGATGCCATAGGTGCCTCACCAACGAACTGCTCATCAGCAATAACCCAAAACAGGACCAGCGACGAATCCCTCAATCGTTAGGCCGTTCTGTGGATATTGAGTTCAGGGATCGTAGCGTAGATTTTCCCTGGTTGCTGGGATTACACCGGATTTTCTTAGGATTGGTCAGTAGGTGACCTGAAACATGGCCCAGAGATAAGGGCGATCGCCCCCACTGCGCTGAACAAACTCGGTGCAAGACGATGACGCAGTGATGATGGCTCCGGTGTACACACATCTCATTTTGAAGCCCAAAACTTGGCTTAACC
>JBFRWC010000410.1:0-3418 GCA_051439365.1 Leptolyngbyaceae cyanobacterium
AGCTTGACCTTGAGCTGCGTCAACTCCGCTATTTTGTCGCGGTTGCAGAAGAACTCAACTTCACCCGCGCAGCAGAGCGGCTACAAATTGCCCAGCCTCCCCTCAGTCGTCAGATTCAGAGTTTAGAGAAAGCCCTAGGTGTCACCTTATTGGAGCGGACCAATCGCCGAGTGATGTTGACATCGGCTGG
Organism: Leptolyngbyaceae cyanobacterium; assembly: GCA_051439365.1. Lineage (GTDB taxonomy): Bacteria > Cyanobacteriota > Cyanobacteriia > CAKZMO01 > CAKZMO01 > JAAHGY01. The sequence continues at coordinate 191 of JBFRWC010000410.1, forward strand.
GGAATTTTTCCTGGCTGAATGCCGTCAAATTCTGGCGCAATTGGACAACAGCATTCAGGCCACCCAGCGACGTGCCAATGGTGAAACCGGGCAATTGGTCTTGGGCTTTGAGGGGTCAACCTATAACGATTTGGTCCTCAATATCATCCGTGAATTCCGGACTCAGTATCCCGATGTCAAGTTAGTCATGCGAGAAATGCCATCGGGGCAACAGGTCGAGGCGCTGCACAACGGTCAGGTTGATGCCGCGATTTTAGAACCGATCGCCACTGGCGGAGCGATCACGGCGGTGCCGTTGCTAGTAGAACCGTTGATGGGGGCGATCGCCCAAACCCATCCCCTTGCAAACCAGGCCAACCTTAACTTGATGCAGTTGGCCGAGGAGCCGTGGATTACCGGACGCAGTAACGATGGCTGTGGTTTGCGGCTACGGATTATGGCGGCCTGTCGGCAAGCGGGGTTTGTGCCCCAGGTGCATCAGCAAACCAACGATTTACAGATGATTCTTGGCTTTGTCGGATCTGGGTTAGGCGTGACCCTGCTACCCCAATCCGCTTGTCGATCCGGTGTTATGGGGGTCAGCTATCTGCCGCTGCAAGATCCGGTCCCCCACATTGAAATGGCGATCGCCTGGGAACCCAAGGCGCAATCTCCTGTTCTCCAATCCTTTTTGCAACTGGTTGGAACGATGGCAGGAGTAGATCTACCTCACTGATAAAGTCTAGGGTTGTCCTCCCATGGTTTTGATTGCCCAAACTCAGCAAAAGCCATCGTGTCCCGCACAGCCATCCGGGGTGATAGGGAACCGTAGGAATCTTGGAAAATCATCTGACCATGATGATGTTTAAACAAGTCGGTTGCGAATCTTGGAGGAGATGGTGTCGATGATAGCCACTGTGACAATCAGCATAAACAGCATGGCCCCTACTTCCTGATACTTGAAGGCTCGGAAGTTTTGAATCAGGGTCACCCCAATTCCGCCTGCCCCTACAAATCCCAATACTGATGCCGATCGCACATTTGCTTCAAACCGATACAGAACAAAGGATGACCATAACGGGATAACTTGGGGAATCACCCCAAAAACGATTTCCTGTAGCTTGGTTGCACCAGTCGCTCTGATACCCTCAACCGGACCAGGATCAATGGACTCAACAGCCTCTGAGAAGAGCTTTCCTAGGGTCCCTGTGGTGTGAATAAATAAGGCGAGAACCCCAGCAAAGGGACCTAGACCCACAGCCACAATAAAAATGACCGCAAAAACTAATTCATTGATGGCTCGCATTGCATCCCCAAAGCGGCGAATAATAAAGACGAGCCAGTAAGGACATAAGTTTTCAGCCGATAATATACCGAGGGGAACAGCCACAATTGCCGCCATCAATGTTCCCCAGATGCCCATGGCAACTGTTTCTACAATGTCGCTCAGGTAAAATTTCCAGTTAGTGAAGTTGGGAGGAAAAAAGCGACCAACGATTTCCACCATGTTACCCGTGCCCTGAGCCAGCTCAACAAAGCTGAGATCACTGCGAATTCCAGAATAGATAAGAATGGCAATGGCAACGAAAAACCAAAGAACCCGCTTGGGGGTAATGAGCTTTTGCTCTCTTGCCAACATGGTCTCAACATCTGGAGAAACAGGGAGACGAGTTGGCTCAAGCAGGACTTTGTTGGACATGGGCATCAACCAAATAGCGTTTAAATCTCTTATGGAATTCACAGTCGCGTACACTTTAGTTAAGACAGTGAAACTATTTTGGGGGACATGAAATGCTCCCAAAATGCCCTAACCAATGTGGCAACAGCTGTAAATGGAAAAAATATTACAATCCAAGGGCACACAGATGGCGTGTGCCCTTGGATTAGCTTGCTGAACCTCTGAAACGAGGATTCAGCCTAAACCAACCGACTGGAGCGACACAGCTAAAATGATGGACTAAAAAGATGCGTTACGGCTGTTGCCTAACACATCCTACGCCATGTAGGAGAAGGGATTCGTAGGGTGCCGTATAGCCCAAAGGGCATCCCAGAAAAGCGCCAGCGTAACGCACCGTTTTAGCCGTGCCACGCCACTACTTAAGTGCTTCCAACTTGGCATTCAGTTCGTCAAGTTGGGCCTGCTTGTCAGCATCGCTCAAGTTCTCGTTGTTCTGAACTTCGAGAATGTCTTTAGCGATTTGCAAGTCACGAATCGTGTTCCAGTCCTCGTCTTTGGCTGGGTCAAGGCCAGACCACTGCAGCCCTTCTAGAACCTCGGCATTGTCGTAGTTGAAGGCAAAGTCCTGAATCGCTGACTTCAAACAATCGGGTAAATCGCTGCGGTAGGCCAATGGGTCACTAGGAATCACAGGGGATGTCCAAATGACCTGGATCTTGTCAAGGGCATCCGGTGCAGTTGCCTTCAAACGCTCTAGGTTCTCGTTGTTGTTGGTAGCAACATCGACTTGGTTTTCGGCCACAGCTAGGGCCGTGGCTTCATGACTACCCGCGAAGATTAACTCGCTGAAAATTGCTTCTGCGTTAGCTCCATTCTGGGCGAACACATAATAGGTGGGAACCAAGAATCCAGATGTTGAGTTGGGGTCGTTGAAGGCAAAGGTCAAGTCGGCGGCATTCTCGATAACGTACTGGTCGCCATCACCCGCTTCTAAATCGATTTCGCTAACAATGGGGTTTTCAGCGTTGGTAATTAGGTGAGAGTAATATCCTTTGGAGCCGTCTGTAGAAACAGTTTGAGCAAAGGCTTCCGCTTGAGATCGGGCGGCGGCCTCAATGTAGGATTTGCCGCCATACCAAGCCATCTGAACTTTACCTGCACCCATGCCCTCAATCACACCTGCGTAGTCAGTGGCGTAGAACCCAATGACGGGGCGACCCAATGCGTCAGACATATCTTTCAAGAAGGGGTCCCACTGGGGTCTAAGGTTTTCTGCGGATTCGGTGGAGAGAATACCGAATTCAAGCTCTGCAAATTCGGGCGCACAAACCTCGCCTTCAGCACTGTCAGTGGTCGCTGTGGGTGTGCTACAGCTTGCAATCAGACTTGCACCTATTGCTGAGGCAGTCAGAAGGGATAGCCGCTTTGTCAACAGTTCGCTCAACATAATCGTTTTCCTTGACTTAAAAATGGTTTAACGGACAACTTGAACTAGAAATCGGTACCGAATGTACTGGTGTGAGTGAACAGCTTTAGGTGGCAAATACTTCTCCGTGACCACTGAGGATTAA
>JBFRWC010000411.1:0-9692 GCA_051439365.1 Leptolyngbyaceae cyanobacterium
ACCTCGCCCCTTTAACACCCCCCCACAAACAACCAAAAACAAACCAAAATTATCTGGGGTTGCAATTTTTTTTTGGGGGCCCCCCCCCGGGGGGGGGGGGGTACCCCCCACCAAAATACGCAAACTAAAATCGTTTTAGATTACTCATAAGACACCTATGAAATTATTTGACTGGATTGGTTTTCTAGGCTTGGTTATCAGCTTGATTATCCTCTGGGAGTTTCGGGAAATGTTGCTGCTGCTCTTCATGGCGATTGTGCTGGCGACAGCCCTCAATAGCCTGGTGCGCTGGCTGCAACGGCGACTCAAGCTTCAGCGGGGGCGATCGGTATTAGTGACTCTATTCATTGTCATCGTTGGGGGAGGACTGCTGACGGCACTGATCCTGCCGCCTTTTATTGATCAAGTCTTGGAGTTGGGAGAGTTGATTCCCAAAGGAATTGCCGCCGTAAATACCTGGCAGCAAACGCTACGAATTGCTGAGCTAGATGCCCAACTGCCCGACTGGTTCCCTCCAGTGACAGAGGTGTTAGATGAACTGGAACTGCCTGCGGTGGGTGACATGGTGCAGCAGATCGGCACCATCATTCAGCAGGTGTTTGGCAACTTTTTGGTTTTCTTTTCCAGCACGGGCGCGATCGCCCTCCAAATTTTATTAGTTGTGGTCCTGACGGTTATGATTTTGGCCGATCCATCTGGCTATCGTCACTTGTTGTTGCTGCTCTTCCCCTCGTTTTACCGCCGTCGTGCGGACGAAATTCTGACCAAATGTGAGGAAATCCTCCTAGCCTGGATGGGGGGAGTCCTCCTCAGTTCGATTTTTGTTGCCATTAGTTGTGCGGTTGGTCTGCGGCTGTTGAACATTGACTTAGTTCTAGCTCATGCCTTGCTGGCGGGATTGTTTAATGTCATTCCCAATATTGGTCCGACTATCAGCGTGATCTTTCCCGTCTTCGTCGCTCTGATTGATATCGACGTCCCAGGGAAGGCGTTGGGGGTGATTGCTCTCTACGTGGTGGTGCAAAATCTGGAGAGCTACTGGTTTAGCCCGATGGTGATGCGGCATCAGGTGTCCATGCTCCCAGCAGCAACCTTAGTGGCCCAGTTATTCTTCGCCAGTTTTCTCGGTCCCCTGGGCCTAATTTTGGCGCTTCCCCTAGCGGTGGTCTCCAAAATCTGGATTCAGGAGGCATTGATTTGCGATGTGTTGGATCGGTGTCAGCAGGCTCCGGTGTTGCTCACAGCGACAGCCGATTGGTTCAGTGATCAGCCAGATGGCCAGCCAGGGGATCAACCGAAGACCATTGAACCGCTGGAAGTCGGTGACGCAAGTGAGTTTCAGGATGGACGTGCAGTGGAAGGGGCGGACGTGGAGGCGATCGCGGACGATGCTGAGGAGGTCAATCATCCGAATGGGTAAGGGGCGATCGCTGTTATCAACCCTCACTCTTTGAGAAATTGTTGCTTTTCATCAGGACAATGATGGCAACAATCACAAAATCCATCATCGCAGTTCCCAACAACCCAACCAGGGCCTGTAAGGTAAAGTATTTCTCAGTAAAGATGTAAAGGCCAACGTTGGCAATACCGAAAAGGAGCCATGTCGTAAGGCTGACCCCTTCTACCGACTGGCTACGGGTAAGTTTAACCAACTGGGAAATGGTGGCAGTTGGCAAAATAATGGCCGGAATCCATCCCGCGATGTTGGGAATGAGTCCCGCCATATTTTCAAGGGTGTCAGGCAAGAAATGATTCATGGAGTGTTACTAGCGTCGTTCTGATTCACCCATCGGAGTAGAGGCAAACTCGTTACAGTGCTTTTTCGTAAGCCCGGTAAGTCTTGTAAATCTTCGCCCCAGTGGCTGCTGTTATGTGGCGCGAGGGCGAATTGTCCTCGTAAATATATCCTAATTCTGCTTGCCGATAGGGCTTAGATTTTTTCGTCCCGCTGGTCATTCCCAAGTAAATTAACCCCAAGGGCACCATGCGGCGACGGTGTTCCGGCAGGGCGCAGATTACCAGCACTCTCCCTTGGTTAATTTGGCGACGATACCAGAGAAACTTGAGAATCCCCCAAATATTCAGTCGCCCGTTAACCCGCTTCAGGGCAATATTGTAATCCGGCAGCGCCATAAAAAAGCCCACCATTTTGCTCTCATATTCGGCAATCCAAAAAATATCCGGGTCCACCACTGATTGCAATTCCTTGGCTTCCTCTCGAAACTCCTCTAGGGTGCGGGGGGTGGAACTCCAATTGTTGGCAAAGGTGGTGGTAAACAGGTGATACATACTGTCTACATCTTGCCAAAAGGCTTCACCCTTGAGGTTGATCGTGCGGAAGGTAATCCCAGAGCGACAGGCAATGCGGTAGCCCTTTTCGTATTTTGGATCAAGGTCTTGGGTGAGATCCAGCAGATAGGCATGGGCATCCCTGGCTTTGACCCAGCCATTTTGCTCGACAAACTGGATGTAGTAGGGCGGATTGTAGGGCATCATCATCATCGGCGGCGAATCAAACCCATCTACCAAGAACAAGCAGCGGTTATGGGTCGATAGGTCAATGGGACCACGCACATGGGTCATGCCCTGTTGTCGTAGCCAGTCGGAAGCCTGATCGAATAGGAGAGTGGCGATCGCTCCATCTTCCACACACTCGAAAAACCCGAACAGCCCGACTGCATAGCCCTCTTTGTCAATCAAACGCTGATTCACTGAGGCCACAATCCGACCCACAGGCATCCCATCCTGCATTGCCACAAACGCTTGCAAGGAGCCATACTCCAAAAACGGATTATCTGCCGCTAAATACTTGGCTTCACTACTCCGCAGCGGTGCTACCCAGTTGGGATCCTGGGCATAGACATGGGCGGGAACGTTGAGGAATAATTCTTGCTCAGCAGGAGAAGCAACCGGATGGATAGTCGCGGAGGCGCTCTCAGATAGGGATTGAGTCATAGGACAAGAGTATTATTGGAAGCCATAAAAAAGTCCGGCACCGGACCGGACAAGCACTCATTGCAATGAAGCAATTCCTTCCCTACTGTTCCACAAACTGGAAAGTGTGGCTGTAGCCTGACAGGTTTCGTAATAAAATGCCAACTCCCTTTACAGTTGAGGGTCATCGGTCGCCTTTCAAGACGAGATCACTAAGACGAGATCACCGAGGCTTCGCGGGGTTCAGGAGACTTCCCCTTTGTTTGGTCATGGGCCAAACTCGCTTTGAGCAAACCATCAAATAGAGGATGGGGAGCACTGGGGCGGGACTGAAACTCAGGGTGGAACTGGGTGGCAATAAAAAATGGGTGAGACGGTAGTTCAATAATTTCGACTAGGCGGTTATCAGGCGACGTGCCGCTGACGACAAACCCGGTCTCTAGGAACAAATTGCGGTAGGTATTATTAAATTCGTAACGATGGCGATGGCGCTCGTATACCACTTCAGTTTGATAGAGACTTGCCGCCAAGCTATCGGGCAATAGACGGCACGCATACAACCCCAGACGCATGGTGCCGCCCAAATCTACGACGTCTCGTTGCTCGGGTAAGAGGTTAATCACGGGGTTAGCCGTTTGCTCATCAAATTCAGCACTATGAGCCTGTTCCAAGATCGCCACATGCCTAGCCCATTCAACCACGGAACACTGCATCCCCAAACACAAGCCTAAAAATGGGATGTTCTGGGTCCGGGCATATTCCACGGCTTTGATTTTGCCTTCAATGCCCCTAGAGCCAAAGCCACCGGGAACCACGATGCCATGCACCCCTTGGAGGTAAGAATGGGCCTCGTAGGTTTCAATATCTTCTGAGTTGACCCAGCGAATTTTCAGGGCAGTGGTGGAGGCGATCGCTGCGTGTTTCAGGGCTTCCACTACTGACAGGTAAGCATCATTGAGCTGGATATACTTGCCCACAATGGCAATTTCCACGGAATGCTCAGAACGATACATCCGATCCACTAACGTCTGCCAGTTCGCCAGATCGGGCGATCGCTGCTCCATTTGCAAGATATCCAAGGTTTGGTTGGCTAACCCTTCTTCCTCCAGGACTAAGGGCACCTCATAAATACTGCCTGCATCCTTACAGGTGATGACGCATTCTTCGGGGACATCACAAAACTCTGATAGCTTTTTTTTGATCCCTGGTTTCAGGGGGCGCTCCGAACGACACACCAAGATATCGGGTTGAATCCCAATCGATCGCAGTTCCTTCACCGAATGCTGAGTGGGCTTGGTCTTCATTTCCCCTGCCGCTCGAATCCATGGCAGCAGCGTCACATGCATGTATAGCAAGTCATGACGACCAACATCCTTCCGAAATTGGCGAATGGCTTCCAAAAATGGCAACGATTCAATATCCCCCACGGTGCCCCCAATTTCCGTAATCACCACGTCAGGGTTCGTGTTCCGGGCGACTCGATGAATCCGTTCCCGAATTTCCTGGGTAATATGGGGAATCACTTGCACGGTTCCCCCCATGTAATCCCCCCGTCGTTCCTTATTGATGACCGCCTGGTAAATCGACCCAGTGGTCACACTGTTGAGCCGTGACATGGAGGTATCGGTGAAGCGCTCATAGTGGCCCAAATCCAGATCGGTTTCAGCTCCGTCTTCTGTGACAAAGACCTCCCCATGCTGAAACGGACTCATGGTGCCGGGGTCAACATTGATATAGGGGTCGAGCTTAAGGATGGAGACTGAGTAATCCCGCGACTTGAGCAGCCGCCCCAAACTAGCGGCGACTATGCCCTTGCCAATACTTGACACCACGCCGCCCGTGACAAATACAAACTTCGTCATGATGCTTTACCACTCGCCTTGCTGCATGAGGGAGAACCCAACTATTTTGACACAGGGAGGGGTTTTCCCAGAGGAGTAGCGTGCTTTTCTTAGGAGTTGGGAATTGTGGGGATACCTAACCTGCCATATTGACCTTAGTTAGGAGCGATCGCTATCCCCATTCTCAGCAGAGATGTGAAACCAGCGCCGTACATATTCTAAGGGTAAATCGCTTAACGACTGGGGTTGCCAATCGTGGAGGGCAAACCAAGAACGACGACCTCGGCGATAGGCGCAGTGTAGCCGAGACCAGACTTTGGTGTGACTAGGATTTGGGTCGGGTAATCCTGGGTGGGTCAACCAGGGCCAGATCAAGGCTAGAAGCCTATTCAGGTTCACTGCCGCAGACCGTGGGTCAGTTTGGCAACCCAGCAAGAACGCACAAAGTTCAGCCGTACCCATAGTATCGGGGCCATAGCCAGTCAGGACACGTAAGCTGGCGTAGTACAGGCTACGGTTTCCTATCGGATGGTTCAGGTCTGAAGACCGCTGTCCTTCCCAATCAGCCAACCACTGATGACCAAAGGTCGTTCGGGGGAGCGATCGCAGCATTGCCAGGGCGTGGGGGGAGAATCTGGGTTGAAGTGGAGCCTGATCTCGCTTCAGCGACTCTACGCGGAATAACTCAGGGAACGGTAATCTGACACAAAAGGGGAAGGGTGAAACTGTCATGACTGGTGCTGGCTGCTAAACGGATGACGCGACGGTGGGCAATGGCGATCGCCTTCCAAATTCGGCCCAAGTTCCTCAGGGAAAAAGGGGCCTGAGTCTAGTGCCGCCTTTGCCTAGTCATATCCTAGTGAAGGGGGAACCTTCACTGCCTACAGCAAACGTCATGACCCGATCCATGACAAACGTCATGGATCGGGTCTCGGCTTGGTTTTGTCCCTTTGAATTAACAGAGTCAACCCCGGACCGGAGTCGTGGGGCCGGTTCTCGTTTATCGCTCGGAATAACGGTGGACTAACCTGAGTGACGGGCTAGTCTTCATGATCCTCGAAAGGATCATCCAACTCCAGAGAAGGAGGTCCAAACGAGATGTAGAGCGCGTACCCAGTTACGGCAATCACCGTGGCAGCCAATGAAATACTAAAAACTATTGCAGGTTCCATAATGAGTTATCACAAGATCCTAATGAGTGGTATATTTCATATTATATTACGGTTCGTAAACATCTTATAAGCTATTTACAACAACAGGTCACTTATGGCACAGCGGACGCGATTGGGAAATCTTCTACGGCCCTTGAACTCTGAGTATGGTAAGGTCACCCCTGGTTGGGGAACGACTCCTTTGATGGGAGTCTTCATGCTCCTTTTCTTCGTATTCTTGCTCATCATCCTCCAGGTTTACAATTCATCGCTCATTCTGGAAGGGCTAGACGTTGATTGGACAACGCTGGGTAAGTAATCCAGCTTAAACAAGCAGCCAGGTTGAGCAAATCATCTAGCGATCGTCCCTTCACTCATGGCGGTGTCCGCGAGTGAAGGGACGCTGGCGTTAGCCCAAGATTGGGAGTAGGTTAGGCTTTGAACGTTTCAGTCTGAAAGAGGAAGTTAGGAGGCTCAGCAATGAATGTGTTTGGGATTGGGTTGCCTGAGATGGCCGTCATCTTTATTGTGGCCTTACTCGTGTTTGGCCCCAGAAAGTTGCCGGAAATTGGGCGGAGTTTGGGCAAAGCACTTCGGAGCTTCCAGGATGCAACCAAAGAGTTTGAGAGTGAGTTTAAGCAAGAAGTAGAAAAAATAGAGCAGGTCGTCAAAGAGCCGATGACGGCTACGATTGAGCCGCCTCAGCCAAAGGCAATCCGCTCAGGTGATGGTGAGGCATCAGATGCAGAAGGGTTAAGTGCTGCCAGCAACCCAATTGTGGATGGTTCACCTGCATCAGACTCCCCTGTCTTATCTTCTAACTCCGGGGATGATAGCCTGGTTGAGAGTAATGCAACTCCTCCGACAGCCTCAGCCAATGATGCAGTGAATGAAACGGTGGGCTAGGGCTAGGCAATTGACTCGTTCTTTTGGCCCGTTCTTTTTAGCAAGTCTAGTGAGCATATGGGAGATTTATCTGCGGACAGTATCATTATTCCTCGGCTGATTGTCGGGCTAGGGAATCCGGGCAAAAAATATGATAAAACCCGACACAATGTTGGCTTTGATGCTGTCGACCGTCTCGCTCACCGCTGGCAGATCTCGATAGCGGAGCAGCGTCGCTTTAATGCTAACTTTGGCGAGGGGTTTGCCCGTCCCGGTGTTAAGGTGGCTCTGCTGAAGCCTCTGACCTACATGAATCGATCGGGTCAGGCCATCCGCGCTGCCCTAGATTGGTTTAAGCTGGAACCCCAGTCTGTCTTGGTAATCTATGATGATATGGACCTGCCAGTGGGACGGATGAGAATGCGATTGGCAGGGTCGGCAGGTGGTCATAACGGAATGAAATCGGCGATCGCCCACCTCAATAGCCAAGAGTTTCCCCGATTACGCATTGGAATTGGTCCCCCAGCCCATCCAGCGGGTCACCCCGATCAGCAAGTGGTTTCCCATGTCCTAGGTCGTTTTTCTGCTACCGAGGCGAAGGTGATCGACGGCATCTTAGATTGGGTGGGTGATGCGATCGCTCTCAGCACCAACAAAGGCGTGGAAAACGCGATGAATCTTTACAACGGTCGCGTGTACGGGGAATAGAAAAGTTAAAGGGGATGGTGTGGGCGTTGACGACCATCCCCTTTCCTGTTCTCAGCACTTGGGTGTTTCGGCGAAGACAGTACCAGCTTACGGTGCGTTACGCTGGCGCTAACAGCACCCTACAGTGGTCTATTCTTTTTTGAAACATCCCTTAGCAGTCGTAGTACAACGCAAACTCATAGGGGTGAGGCCGCAGCCGCATGGGGTTCACCTCGTTGTCAATCTTGTAAGTGATCCAGTTGTCAATGAAGTCCTCTGTAAACACTCCAGTGCTCGTCAAGAACTTGCTGTCATCCTTCAATGCGCTCAAAGCATCCTCTAAAGAGCCAGGGGTCGATGGAATCTTAGCCAATTCCTCAGGGCTGAGATCATAGATATCCTTATCCAAGGAGGGACCGGGATCAATCTGGTTCTTGATCCCGTCAATCCCGGCACACAGCATCGCCGCAAACGCCAGATAAGGGTTAGAGGTTGCATCGGGGCAGCGGAATTCCAGACGCTTGGCTTTGGGGCTGTCCCCAGAGAGCGGAATCCGCACCGACGCAGAGCGGTTTCCTTGGGAGTAAGCCAAATTCACTGGAGCTTCAAAGCCAGGAACCAACCGCTTGTATGAATTAGTGGTCGGGTTCGTGAACGCTAACAAAGCCGGAGCGTGCTTCAAGATTCCACCGATGTAGTACAACGCCATTTGGCTCAAGCCAGCATACTTATCCCCAGCAAAGAGGGGTTGGCCGTCTTTCCAAATCGATTGGTGCGTGTGCATTCCGGAGCCGTTGTCATTAAACAAAGGCTTGGGCATGAACGTCACGGTCTTGCCATACTTCGTACCAACATTCTTGATGCAATACTTGTAGGTCATTAAGTAGTCTGCTGCACTAATCATGTCAGCAAACCGGAACCCTAGTTCGCACTGCCCCCCGGTGGCTACTTCATGGTGGTGCTTTTCAATCGGTACGCCGCAGTCGGCCATCGTCAGCAACATTTCAGTCCGGATATCCTGCAAGGTGTCAGTGGGCGCAACGGGGAAGTACCCTTGCTTGTATCCCGGTTTGTAAGCTTTGTTGCCAAATACCTGATCGCCATTGGGTGTTCCCTGTGAGATTGTTTCTGCGCCGGAATTCCAACGGCCTTCAGCACTCTCGACGTAGTAGAAAGCCTTATTTTCAGTTTGGTCGAAGCGAGCGGTATCAAAAATGAAGAACTCAGCTTCAGGACCGAAAAAGGCGGTGTCGCCGATCCCCGTGGTGGCTAGGTATTCGACGGCTTTTTGAGCGATCGCCCTGGGGCAGCGGGAATACAACTCCCCGGTACGCGGCTCCTTAATCGTGCAAATCATGCTGAGGGTAGGCTCTTTCATGAATGGGTCAACCCAAGCCGTCTTGGGATCTGGCACCATCATCATGTCTGACTCGTTGATGGCCTTCCATCCCCGAATACTAGACCCATCAAACGCAACCCCAGCCTCAAAACTATCCTCGTCAATCTGGTCGTAGTTCAGGGTCAGATGCTGCCATATCCCTGGTAGGTCGATAAATTTCAGATCGACCATTTTAATTTTATCGGGACCAATCATCCCCAAAATTTCGGCTACCGTGCTCATTCAAACTCCTCCCTAAACATCATCCGGTATTTGTGTTGGTCGTACTCAACGGTCTAGCGATCGCCTTTGAGACAAGGCCAAACACAAAGCACAGGCACCGATCTGAAAAGCACTGTTGAGGCTTCGCGATTGTCGGCTGTAGCGTCGTTGCCACCTAGTAGCGTCGTTGCTACTTACACAGAGAGAGTGTTCGTAGACTTTAGTCTGCCACTTGCTTTGTCGTCCGTTGAGCTAAGCTGCACACTGAGATCTGAGATAGTTTGTCGAAGACCCCAGTTACACCTGCAACATCCTAAAGAACTGGATGATTGGCATTTTGTATCAGAGAGCACAAAAATTCTGAAACAATCGCTAAGTTTTTCAAGCTTCCCGTGCCTGCCCTTGAACACTCCGTTTCAACGATCTCCTGAAGTCGTTCTAAACTACCAGCACCCTGTCTTGACCTCAGAGAACAGGATGATTAAGTTGTAAAAGAAATAAAAGTTAACATATAAAACTTAATTAAAAACCGTCAGGAATCAAGGGCTGGGCGATATTTAGCTTTTGCTCGTCGTGATAGACTAAGCCCTATAG
>JBFRWC010000412.1:0-3718 GCA_051439365.1 Leptolyngbyaceae cyanobacterium
GTTCTCATCTTGATAGATCGCAGGTGGAATGCCGTTCTCTTCTAGTTCCGCTTCGGATAGTTCACGGATGGAGCAGACCCCATTGGCTAAGTTCTGCCAAAAGGTCTCTGGATCATTGGCTCCAGGGAAGCGACAGGCCATGCCAATAATGGCAATGTCGGTGCTAGTAACGTTGGTGCTGGCGATGGCGGTGCTGGCGATGGTGGTGCTGGCAATGGTGGTGCTGGTGGTGCGGGATTGCCCTTGAGATAGCCCTTGAGATAGCCCTTGAGAAACAGTGGAGGTGGGACCACCATTCTGCTCACCATCTACTAGATTTGCCACCAGGGTTCCTTTCACCTGGGGCTGCAAAAACTGGGCCAGCGATCGCACCGTGGGATATTCATAGACATCAATCACGGAAACAGTCACGTTCAGTTGCTCCGACAGGGCCGTACACATCTGAATCGCCAATAGCGAATGGCCACCCAGGTCAAAGAAATTATCGGTCGCGTCGCTGCTACGCACATGCAGTACCGTTTCCCAAGCATCAGTAATGATCTGCTCTAGGGTGGATAAACGGGTTGTCGTGGTGGGGACCGGAGTTGTGGTTGCCCCAGGAGTGGATGGACGAGGAACTACGGTATCGGGATGGGGAAGCTTTTTCCGATCTAATTTCCCAGTCACATCATTCAGCGGCAATTCTTGAATGGGGATAAAGTAGGAGGGGATGGCGTAATGGGGGAGTTGATTCTTGAGATAGCGACGCAATTCTTGCCCAATCGCCCCATCGGCAAGGGTGCCATTACCAACAATGTAGGCGACCAACGCTTCCGGTTGCTGGGTGTCAGGGTTATCCTTGGTCAGCACCACCGCCGAATTGACCGCTGGGTGATCGATAATCGTGGTTTCCACCGCACTCAGGACAATACTGTAGCCCCGCAGCTTAATCATAAACTGGACCCGCCCCTTAATCTCCAGGGTGCCATCAGCAGCAATTCGTCCCAGATCTCCGGTGCGGAACAGGCGTGAGCCATCGTTGCGGATCGGGTCTAGCACAAAGCGCTCAGCGGTTTTCTCCGGATCATTTAAGTAGCCGATAGCGAGGGAATCGCCGCCAACGTAAATTTCCGCTAACATACCCTGGGGCACTGGCTTCAGATCGTTATCCAACAAATAAAGATAAACATTGGACATGGGGAAGCCTACGGTGGTGTATTTGGGAAAGAGGGTTAGATCTAAATCCGCTAGATCATAAGTACACACGTCATGGCATTCAGAAATACTGTAGTCATTTAGCAGCTTGATGTTGGGCAGGCGTTTGAAAAAGCGATTGCGTAGCTCCGTAGGCACCACTTCACCATTGAGCCAGACAATGTTGAGGTGGTGGAGACGTGTTTCCAGATCCAGCTTGGGGGTATTGAGAACTTGTTCCAACAGTGAAGGAGTGAAGAGGACTCGTGTAATCTGATAGGTTTCCAAAAACTCCACCAGTTTCCACGGATCGTAAATCACCTCATCAGGGATCACGTAAGAGGAATGTCCTTGAAGGATGGCCCGGATGACTTCCCACACAAAGAATACGTTACAGGCTTCTCGTTCCCCCGGTTCATAAGGATGGTAATGATAGCGCCAATAATAAGAATTGACCGCCCCGCGATGGGGAGCCAAAATCACTTTGGGTTGCCCGGTGGTCCCTGATGTCATCACACAATAGGCCAAGTTATCGGGGGTGGGTAAGGCCCGATCATGATCCAAGGGCGGTAGATTCTCCTGCTGGAGCTTCGTTTGCCACTGGGTATCCAAAGCTAATATTTTGTCTGGGGTTTGCCAGTCTGAGGGAAGGCGATCGCCCCACGCCTTCTTCGTCAACACAAACACGGGTTCTGCCTTTGTCAGTGCCCGTTGCAGCAGTGCCTCCGGATAAGCGGTTTCCAGGGTCATGTAACCCCCACCCGCTTTCAGAATACTCAGGTAAGCAATCACATATTCCACACTGCTTTCCATGTAGATACCGACAATACTATCTACCACGGTGCCGTGGCGCTGGAGGTGACGAGCTAACAGATCGGTACACTCATCCAATTCGCGGAAGGTGAGCTGCTGGTGGGGGTCGGCGATCGCCACTTCATCAGGATGCTGCTTGGCCTGTTCTCGGAACAACTCATGCAGACACTTTTCTGGATAGGGACTCTGCTCTCCTTCAACAATCGAAAGGGGTAAATGTTTCAGGTCTGCTAGCAAGAGTGTTTGAATATCGCGCAGTAACGCTTCTTCCTGAGACTGAGTATAGAAGTGATCCCCATCATAGAGTTGCACAAAAAAATCAGCCGCCGTATATCCCCGCCAAGCCTCTAAATCACTGGCAGCGACCGCCCCATCCTGGGTCCCACCCAACGCTGAGATCGGGCAAGACAACGGGGGTTCCTCTTGATACTGATAGGTTTCCGACACCTCAAAATCTGCTTTGATCGGTGGCAAAATGAACTGGACCAGTTCCTCATTGTCCAGCACGTCATCCGGCACCAACCCCAAACTCCGGATAAACTGCACCAGTTCCGCATCGGGGAGGGAATAGGTCGCCTGTTGCGTTAGAGACTCGTGGGGTGCTTTGTGGGCAGAAACCAACAGTCGAATCGGCAACGGCAGCCCCGCCGCCCGTAACCGTCGGGCGGTTTCAAAACACACCAGCGCTCCCACACTATGGCCGAAAAACGCGATCGGCTTATCCAAATGACCTTTCAGGGCGGTGACAATCGTTGCCGCCAAATCGTCCATCTGGGTAATGGCGGGTTCAGCCCGACGACTGCCCCGTCCCGGCAAGTTCAGCGCAAACACCTCAATCTGGTCCGGTAGCGCCTTGGCCCAGTCCCGATAAATTTGGGGACCACCGCCACCATGAGGAAAGCAAAACAAACGCAGTTGGGCCTGGGGCTGGGGTTGATAGCAAGTCAACCATGGGGAAACGGCGTAGGAGGATGAGGTGGACATGGATCAAGATTACTCCGTATTAAGAAGATAGTGCCTGTGCCAGAACAAGACAGTGCAATCATACCAGTCGTTGGCAACGGTGGCTAGGAAGGGGCGATCGCCCCCTCCATCTCCTGCCGTTCATCTATCGTCAGATAGTCCCACTCAGCGTCAATCACCTCAATGAAGCTCATCACGAATCGGTGCGATCGCTGCTACTCTCCCGGATTCATCATCCAATATTCGGGAACTCCGGCAGCACGATCATACTCTCGCTTCACGATATGGTCACAATACCCATACACTGGCAGCAACACCTCAATCGCCATGTTCCGCAGGGCATCCAGATACCAGGAGCAAAGCTGGTTCAGACCACTGGATTTGTAGAACAATACATCTGGTGTCAAACCGTTATTCCCCAAGCGATGGTGGAGACCATCAGCCTGTATGATGCCAATGGAGAGCATCTGCATACGACCGATATTGCCACCCGTCCTGACTATGGCCGAGTGGCCTTTCTGGAACGCTTCGAGCGAGAATTTGCAAAAGTTAAGAGGCTCTTCGGGGAATCGCGGTTTAGCCAAATAATTCGGCTAGTTCAGTGGCATCCGTCCCTCTGACGACAGCAAGGTCTTCACCATTCACTTGTAGTAAGGTATTTTTTCCTTGTTGAGTAAAGTCAACTCGGTTAGAACGAATGCCCTTGAATCGGAGTTTATCTTGGCGAAGGTTAAAGCCTCGGATGGTGTCTACCCCGTCGGCTTTGCCC
>JBFRWC010000413.1:0-11095 GCA_051439365.1 Leptolyngbyaceae cyanobacterium
GTTGGGCGATCGCATCAACGCCATTGTGACGCTTGATGAGAAGCGACGTACTATCGCTCCCCAACAAATCAGTGATGCGATCGCTGCGGTCAGACAATCTCGACAGCAACTATGCCACACCTTGCAATCCCTCAAACAATTTCAAACTGGAATCCCAGATAGGGTCTTGCGAGAACCAGGGCATGATCCGTCTGAGCCGATTGCAATTGCCGAGGCTCACCTGGATGAGTTGAAAACGCTGTTGGATGAGGGCAACGTAGGGCGATCGCAATCTCATCTGGAGACCATCAAGGCTGAAATCCAAACCGCCCATCACTTGGTTAAGGCGACCAACAAGGCCATGAATGACTATCAGGCGCAACAGCCGCTCTTGACGAATCAGATTTTCCGTCTCCGCCGTCATTGCCAGGAAACGACCGTCCCGACTCTTGCGACGTTGCAACAGACCTATACCCCAGCAGCCCTAGAAATCGCTGTCTCAGAACTGGATGCAGGCCAGACTATTGTAGACAATGACCAACTGGTGATCCGGCTACTTGACCAAGCGACCAGCGCCCTCAACAGCGCCAATGACGACATGGATCAGGCTCAGATTCTCTCTGCGACCCAGAGGTTAGCCCCTGTGGAGGAGTTGCTTCGTGAGGCCAAAGCCAAGTTGGGTCGGGTAGAAAAAATTCGTGACCGTCTAGGCCAAAAGCATGGGTTAGTCGAGCAAAAATACGCTGTCCTCAGCGGTCCGGTCCGGCAAATGCTGGGCCAGCTTAATCATGATTATATTAACCTTATCAGTCCCACCACTAACGCGCTAGGCAAGCAACTATCCCATCAAATTGACGAAGCTAAACGCTTGATTCAGTCAACCCCTCGGAATCCCTATGATGCAGAGAAACTTGTCAGGGAAATAGAGCAACTGTGGCCAAAGGTGGAGGGGGCGATCGCCAACGATAAGCGTACTAGAAAAGCCCTCGAAGCCAGCATAAAACCTCAATCCGCTCGACTTGACGATCTTGAATTCCTAAACTCCAATGAACTCGATAATATTGGGTTCCCAAAGCCTAAGCAATCTTATGAGAACTTGGACGATATTGAATTCCAAAATCCTAATGGCTTCAACGATACTGGGTTCCCAAAGCCTAAGCAATCTTATGAAGACTTGGACAACATTGAATTCCAAAATCTTAATGGTTTTAACGATACTGGGTTTCCCAAGTCTAAGCAATCTTATGAAGACTTGGACGGTATTGAATTCCAAAATCTTAATGGTTTTAACGATACTGGGTTTCCCAAGTCTAAGCGATCTTATGAAGACTTGGACAACATTGAATTCCAAAATTCTAATGGTTTTAACGGTACTGGGTTTCCCAAGTCTAAGCGATCTTATGAGGACTTGGACGATATTGGATTCCAAAACTCTAATGGTTTCAATGACACTGGGTTTCCCAAGCCTAAGCGATCTTATGAGGACTTGGACAATATTGAATTCCAAAATCCTGAACTAGATGACACTAGGGTTCCCTGGTCAAAGCACTCTAAGGAACCTGGTATCTAAAGAGGCACCATCTCTCAGCCATCTGCCTGACAGTGCATTCCCAATGGATTTTTAGGCTGTGGGCGATAAGTATTGATCCTGAATATTGATCTGGCTACTGTCGGTATTCAGTATTGGGGCGATCGCCCAAGCCCATCCATTCATCATCGCTACAATAAATACATACTAATCACCAAGGATAGCGCCAATGGTTCAAGCACCCACCAAAGCAATTACTTTAGACGAGTTTCTTCGCTTACCGGAAACCAAACCCGCCAGTGAATTTATCGATGGTCACATTATTCAAAAACCAATGCCACAGGGAAAACACAGCACATTACAGCTAGAATTTGCCACAGTGATCAATACTCAGACCAGACCCCCAAAAATTGCCCGTGCCTTTCCTGAACTGCGTTGCACGTTTGGTGGCAGCGCCATCGTACCCGATATCGCTGTGTTTACCTGGGACCGCATCCCCACCGACGAGACAGGAGATATCGCCGATGTTTTTCCCCTTGCCCCAGATTGGACCATCGAAATTTTATCCCCCGGTCAAGGACTCACACGAGTGACTAAAAATATTCTCCGCTGTCTGCAAAATGGTACTGAGATGGGCTGGCTCATTGATCCAGAGGATCGAGGCGTTTTTATTCATCAATCCAATCAAGGGATGGCGGTATTAGATGAACCAGAGGATATCTTACCAATGCCGTCATTTATGGGTGAATTTACGTTTCGGGTTGGGGAATTGTTTGGTTTGTTGCAGTTGTGAGCGATCGCCTAAAGCTTCTCCATCTGTGCTTTCAAATCCTCTAGCTCTGCATCTACAACACTAGCTTGGGGTTTGGTTTGGGGTGTTTCAGAGACCGACTGATCCGTTATCTCAGAGTGGTTGTCCCCCAACATAGCCCGTCTCATCGCTTCAAGTTCTGCATCCAACTCAGGGGATTCCAGTTCGGCGATCACCTCATCAAGGCTAGCCCCACCTATTTCTGCTGCCGCCTGAGATTTGGCTTCCATCATCAGTACCTTCTGTTCCATCCGTTCAAATGCCCCCATCGTAGAACTGCTGCCCAAATGATGAAGGGAACCTTTTGATATCTGAAAACTCATCCAAGTTTTCAAGGTTTTGGCCTCACGGATTTTGGCTTCTAGCCGTTCAATAGTTTGTTGCAGCGTTTCAATTGAAGCAGAGACTCGCTCAAGATAGTTTTCTAACTTTGCCAAAGCATCAACTTGGACTTTTTCGTGCTCTAGTGCTTGTCTTGCTAAGCTTTCATCATTTTTCTCCAAAGCAAATTGTGTGTGTCGGTGCCACTTGGGCATCTCCCGTTTGGTGGCAATTTCCTGAGCGCGAAACTGCTGTCGAAAGGTCAGCATATCAAGCATGGATTGACGAGCTTTTTCCAGATCATCCGTCATTTGCTCAATGGCCGTATCCATGAGTTTTTCGGGATCAAGGTTGTGTTTTAGCAGTCGATTTAAGCCCACTAACCCCAGTCCCACCACGGCTCCACCTGCGGCCATTCCAGCCATGCCAACCCCAATGGCTGCCCCTCCTGCCGCTACACCCACCCCACCGATTGCTGCTGAGGTACCTGCTCCCGCTGCTGCTCCCAGCGCTGCTACTCCAGCAGATGATCCGTCTTGAGTGATTAGCGATCGCAACGCCTCGTACAGTGCAGCCCCGGTCAAGGTTCCTGCTGCAATCAAGGGAATTGCTCCAACGCTGTACCCTGCCCCTCCAGCCAAAACCCCGACGTTGCCAACAGACGCACCAGCGATCGCTCCTCCCGCTGCCAAGGCCGACCCTCCAGTCCGCTCAGTATTCTGCCAAGCATTTTCATGAGTTACTTGCCGAGCATTCATCTCAGCCCGGACAACCCGACCCACCCGATCAAATAGCCCCATGCGAACTTGCTCCTATTCTGAGATAGCTTCAATATCACTATGGTAATTTTCTCTATTCGCAATACAATTGGGGAGATTACTGAATTTCTTAGACATATCAAAACAGTAAAAATTTATTTCTTTGATGCCGTGGCCCTACCAATTTGTCAGTTAGCTAGCCACTGCTCTAGATCGGCGATCGCCTGAAACTCCAGCAATGCTTCACTCAATGTCTCTAGTTGCTCCAAGGTTAAGGTGTCTAACTGATCCGTTATGGGTTGAGGTAACTCGCCCAACTGTCGAGAAAGCAAACGGAGAATGAGCGATCGCTGCCCCCGCTCAATGCCCTGCTCAATGCCCTGCTCAATGCCCTGCTCAATGCCCTGCTCAATGCCCCGCTCAATGCCCTGCTCAATGCCCTGCTCAATGCCCCGCTCAATGCCCCGCTCAATGCCCTGCTCGATGCCCTGCTCAATGCCCTGCTCGATGGCCTTGGCCTCTGCTGCCTGGATAGCGGAATTCATCACATTATTCAAATCGCGGTAGGTTTTTAGGGCTGACTGATAGGTATCCTGTTCATCAGGGGAGAAATTCGCAATTTCAGCGACCTCAAACAGGTCATCAAAGATGGGTTCATTAAACGGTTGCGGTTGCTGAATGAGTTCAGGTAAATGGCGGAAAAGATAGAACCATTTATCGTCATTAGACAAAGACTGTTCCATTGTCTTGCGAAATTTAGGAAGCTCAATGTAGATAAACGTTAACTTATCGTAAAAGCATTGGTCGTGCTGATCCTTCAGCGTAACAGTATGAATGAAATCGGAGTCATCGGAGTTATCAGAGTCTCGATTCATGGCAAAATTGAGGACCGAGATCGTATAGACGGGCGTGAGTTGATAATCCCAATCGCCCCGGGTAGACTGGGATTGAATTGGGAACGTAGCATAGAAAATGCTTCTATCCTTATAAAAGGATTGCCAGGTTTTCTGCATTTCGACAATAAACTGGTCACCGTTACTCGCCTGACAAAATACATCGAAAATGGCCCGACGATCCAATGCTGTCAGCCCTAAGTTTTCAGTTTTTTGAAAGGATAAGTCTTCAATTTGATGGTGAGGAGGTAAAAGAGTATTCAGAAAGTTAATGGTAAATTGCTTGTTGGCTTCGGTGCCAAAGATGCGTTTGAAGCCAAAATCAGTGCGGAGGTCAATATATCGCTCTTTGAATAAAAAGACCATGATGTTGGTTTTCCGATAAACTACAGCAGGACATCAAACTATCAATCGTTCCATTATAGTACAAATGATGCGACACCTCACAAATCTAGAGAGAGGTTCTAATCATTCGTAGATTCCCAGACTATCAGGCCATGACTGCTTGTCTTGATTCCTAGCGAAGGGCGATCGCCTCACCCCCATTCCCATCTTGAACCTCAACAGATGGGATCAATGGGTAGCCTCATCTGGGCAAGATTCGACAATGCCCACCAAAATTTGCAAGAGTGGGTCGAGTTGCAAGGGAACGCTGTAGAGCAAAATATCTTGGGTAATAGTATGGGTAGTACGATCGAGTTGGCCAAACCGCCAGCCATCGCCAATGGTAACGGCTCCATAGACGATCTCCTGGTCTTCCGCTTCCGCCAACGCAATCATTTCAGCAGCCAGTTGGGTAAAGCCCCGTGATAAGTCCTCTTTTTTAGCCTCTACTACCAACAACCGCTGTTGCGATCGCAAGAGATAATCCAGATTCCCTTTCAGCCAGGAGTTAACGTGAAGTGGGTATTCCAATCGGATTTGGCACTGGCAGAACCGGGCGATCGCCAATAAAATCGGCGCAATCATTACCTCACGACGGGCGGTTTCACTGGACAGCCGCGTCAACTTGAGCGAGGCTTCAATGTCCTGCTGGAGTTGGGCAAAGGCGGTGAGAGATTGCTGCGATTGCGGCAAAGCCAAGCGATCGCTCACAAACTGATAGCCCAACTCCGCCAGAATCTGATCCGGCTCGTAAGGCATCTCAAAAAAGGAGCGAAACGTGTAGGATTCGTTTTCCTGAAGGATCTTGGGGGTGGGCATGGGCAGTGCGGTCCCCTACTCCGGTAACTTATACTGATCCACAATTTTCTTGGCATAGTCGGGGACATGATCCTCCAACTTTTCAGGATGATTGCGCTTCACGTATAAATAGTTGCGGGTAAAGTGAGAATCGATGGAAAATCGGGCATATTCCAAGCCCTTGGGACCAACCCGCTCAATCACCACACCCATGAGTTTCGCCGCCCACATCGGCAAGGTCACCCCTTTGTCATAGGCAGGAATGCTCTGTTGGACCGCCGCTTTGCGATCGCCCTGACTCATCACGGGCTGGGTTTCAATCTGATCTTGAACCATATCCAGCATCTCTTGGCCGCGATCGTTGCGGACCACAATCCACTGCCAGCCAAACGGTGCCCCCATGTAACCCACCACTAGGTCCGCAAGGGAGTTGGTGTAATCAAAGCAACTCATACAGGACGGGGCAAACACATCTTTTAACTGATTAGTTTTGAGGCCAAAGAAGGGCACCAGCTCCGTGGAACCGTCTTCATGCTTAAAATGGACCCGAAAATCCTGCATGAATTCGTAATGGACCACGGTTTCGGGGGAGCGACTGGTGGTTTCCAAAAACTTCTGCAAGCCAGCGCGGGTGACATTATCCACGCAGGGAGTGCCCAAGACGTAGAGTTTTTCTAAACCCAATTTTTGCTCCACTGCTCGGAGCGCCTGAATTTGACAACCGACCCCAATCACCAACACCCGCTTCATATCTGACTGTTCAATCAGTTCCAACACAGACAAATTGGGGGAAAGGGTGGGTTTGTTGACTCGCGCTGCGAGAATGGCTTCCGGCGATCGCGCAATCACAGGCATAGGCTGAAAGCGATCGCTCTCCGTATTCTGCACACAGACCACCCCTTCCACCTTGCCACTGGTGAGCATTTCAATAGCAATGGAACTGACAATCCCGGTCCACTGCGCTCCCTCAATCGGCTCTTGTTTTCGAGCCGCCATCATGTCCTGATGCACCCCAAAATACCAGTCGTCCTCGCTGTCGAGATTGCGCGATCGCCCGTGGGTTTGTGCCTCCAATTCAGGCACCTGCTGGTTAATAAAAGCACAAGCTTCTTGAACGTAATGGATATAGTGGGTATCGCACAGACCACAATCACTGCACAAGTCCTTGGCGGGACGCACTTTACCCCGTGGCAAGCCTTTTGCCTTGTGATGGGGAGCATGGGGCTGATCGGATGATCCGGGTCGGGATGAAGCCAAAGTCATATACGGTAAGTAGAAGATTAATCAATCGTTAGCGCTACTCTGATCACCATACCGCAATCTTTTAAATTTCTGATAAATTTCTGAAGTATTGTAACAAGATGATGCAAGTTCCTCAAACCGTCACCATTGTGCTTGTGCCACTCCGGTTGCCACCCCGATTTCAAGTACGGCTCAATGGGGCAGCGATCGCCCCCATTCCGAACAAATCCCCAGCCAATCCCTGGCAAAAGTTCTTCAGCGTGGGTCCAAACGATACACGGATGGTGCCGTGTTTTGCTATGATTCACTCCTATCCCTTGAACCGCTGAAATCCCTATGGCGACTTTTCTCCTTGAAGTTGGAACTGAAGAACTCCCCGCAAGCTTTTTGGATACGGCCTTTGAGCAATGGCGATCGCTGATCCCTACCAGCCTCACCGAAGCCTATCTGGAGCCGGAATCGGTGGAAGTTTATGGCACTCCCCGTCGCCTAGCGGTGTTGATTCAAGGGTTGCCCGATCGCCAACCCGATCGCAGCGAGGAAATCAAAGGACCATCGGCAAAAGCGGCGTTCAAGGATGGCAAACCCACCAAAGCAGCAGAGGGATTTGCCCGGTCCAAAGGCGTATCGGTAGAGGATTTTGACATTCGGCAGACAGAGAAGGGCGAGTTTATCTTTGTCACCCAAAATATTGTCGGTCGTCCGGTGGCGGAATTACTGACGGAGTTGGTGCCCCAGTGGATTTTTGGGTTGGAAGGGAAACGGTTTATGCGCTGGAGCGATGGTGATTTGCGGTTTCCGCGACCGATTCGCTGGCTGGTGACGCTGCTGGATGAGACGGTGTTGCCGCTGACGATCGAGAATGGATCGGAAACCTGCGGGAGCGATCGCCTTTCCTACGGCCATCGGGTTCTGGCTCCTGGTGCCGTTAGTATCCCCAGTGCGACTGATTATGTTGCTACCCTCAGCCAAGCCTTTGTAGACGTGGACCCAGAGCATCGCCAAACCCTGATTGTGGCTCAAACCCATGAAGCGGCAGCATCGGTCAACGGCACGGCTCTGATTGACGACGACCTGCTGCAAGAAGTCGTCAACTTGGTGGAGTATCCCACGGCGGTGGTGGGTAGCTTTGATGCCGAGTTTCTGGAAATTCCCGCCGAAGTCACCATTACAGAGATGGAGAGCCATCAGCGATATTTTCCGGTGGTCAAGAATGAAAGCAGTGATCCGGGTTCCCCCTTGGCTGCGGTGGAACTGTTACCCCACTTTATTACGATTTCCAATGGTGATCCGGCGAAATCTGAAATTATCGCAGCGGGTAACGCACGGGTGATTCGGGCACGACTGTCTGACGGCAAATTCTTCTTTGATGCCGATCGCAAAGTTGCTTTAGCGGACTACTTGCCCCGTTTGGAAACCGTGACGTTCCAGCGGGATTTAGGGTCAATGAAAGCCAAGGCGGATCGGATTGTGGCGATCGCCCAGCGGATCATCACCCAGTTGCAATTAAAGGAAGGCGATTGCACGTCGATTGAACGGGCGGCTCTTCTATGCAAAGCGGATTTGGTGACGCAAATGGTGGGGGAGTTCCCAGAGTTGCAGGGCGTGATGGGGCAAAAATATGCCCTAGCGAGTGGTGAATCCCAGATGGTGGCGGATGCGATCGCCGAACATTATTTACCCAAGGGAGCCGATGACAAGATGCCTCAAACCCTGGCAGGGCAAGTGGTGGGCCTGAGCGATCGCCTCGATACCTTGGTTAGCATCTTTAGTCTGGGGATGATTCCCTCTGGTTCCTCCGATCCCTTCGCCCTTCGCCGAGCTGCCAATGCCGTGGTCAACGTGATCTGGGCCGGAGATTTAGGCTTAGACCTGCACCAGCTTTTGAGCGATGCGATCGCCGACTTTGTGGTCAACAATGACATCAAATCAGGAGATACCGTGTCATTACAGAGCCAACTGGAAGACTTCTTCCTCCAGCGGCTCCGTAGTCTGTTCCAAGAAGAGCAGGGAATTGATTACGATTTAATCAACGCCGTCTTGGGAGAGGATGATCCCGAATATACGAACCGAGCGCTGACCAGTGTGAGGGACGGACGCGATCGCGCCCAATTTCTCCAGGCCATTCGTAACAACGGGATACTCGATCAAATTTACGAAACCGTGAACCGGGCATCTCGCTTGGCGAAGCAGGGAGAGTTAGATACCACGACACTCAATCCAGATGGAGTCATTGATCCGGCCCAATTTCAGCAACCATCGGAGCAAGCCTTTTATGGGGCGATCGCCAACCTCGTGCCCAAAACTGAGATGGCCCAAGCCAACCGGGATTACCAAACCCTGGTGGATGGCCTAGCGGAAATTGCCCCCATCGTTAGAACCTTCTTTGATGGACCTGAGAGTGTCTTGGTGATGGATGAGAACCCGGCAATTCGACAGAATCGCCTGAACTTGCTGGGGCTACTGCGGAACCATGCGCGGGTGCTGGCGGACTTTGGGGCGATCGTGAAGGGATAAGCCTATTCCGGCAGGCTGGCCCCATGGTGTAAGGTGGCGATCGCGTTCTGCTCATTTGCCATAATGGGGAAATAGACGTGATATCTACTTCATGGACAACCTGCTTAACTTGGTCATCATCGGGGGAACCGCCGCTGCAATCTCCTACATCCTCGGTTCTTTACCCCAAGTCCGTCATGTTCCGGGCAAAAATATCTATCTGCTGAGACTGTTAGGTTACTGCGTGGCCTTGGGTGCGATCGCTAGTGCAGTGGGCGATAGTGACCTGAATCCTGCCTTTGCCCAGTGGTTAAGACTTGGACGGGCAGTTTTCCTGGCGTTGTTTTTGTTTGACAGTGTGCAATTGGGCTGGGCTGTACTGCGACATCAACATCAACAGCCTGAGGAGTCTAAGCAGGATTACAGCAAACAGCGCCAAGATTTGCTGAAGGCGGTGGCTGCAAAAATAGAACAACGGCGGCAGAACAGTCTGCTGATGTATGGGCTGAAGGAGCCAGTGCCGTTGACTCTGGAGCCGCAACCGCAGCAGGTGGACAATCCACGTTTGGTGCCGAACGCTGAAACCGAGCCGGAGCTAGCCCCCGACCGATCGCTGCTGCAACGGGCGGGTAAAGCGGTCAGAATTCTCCAACCGCAGCGGTGGTTCGCCCAAGGGGATGGGGAACCGCAACCTGTGCCGCTGGGGAAATCCTTGCGGCAGGTGTTGATGGATGCGGCAGGGAAGTTGCTGGTGTTGGGTCAGCCGGGAGCGGGGAAAACGACGCTGTTGGTGGATTTGGCCAAAACCCTGGTGACAGAGGCCCAGACCGCTGAAGATCAACCGATCCCGGTCTTGTTGGAATGTTCCGCTTGGTATCCCCGACAGCAACCCTTGGATGAGTGGGTGGTGAGGCAACTGGACCGGATGTACAACGTGCCCGTGGTGGTGAGTCGGGTGTGGTTACAGCGGGGAGCGTTGGCCCTGTTGCTGGATGGCTTGGATGAGATGGGGCTGAAACGGCAGAACCAGGCGATCGCTGCCATTAACCAAAACTTGAGCGAGTCCCCCAACCCCTCCCGCAGTCGCTATCCGCTGGTGGTGGTCTGTTGTCGTAACTATGAATATGGCCTCAGTCAAAAACCTGACAACCGCAGTCAGTCGCAAAAACTGTGGAATCTGGGGGGGGCGGTGTATTTGCAACCCCTGAGTGATGGGCAAATTCAGGCTTATTTCCAAGCGGTGGGTCGGCCCCATTTGTGGGATCAGATTCAGCAAAGTCCGAAGTTACGGGAACTGTTGGACCCGGTTCACTCGGTGCCAACGGAGGACCGCAGGGCAGCAGCGGCAGAGAATGGTCAAGAGGCTTCCTCAGGGCCAAAACCGCCACCTTTGCCGGGATTGCGTTCTCCCCTGTTGCTGAATGTGTTGTTGGAAGCCGTGGAGGAAGATACTAGCCAGATTCAGTCCCAGGAGCAACTGTTTGAGCAATATATCCAGCGCCAGTTGGGTCGCTATCGGCAAACCCACACCACCCTGCCCTACAGCAAAGAACGCACCCTCGACTATCTGCGCTGGCTGGCCCGTCACCTGAAAGCGACCGAAACGACGGAATTTGAAATTGAAGCGTTGCAACCCACTTGGATCGAACAACGACCCCTACGCTGGCTCTATCGGCTGATTTTTGGGCTGATTTTTGGGCTGATTTTTGGGCTGATTTTGGGGCTGATTTTGGGGCTGATTTTGGGGCTGATTTTGGGGCTGATTTTTGGGCTGATTTTGTGGCTGATTGGTGGTTCTGACTCCATCAGCACCACCGAAGCCTTTGATCTCTCCTGGAAAAATATTAAGTCGGCGCTGCGACAGTCGCTGATTTTTGGGCTGATT
>JBFRWC010000414.1:0-12403 GCA_051439365.1 Leptolyngbyaceae cyanobacterium
GCTCCACTCAAGCTCGCGCCTGTCATATCAGTAACTCGTCGTTTTATCGGGCATTTGCCGCCATTACCACTTCCGATTTTGGCGTCGGTACGGCATCGCTGCTAAACCTAACCTCCAATCAATATAAAGACTGCCGGATGCTATATCGCATTACCCCATTATCCGCTGGTCCCTGCAAAATTTCGGGAGAGTACTGCGAGGGCGTGATCCGCCTGGGGTGCTTTGGATATATTAGCTCCACTACTGCATTGATCGCTGCGGTGTCGTTTAGCGGCTGTAATTTTAACTTTAGCAATCCATCAACCCCAGATTTTGGAACACTAGGATTAATTGTTAACAATGGCATGGTGCTGAACTTTCAAGGCTGTACCTTTCAAAGCTATGGCCCCTTTATAACCAGTGATGACAAGACCGCTCAATCGTCCCCTG
This sequence comes from Leptolyngbyaceae cyanobacterium, assembly GCA_051439365.1. Lineage (GTDB taxonomy): Bacteria > Cyanobacteriota > Cyanobacteriia > CAKZMO01 > CAKZMO01 > JAAHGY01. The sequence goes on from JBFRWC010000414.1 coordinate 430, forward strand.
TATCAGAGTTTCATTTACTCTGTGTTTCGCCGAGATTTTCTAAATTTATATTTGACGGCTGTAGTTTTCGGTTTCCCGATGTGGAAGACTCCGAAAATGTGGGTAAACGGGTAATGCCAGGGGAACCGCCCATTCGGGTCATTCCCTATTCCAGTCTTTATTTTTTCAACCTAGCGAAGAGTGATGTGTCGTTTAGAGATTGTGTCGCATGGACCGCAGGCAGTCCATACTCAATTCAATTGTCGAACGACCTACCCGTTTATTTGAGCACGGCACAACCCACACGAGTACCAATTCATTGGAGTACCGAGTCCCTGCAAGTATCCGGTGGCATATACGGTAGTCAACCGTTAGCCCTGAGAAATACGCTACGGGGAGATGATCTAAACCGGATCGTCAGTTTGCCCATTGTGAAGGTCAATTCAATTGCCGTAGATGCAGGCACAGATGGAGATGGTTACCATCAAACGCTGTTGATTGATGCGACCGATGATGCCGATTTGCAGGTGGGCGATCGCCTCTTTTGGCTCTCTCGATTTGACATTGGCGAAGGAAACTACCTTAGTCAAGCTGTAGTAGATTCAGCGCCGCCTCCCCCTGTTCCGGTGTTTACCGTCACCGATCTGAAGGAAGATGCTGACGGCAAAGGAATCTGGGTAGCAGAAGTTCCTACCGATCAATCTGGTAACCCTCGGCTTCCCTACCGAGAGGAGATTTTCCCGATTGATGTGACGGCAACCGAGACAGGAGAGCCAGATAGCTATGCCAGAGCGGAATATTTAACTAAGGCGATGATTATGCCTCGATCTGATTTCCTGAAATCAGAAAACTCCCAGTATTACGTAATTCTGAATGGTTCCGTTCAAGGAAAATTTGTTCACGGTTCTAAAACAGTAACCGAAGTCACCAATATTCAGTTGTTGCAGACAGGAGATTTTGTTAATCAGGATTATGTGCCATCGGGCACCCGCATTAAAGCCATTGACCTTGATATGTCATCCATTGATCTGACACGATCGGTTGACATCCCTGGTGCAGCAGATAATGAATCAGTCATCGACCATATCCCGTTTTGCTACGTTGCGCCTGACCAAAGATGAGGTAAGTTTGGCACTGAACCCAGAGCGTGGGACTCACGGACTCAACCTTGGTCAATCCACATGGGTCAACAGCAACAAACAGGGGCTGTAGATATTGCATTGAGATCATTTCAACGGGTTTTTCTGCGATCGCCCACAATTCATTTACGAGTGAGATTGGAACTCAGGCTCAGCGCATACTACCAAAATGTAAACAGTTGCGAATTCTGCTGGATAAACGCATCAGAAGCCAAGACAGTTCTGTATTCTAGGATCTGTTGTATTGCGATCGCCCATTGTGAAAGCTGTTGTCATTACTGCTCCTGGGTTGCCCAATGTCTTACAGGTGCAATCCGTTCCCGATCCAGAACTTGAATATAGTACTGACTTGTTAGTGCGTCTCAAGGCCGCAGGGGTCAATCCCATTGATACCAAGTTGCGGAAGCGGGGAACCTTTTATTCCCAGGATGCCCCGGCGATTTTGGGCTGTGATGGGGCTGGGGTGGTGGAAGCGGTGGGGTCAGCCGTGACCCAGTTTCAGGTGGGGGACGAGGTTTACTTCTGCAATGGGGGCTTGGGTCGCCATCCCGGTAACTATGCTGAATTTGCCACCGTGAATGAGCAATTTGCCGCCCTCAAACCTCGACGGTTGAGTTTTGCTGAGGCAGCGGCGGCTCCATTGGTGTTGATTACGGCATGGGAAGCGCTATACGACCGAGCTAAGCTGGAAGCAGGGCGCACGGTGTTAGTTCAAGCGGGGGCTGGGGGGGTAGGCCATGTGGCGATTCAGTTGGCACAACTGGCAGGGGCGAAAGTGTGTACAACGGTGAGTTCAGCCGAAAAGGCTAAGGTTGTGGCGGATTTGGGCGCGAATCGTAGCATCTTGTATCGGAATGAACGTGTGGTGGATGCGGTGATGCGGTGGACGGAAGGACGAGGGGTTGATGTGGGTTTTGATACGGTGGGGGGCGCGGTGTTGTCCCAAACCTTTGCGGCTACCGCCATTTATGGGGATGTGGTGACGCTGCTGGCCCCGGCAGCGGATACGGACTGGAAAACCGCACGCGATCGCAATCTCCGCTTCAGTTTTGAGTTAATGTTAACGCCGATGCTCCAGAACTTAGCCCATGCTCATCGGGAGCAAACCAATATTTTGCGCCAGTGCGCTCGGTTCATTGACCAAGGGAAACTCCAGATTCGCCTGACCAAGACCTTTCCCCTCGATGCGGCAGTCGAAGCCCATCAATGTTTGGAGTCGGGGGGCATGATTGGCAAAATTGCGCTGCATATTGCTGATTAACTTAGAGGATAAACTATGACTGGGTTGCCGCAGGTACTATGCTTTGGCGAGATTTTATTTGACATCATCTCCAATGAGCCGGGAGTTCCCTACGATCAGGTCAAGTCATGGACTCCTTACCCCGGTGGGGCACCCGCCAATGTAGCCTGTGCCCTTGCCAAATTGGGCACATCGTCCGGATTTATCGGGTGTGTGGGTCAGGATGATCCTGGCGATCAGTTAGTGGCACTTTTGGAGAAGATTGGGGTGAATACTGCCGGAGTCCAGCGCCATCCCACAGCCCCCACCCGCGAGATTGATGTGATTTTGACCGCAGAGGGCGATCGCCAATTTGTGGGGTTTCGCCGCTACGACAGCGCTGCTTTTGCCGATACTCAACTAGATAAGGCAGCCCTGCCAGAATCGCTGTTTAAGGCTGCCGAGTATTTGGTCTTTGGCACCCTGGAACTGCCTTACCCAGCGACCAGTGCCGCCTTGGCTCGCGCCTTGATTCTGGCTCAAAAATACCAAGTCAAACTCGTCTTGGATGTGAATTGGCGACCCGTATTTTGGCCCGATCCTGATCAGGCTCTGCCCCAACTTCGTCATCTCGCGCAGCAGGCGGATATTCTCAAAGTCTCGGAAGAAGAAGCCGATTTGCTGTTCAACACTCGTAATCCGGGGGCGATCGCTCAACAACTGCCCCAGGCGATCGCTGTTCTAGTCACGGCTGGTGGCAAAGGGTGTGACTACTGGATTCGCAACCATCAAGGGCAGGTGCCTGCATTTCCGGTCACGGTGGAAGACACAACGGGGGCGGGGGATGGTTTTCTGGCTGGCTTTATCCACAAGCTGAATCAGGTGGGACTCGTGGCTTTGGATGATCCCCAACAGGTCCACGCCATCGTTACTTATGCCTGTGCAGTGGGAGCATTGACTGTGACAAAAACCGGGGCGATCGCGGCTCAGCCCACTGCTCCCATCGTAGACACCTTCTTAAAGCGCTAATCTGAGTGCGCGGATCTCGATTGCGTCAATCATGCGAATCATTAGGCTCAAGACTCATCGTCTGCTACGGTCAGGGTTGCTGCTTGCACTGCCGCACGAAGGGTCTCGATGCGATCGCGATTCACGCCCAGATCCGACTCTCCTAACCGAGAAGCCGATCGCACCTGGATCACCGCCTCATCTTCAGGAAAATAAAACTCGGCATCATCCACAAAGCCCATGAGCCGACTGGTGGCAGCAATGCGGATGTAGTCATTGGTGTCCGCCACAATGGCGGTGCGGGGGAGAGTGGCGATCGCTTTCACTAACGCATCACGGGCCGTAGCGCGATCGCCTTCGTACCCAATGGGCGCAATCTTATGGCCAGCGTCAACGTCTCCTTGGCTGGCGACGCAGTTGGGGGATGCGGGACAAGGGGATAACTGACCATCGTTAACTCCCAACGCTGGCGATTTGCCAGCAAAGACTTTATCGAAACCGGGGAGGGCCGCAGGGATAGCGGGTTGGGCGATCGCCAGGTGAGGAAATTGGATCGGCGTGGAGAGGGGCAGGGCTGCATCGTCAGGGCTAAACCAGAACGTAAAACCCATGAGGCTGGAGAGCAGGAAAGAGAGCAGGAAAGACATGGGGATTTCGGATTTCGGATTTTGGATTTTGGATGTGAACACTGTTGATCTTACAGCGATCGCGTTCATTCGGCGGAGGCTGCGGGTTGTCTGGTCTAGGGAAAAGAGAGGGCGCTGCCTGAACATAGGGTAGAGCCAACGACCCCTCATTCCCCGACGAGAAGAGTAATCCAGAGGCTTGCAGCCCCAAAAAGACCGTTGTCTTTCTTATAGGTAATATAAAAAAACTTATAAAAGAGGCTTGGCGTAAAAATGATGTGTTTTCACTGAGTATCAGGTAGGGAATGAGTATTTCCCTGGGTTAACCCATCTGAAGCAGGAAAGCGATCGCACACATGTCAAGAAGCAAAAAAGACAACAAGTTCCCCGGTGCCCGTAATCTCGGTGATTTGAACAATAATCAACTGAGGCAGAATGGCTTTGTGGGCCGCAAAGACAAGGTGGATTTTTACACTTTCTCGGTGTTGGGCCGCAGTAGTGTCACTACCACGCTGAATAAACTGAAGGCGAATGCGGATATTACGCTCTTTAATGGCGATCGCGCTAGACTCGGCCAATCGAAGAAGAAAAAGCGTAAGTCGGAAAAGATTGAGCTAGACCTGGATGCAGGTACCTATTTTGTCCAGGTGAAAATCAAGGGTAAGGGAAACACCAAATACAGACTGCAACTGAAAGGTACGTCACTGTCTCTGCCTGAGACTGGCGGTGGTACTGGTACTGGCGGTGGTACTGGTACTGGCGGTGGTACTGGCACTGGCACTGGTAACCCTGTTCCAACGATCGCTACTAACGCTGGACTCAACGCTGGACCGGGGGCTACAACGACGATTGGGGGCGATCGCCTCTCCGTTAGCGACAGCGACACTGCCACTGAATTTTTGTTCTACACCATCACCGAATTGCCTCAAAATGGTGCTCTTTTCGTCAATGGTCAGGCGGCATCGGTTGGACAACGCTTCACCCAGGCCGACTTGAACGAAGGGTCAGTTAATTATCAAAGCCTACCCGAACTGACCCAACTTACAGCTAACGGTAGTCTATTTGCCTTAACGGACACCAGTATTTTCTTCACTGGGGAAGACCCCACTGGAACCGATACTGAACTGTTTGTCTACGACATTGCCACAGGCAATACGACTCAACTGACTAACAATGTATCCTCAGACGATCGCTTTTTCACTGAAGCCGTTCCCACTTCCAACAAGGTGGTGTATAGTGAAGTGCTCGATCGCCAAGGTCGAGAACTATTTGTCTACGATGGCACCACTGGACAAACCAACCAAATTTCCAGTAGCGTAGATGAGACCGCCTCCCTAGAAGGGTTTACCGATACCACTATTTTTTGGCGAAACACCAAACAGCGATCAATCAAGCTGTACGCTTACGACATTGCCAGCGGCACCAATACCCTACTGCAAACTGACACAAACCGAATCACAACACGGGTGAGTGAAGCCAATATTCTCTGGGGAAGCCAAAACGATAGCAACGAGTTTTTCTACAACGGGATTGATCGGCAAATTCGCACTGTGCCCAATGATGTGATTGATTTTCGACGGCTGAGAATGGAAGACCATATCGTCTACTCAGACGCGCAAGAGGAGATATACGTCTACAATGGGCGGCAAAACACCGTTAGGCAAATTACAGACGATTCTCTCCGAGCTGAGAATATCCGCTTAACCACCCCCGAAGCTATCGTCTATTCCGCAAGAGATGGAGCAGGTTTATCCAATACCGATAACCTCTACCATTACGACGTTGCCACAGGTACAACGACTTCCCTGACCGAAAACCTCTCGGCTGCTAGTTTCAGCGGTCACACATCCCTGGGATTGAGCGGTCGCAGCTTTGCTTGGTCCAGCAACGATGGCACAGATACGGAAATCTTTTGGTATTCTGGCACAGGCAATCCGGTGCAACTGACCAACAACTCCCGCATCAACGAGCAGTTCTTAGCCATTGACGGCAATAACGTTTTTTGGCACAACCCTGTTGATGGGTTGCAATCGAATGAAGGAGGAACGCAAGGCCGCACTATCACCCAATCCAGCGTCAATACCAGCACCGATCGTGACGGGTCTAATCTGTTTTGGACAGACGATACCGATGGCAATGTCTCCCAGGAAACCCTGTTTTTCTACAACGCCAACACTAAAACCATTCAGCAGGCGAGTGGCCGTTCATTCCCTGCAATTCGGATTGTGGATGAAGGGAATGTTTTACTTTCCGACGGACAGGAAGGTATATTCCGCTATGACGGTCAAAGTAACGCAGTTCAACAGATTACGGCTGATAGTTCTACGACTTTAGCAAAAGGGTTGAACGGTCATGATGTGGTTGTGTCAAATTTGTCTAGGTTGTTGTTTACCGATGGCAGCTATGGCTCATCCGATCGCTTTAGCTTCAGCGTTACCGATGGGACCAATGAGCCAGTTGAGGGCACATTCAACATTACCGTTGGCTAAATCATTTTAGTGTCACTTAGTGTCACGATTTTCAGGTGTTCGATTCATATGTGAAGTCGCATTCTGACCCAGCCAGGTGCGGCTTTTTCTGGCCTGAAATGGCTTACCTCGACAGTCGATGTCCGTCCCTATTCTAGCTAACCCGCAACGTTGAAAGGAGTCCAGATCAAGGCATTTGCTTTTCAGGGTATAGCCCCAAAATTCCCGTTGCTGATGCATCACAGATGCCCCGTTCGGTAATCAGCCCGGTCACCAAACGGGCAGGAGTTACATCAAAACCGTAGTTCACAGCGGGACTTTGGGGAGGTGTCAGCAGGACTTTTTTAATCGCGCCTTCGTGCCATCCTTGGATATACTGTACTTCTCCCCCGTCTCGTTGCTCAATGGGAATTTGCTGAAGGCCATCCCGCAGGGTCCAGTCAAAGGTGGAAGACGGCAGGGCCACGTAGAAGGGCACCCCGTTATCATGGGCAGCGAGGGCTTTGAGGTAAGTGCCGATTTTGTTGGCCACGTCTCCGGTGTAGGTGGTGCGATCGCTCCCCGTAATCACCAGATCCACCAAGCCATGCTGCATCAGATGCCCTCCAACGTTATCGGCGATCACCGTATGGGGCACTCCATGCTGACCCAGTTCCCAGGCGGTCAGACGGGCACCCTGGTTGCGAGGGCGGGTTTCATCCACCCAGACGTGAACTGGAATGCCTTGATCGTGAGCCGCATAAATGGGCGCAGTGGCCGAGCCATAGTCCACAAATGCCAACCATCCGGCATTGCAGTGGGTAAGGATATTGACGGGTTTACCCGATTTTTCCTGACGCAATTTTTCCTGACGCAATTTTTCCTGACGAATGGTTTGGATCAGACTCACCCCATATTCGCCAATGCGGCGGCAAAAATCGGCATCTTCGTTGGCGATCGCTTCTGCTGTGTCCCGCATTACCCGAATGGCCTCATCTGGGCTAGTGGCCTGACTCACCGCTGCCAATTGCCGCTCCACCGCCCAAGCCAGATTCACGGCGGTGGGCCGGGTGGCCTTCAGCGTATCTCCTGCCGTTTTGAGCGCTTCCATCATTGAGGTAACGCCCATCGAACCAGTCTGCCCAGAACCAGCATCCCCAGAGCCAGCATTCCCATGCAGCGCAGCCAGATACATGCCGTATGCCGCCGTCGCCCCAATCAATCCCGCACCCCGAATGTGCATGTCCTTGATGGCGATCGCCACCTCCGCCACCGTGGTTAAGGACTCAATCACAAACTCATGGGGCAAGTGACGCTGGTCAATCACTTTGACCACATTGGGATCAGCGTCATCGAGCCAGATGGTGCGGTAATGGATATTGTTAACTTTCATGTAGTTTCCAGTGACGTTAAGACGATGGCAGCCTGCCTGAGCGATATCACGAGATTCACAAACAACATTACAATGAAGAATAATTAAAAAACTATAAACTTAAAAACATCACTAGAGCTATGGGTTTCTCCTCAATCCGTTCGATTCAGTATCCACCCAATGCCGTCCGCCGAGCCAGCCGTGCTGTGCGCTGCTCTCCGTTTACAGTGGAACTCTTTGAAGCCATGCGATACCACAGCGTCCAATTGGGGGCGATCGCAGGGCCATCAGGAGTCCAGCAGGGATATGTGCGCCGTCCCGTCACCGAGCGGGTCGCCGATGATCAAACCCTCTGGTTGATCCAAATTGGGCTGCTGCGGCGGGAAGTGGACGGTCAAGGATTGACCGATAGTTTTCGCCTCACCCCCCTAGGACGACAACTTGTCCATCTTTGGCAGCATCAGGGAGAACGCAACCAACCCGCCTCGGTCTTGGACTATCTGTTGAACTGGATAGCCCAATGGCTGCGCTGGCCCAACTGGTTGTAGCATTCCGTCAAAGGGTTCGGTAAGCTTGTTGGTTAAGGTGGAAACATGACATCATGTTGGGCATTAAAGAGGTTATAGTTGAGGCCGTACTTTACGATGTCGATTAACTTGTCTCCTTTATCCCAGATTCCTCGGAGGTGATGGATGAGAGCCATTATGGTGGTGGGTACGTCGTCCCATGCTGGGAAGTCATTTCTAGTGACGGCTCTGTGTCGGTTGTTATCTCGCAAAGGCTGGCGCGTCTGCCCATTTAAGGGCCAAGCAATTGTGCGAGATGCCTACGTTACCCCTAGTGGGGGTGAAATTGGCCACTCTCAAGCCATTCAGGCTTGGGCAGCAGGAGTGGTGCCTCAAATAGAAATGAATCCCATTGTGTTCAAGCCCCAAGGCGATCGCACCTTGCACGTCACGATGAGAGGGCGTGCTGCGGGACAAGTGCCTGAGGCGGATTGTTACCAACAGGTCCATGAGGTGGGGTGGCAAACGATTCAGGATTCCCTCAAACGGTTGGGGGAAGAGTTTGATCTGCTTGTGTGCGAAGGCCACGGCAGTCCAACTGAGGTCACGTTCAAGGACTATGACTTGGCCAATATGAAGATTGCGGCCCACTTAAATGCCCCCACAATTTTGATGGTGGACATGGAGCGGGGAGGTGCGCTAGCCCATGTGGTGGGCACCTTAGCCTTGTTGGAGCCGGAGGAAGAGGCGCTCATCAAAGGGATTGTCCTCAACCGATCTCCGGGGCAGCGATCGCAAATTCAAGCGGACATTGATTGGCTGCAAGAACGGACCGGAATTCCCGTCATCGGGGTCATTCCGACGTTAACTCCGATTAATCCCGGCGAGCCCTCTTTGGCAGACCTAGAGCGATCGCCCAAACCCACGGAAAATGCCCTCACCATTGCCGTTATTCGCCTGCCTCGCATTTCCAACTTTACCGACTTTGATCCCCTGGACGCGGAAGCCAGCGTCACGGTCAACTATATGAGCCTCAAAGACTCCCTAGGATACCCTGATGCAGTGATTATCCCCGGCTCCAAAGCAGTCATTGCCGATTTGCGTGCTCTGGAAAAGGCCGGAATGGGTGATGCCATTCGCAGTTATGCAGCGGCTGGCGGCACCGTCTTAGGCATCTGTGGTGGATTTCAACTGATGGGGCAAATGATCGCCGATCCAGAAGGAGTCGAAGGTTATGAAGGCCGTTACAAAGGGTTGGGATTAGTCCCACTCAAAACCGTGATTACCGGGAAAAAAGTGGCTCGGCAACGACTAGCCACTTCCAAGTATCCCCAGATGGGTCTACCTGTGATTGGCTATGAAGTCCACCAAGGCCGCAGCCAACTTGTGCGCCCCAGTGATACCGACGGCGGGGACAACACGTCTACCTACGAGTCCATGTTTGATGATCCCAACTTGGGGGTTGTTGCATCCAGCCAACTAATTTGGGGCACCTATCTACATGGGTTGTTTGATAATGGGCCGTGGCGTCGGACTTGGCTCAATCGCCTGCGCAAGCAACGAGGACTCAGTTCCTTGCCCACTGGAATTGCCAACTATCGAGAGCAACGGGAAGTCAGTTTAGATAACCTGGCTGATGCCATCGGTGCTCATTTAGATTTGGACCCACTCTTACAACAGATCGAACTCCAGCGCTAGAACCTCCCCTTAGAGTAGGATCATGAAATTGGGCAAATTGAATGGTATTTTTCATGCACCCTTCTGGCTTCGTTGTCAGTCTCGACTGACTGACAAAACTGCCTACAACTTTGTCCCTGCCTTGGGTCAGGAGACCTGACCCCTACATTGTCCCAATCCCTTGTAGGGGAGCGGTTTCCGCGCCCAAGCCCTAGTTTTTGTCAGTCAACCAGAGGGTAGGGTCCGGATCGGGTTTATGTATGGAAAAAATCTCCTGAAATCACACCGATCTGTCATCCTACTCTGAGAGTCCCCTGAGCCTAATCAAGGATGGAAAATGTTGACCCACGAGTATTGAACTATGAGTATTGACGTTCGATTTGTGCCCGATGATGTTGTTGTTCAGGCGGAAGCCGGCGATCCCTTACTGTCAGTGGCGGAACAAGCTGGCGTGTCCATTCCGACTGGGTGCTTGATGGGATCATGTCACGCCTGTGAGGTGGAGCTGGAAAATGGTGACATTATTTGTGCTTGCATCTCATCGGTGCCAGCAGGTAAAGAAACCCTGACGATTAATTTGTTGGTGGACCCCACTTGGTAGGGTGGTGGATGGGATATTACTCAATGGCTTCAGTGGATGCTGATGTTATAGTCCCCATATATCCTGTTAATCGCTTGTGTCTGAAGATTTTATGACTGACTCTACTGCCTCGTCCCCCACAACTGCACCGATCGCGGCCCAACACCCAAAGGTGCTGGAGGTTCATGGCGATCGCCGTGTTGACCCCTATTACTGGTTGCGCGATCGCTCCAATCCTGAGGTCATTGCCTACCTAGAGGCAGAAAACGCTTACACCCAAACCCAACTGCAACACACCGAACCGTTGCAAGCCCAACTCTACGAGGAGATGCTAGGGCGCATTCAAGAAACCGACTTATCGGTGCCCTACCGCGACGGTGATTATTTTTACTACAGCCGCACCGAAACGGGCAAAGCATACGGAATTTTCTGCCGTAAACTCGGAACTCTGGAAGCCAAAGAAGAAATTCTATTGGATCAAAACCAACTAGCGGCGGGGAAAGCCTTTTTTAGTTTAGGGGACACAGCGGTTAGTCCCAACCATCAGTACCTTGCCTACGCCACCGACACCAACGGCTCTGAATCCTACACCCTCCAAATCAAGGATTTGACCACGGGTACTCTGTTGACCGAAACTATCCAAGAAGTGAGCGAGGTGGTGTGGGCCAACGACAACCAGACATTGTTTTACATTCGTATTGATGCAGCCCATCGGCCCTTCCAACTGTGGCGGCACCAACTGGGGACGGAGGCCACCACTGATGTCCTGCTCTATGAAGAGCCAGACGAAGGCTTTTATCTGGGCCTAGGCCGCACCCGCAGCGATGCCTACATTTTGCTCTCATCGGACAGCAAAATCACCTCAGAGGTGCGGTTTCTGGATGCCAATCAGCCAACGGGTGAGTTTCAACTGATTCACCCACGGGAAACAGGGCTGGAATATTGGGTGAGTCATCATCCGGGTGACGGCACGCACCCCAACACCAATTGCTTTTTTATTGTCACCAATGACCAGGCGGTCAACTTTAAGCTGATGGTGACTCCGGTGGCTACTCCCGCAAAGGCCCATTGGCAGACGGTCTTGGCCCATCGCCCCGATGTGTTGCTGGAAGACATCGACGTATTTGCCGACCATTTGGTGCGTTATGAGCGGGAAAAAGGCTTACCCACCATTTGGGTGCAATCTCTGCCCACGGCAGACCAGCCTACACCCAATGCCCACCGCATTACTTTTCCTGAGCCGACCTATGCGGTGTATGGGGGCACGATGGCGGAGTTTCAGACCCAGACCCTACGGTTTACCTACACGTCACTGATTACGCCCTCTTCAGTGTTTGACTACGATCTGGTCAGCCATGAACGGGAATTGAAAAAGGAAACCCCGGTGTTGGGGGGCTACGATCGCACCCAATATGCCAGTG
>JBFRWC010000415.1:0-4879 GCA_051439365.1 Leptolyngbyaceae cyanobacterium
GCGTTCTCTAGTGGCATATTGGCTGATGTCTACAGTACTGGAAATGGGGGCAATATTTCTATTGATGCTGGTTCCCTCTCGGTGCTGTTCGGTGGAGAAGTTTCAGCGGCTACCTTTAGTGAAGGCAATACAGGGGATTTGGCGATCGTGGCAGACAATGTTGAGGTAGTTGCAGGGGCACAGTTTTTGGGGGCTAGCGCAATTCTTACGTCCGCTGAGACTGATATCTCCGGTGATGTGGGTGATCTGACGATAGAAACAGGTCAACTCACGGTATCTGGAGGAGCGGTTGTCTTCTCCTCTACGTTTGGTCCTGAGGATGGGGGAGATTTGAGGGTATTTGCTCGGGGGATTGCTATCTCTGGCCGATCCCCAGGCGGAAACCCTAGTGGCCTTTTTTCAGAAACCCTGGAAAGTGATGGGAATGCGGGTGATTTAGCCATTGAAACAGAAACGTTAACGGTTTCCGAGGGTGGGGAAATATCCAGTTCTACCTTTAATGAAGGAAATGCAGGAATCGTCACGATCCGCGCTCAAGATATATCTCTCAACGGTATTGATACAGCAGTGACAGCTATCTTTGGTGCAGTGCAAGAAGATGCGACTGGCAACGGTGGTGCTGTGTTCATAGAAGCTCAAACCCTTGAAGTTCTTGGCGGTGCCCAAATTGTCGCGGGGTCACTGGGGGAGGGTGATGCAGGGTTGATGACGATTGATGTAGCCGACATTCGACTATCAGGGAGTAATGTGTTGGGTCGGAGTGGCCTGTTTGCCAGTGCCCTAGAGGGGGCTGGGGCTGGTGGGGATTTAGTGGTGAGGGGCGATCGCCTCTCCGTGACCGATGGTGCCGTCATCAGTGCCAGCAACTTTCCCAGCGATGGGGACTTGAATCGAGTTGGACAAGGGCCAGCGGGAAATATTCAAATTGCGGTGGATAATATCCTGATTGAAGATGGGGGCCAAATCACCGCCTCCACCTCCACGGGGGGCAATGGCAACATCCTGATCCAGGCTGACTCTCTGAATATGAGGCGCGGCAGTCTGATTGCCACCAATTCCCAAGGAGACGAACCGGGGGGCAATATTGGCATCAGTACGGCTTTTCTCAGTGGCCTGGGCAACAGCGATATCACCGCCAACGCGGAAGAGAGCTTTGGGGGACGGATTGTGATTAATTCGGACTTGATTATCGGGCTGGAATTTCGCGAAGAACTGACTCCACAAAATGATGTCACCGCCACTTCAGAACTGGGTGAGGAATTTAACGGCACGGTGGAAATTAATGAGCCCGATGCGGAACTTTATCCAGGGGATTTGCCCGAACCAGAAGCCGTTGATACGGATCAAGTGGTGGTGGCCTGTGAACAGCAGTTCGGTAACGAGTTTGTGGTGGTTGGCCGGGGTGGGCTTGCGGCTGATCCCAGTCAGCGCTTGCAAAATCAAGTACTATGGCAGGATTGGCGCTTGGCCGAAGGTTTGGGAGAGGCAGCGGGGGATGCAGTGGGGGATACGGTGGGGAGCGATCGCCCCCCAACTCCCACCCTATCCGCATCCCCCTTTGATCAATCCCCTGCGGTTCAGCCTGACCACAGCAATGAGACCGAGCCACATAGCGTTCCCGTTGAAGCCACTGGATGGGTCAAGAGCGGCTCTGGGGCCATTCAGCTTGTGGGTCCAGAATTTCTCACCTCAACCGCTAACAATTTCCCTAATTCCAACCGTGTCATATCGGACCATTCAAGGTTTAATGACTCTAGTCCAGCCATTACCTGTCAAGATTTGAGACCTCAACCATGAAACCTTTCAAACCCAAACATCCTCCCGTTCGATGGTTCAGAGTTTTACGATCGAAGGTGTTGCTATTTGTGGCGACGTTCCTTTGGGTGACGCTGCTGGTGCCAGCGATCGCCATCGAATCGCCCCAACCCCCAACTCACATCTACACTACCCAATCCACCGCCACCGATGCCGCCACGCTGCTACAGCGAGGGCAACAGTTATACGAAGCAGGGCAATTACAGGAAGCGGTCAGGCTTTGGGAGAATGGTGTGGCGATCGCCCAGCAAACCAACGATATAGCCCGTCTGGTGGCCAGCTTGAACTACCTGTCCATGGCCTACCAACAATTGGGTCAGCGATCGGAGGCGACTCAGGCGGTGCGGCAAAGCCTGGATATCCTGGCGGATTTAGACGCGACGAATCAGCTTGGGCGACTGGTCGCTGGGATGCAACTCTATGCCCAAGCCCTCAATAGTCAGGCTGAGTTGCAGTTGAGCGGGGGCCAAGCACAAGAGGCGATCGCCACCTGGAATGAGGCAGAAACCTGGTATCGCCAAAATCAAGACGTATTGGGGGCGATCGGCAGTCAGATGAACCAGGCCCAAGCCCTACAACTGCTGGGCTATTACCGCCAAGCCCAAGAGTTACTCGAAACCGTCACCGTAGAGTTACAGAAGCAGCCGCCCTCGGAACTCAAAGCTTTTACGTTGATTAATTTGGGCACTGTCCTGCAAGTGACAGGCAACTTAGACGAGGCCAGTCGCTTGTTGGAAGACGGCATTGCCCTGCTTGATGGGTCGCAGTATGGTGACGAGACAGCGGCGGCACTGGTGACGTTGGGCAATATTCACCGGATACGGAGTGAGTTGGACCTAGCTGGAGCACGCTACCAAGCTGCTGCGACTGTGGCCTCCAGTTCCACCCAGGTCTTGCAAGCGACTCTCGGCCAGTTTAATTTGGCGCTGGAGCAAGGGCAAGACGCGATCGCCCGTGACCTGTTGGCTCGGCTTCAATCTCAGTTAGCCACATTGCCCCCCAGTCGTATGGGAGTGTATGCCCGCGTTAATTTTGCCGCAGCGTTGATCAAAGGCTTGCCAGAACCGTCTGGGCGCTTCGCCCCCAATCGTCGGCCCTTAACCTCCACCCCTGAGATTGCCACGATTTTAGTGGAAGCGGTGCAGCAGGCACGTCAATTGGGCGATCGCCAAGCCGAATCCTATGCCTTGGGTGAACTCGGACATTTGTATGAGCAAGCCAGCCAGTATACCGAGGCAAGGCAACTCACGGAACAAGCCTTGGCGTTGGCACAAACCGTAAATCGACCTGAAATTGCCTATCGTTGGCAGTGGCAAATGGGTCGGATTGAGGTCCAGCAAGCGGTGGGGCATGGGGGAAGCAGGCAACCTGTCCCGGAAAAAGCGATCGCCTCCTATACCGCTGCGGTTAATACCCTCAAAGGCGTCAATCGAGAACTATTGGCGACGAATCCGGAATTTCAGTTATCCTTCCGGGAAAACGTCGAATCGGTGTATCGAGAACTGGCTGATTTACTCTTGCAACCCGGAGCGACCCCTGAGGATTTGCAACAAGTCCGCACAGTTTTAGAAGACCTCCAACTGGCGGAATTGGAAAACTTCTTCCGCTCTGCTTGCTTAGACGTGCAGACGCAACAGATTGATGACATCGACCCGACAGCCGCTGTGGTGTATCCGCTGATCTTGAGCGATCGCCTAGAGGTGATCTTGTCCGTTCCTGATCAGCCCCTGCAACAATTCACCACTGTCCTACCCCAAACTGAAGTGGATGACACCTTGGAACAATTGTTGCAGTCCCTCAACCCCATTTTTTCCGATCAGTTGCGCCTCTCCCTGTCCCAGCAGGTTTACGACTGGCTGATTCGCCCCCTAGCACCCACCCTGGAAACCAGCAACATTGAAACCCTGGTGTTTGTCCTCGATGGGTTTCTCCGCAATATTCCAATGTCCATCCTTCATGACGGCGAACAATACCTGGTGGAACATTATGCCGTAGCGATGGCCCCCGGCCTGCAACTGGTAGATGCCTCTGCCCGAGACACCTCTGTGCAAGTCCTCACCGGTGGTATTTCCGAAGCCCGTCAGGGGTTTTCTGCCTTACCCGGTGTGAAAGCCGAGATTAATGAAATTGCCGAAGCCTTTCCATCCGAGACCTTTCTCAACCAGGATTTCACGAAACAAAATCTCCAGCAACAGCTTGCCTCTGAGACCTTTCCCATTGTCCATCTAGCAACCCATGGGCAATTCAGTTCTGATCCGGAGCAAACGTTTCTGCTGAGTTGGGACAACCAGATCAAAGTGGGTGAGTTTGAAAATCTTGTGCGGTTGAGACAACGACAAACTGCTCGTCCGATTGAACTACTGGTGTTGAGTGCTTGTCAAACAGCGGCAGGCGATAAGCAGGCCACCCTGGGACTGGCCGGATTTGCTGTGAAAGCTGGAGCACAAAGTACCTTGGCCACCCTATGGTCCGTCAATGATGCCTCGACAGCTCTGTTTATGACGGAGTTTTATCAACAGTTGAGGGAGCAACCGACTATTGCTAAAAGTGCGCTACTGCGACAAACCCAACTGTCGATGATTCAGCAATCTGAATATACCCATCCTTACTACTGGGCACCGTTTGTCCTCGTGGGGAATTGGCTATGAAGGATGGCATCCTCATTCTGAGTTCTTCGTTTTAAGCCGGGGGAGACAATTCTCCTGTCGAGTGGCGTTGCGCCGTCGCGTGTCGTGGCCCCGATACAAAGAAGCATCCTCACATCATCCAACCAGCAGGCAGAGTCTTTGTTATGCTTTGACAGTGGTTGCGTGATCCAGCGATCCTCTTTTCGGGGCGGCGTTGCGGCACCGCCCTCTATCCTCCCGATTAATGTCTGTGACCCATGTGCATGACCCATGTGCCCGCGATCGCCCATCATCCGGTCTTCCAAACCATCACTGCCAGTAGAGCCGCCGAAATTGACTGTGATCCATCAGCCTTGGCTGCCGCCTTTCAACAACTTGGCGACTCCAATTTGTTGGGGTTAATCGCCCCCAAGGAGTGGGGCGGGCAAGCTTGGAAC
>JBFRWC010000416.1:0-2635 GCA_051439365.1 Leptolyngbyaceae cyanobacterium
GAGTAACTCTGGGTTGATAACGTTTGGTTTTGTTTGGACGGTTGTCCCAGTTCCCGATCGTGATTGTAAGGGAGTGGAAAAGGAAGTGGTGACCACCTCATCAGTGACAAACTCAGGCTTGCCTAAACGGATAGACACGCCATCCAGCCGACCCACAATGCCCTGACCCACTTCTGCTTGAATCGCTTCTACGGGAAGCAAGGGCAGGTTTTTCTGTTGGGCTGCTTGCACGATAGCTTGGGCAATGGGATGTTCTGAGTACGCCTCCAGAGAGGCCGCCTGCTGCAAGACTTGCTCGGCATCGTTCCCCGGTGCTGGGAGCAGATCGCTGACCTGAATGCTACCTGTAGTGAGGGTGCCAGTTTTGTCAAAGGCGATCGCCCTGACCTGCCCGATGGTTTCCAACTGTGCCCCGTCCTTGAACAGAATACCCTGCCGCGCTCCCCGCGCAATCCCTGACAACAGGGTCGGCATAATCGCCGCCATCAAGGCGCAAGGGGACGCCACCACCAGAAAAATCAGCGCCCGGTAAATGGTTATTTCCCAACTCCACTGCAATACTAGGGGTGGCAGCAGGGCCAGCATTAATCCAGCGCCGACAATGACTTTGGCATAACCTCGCTCAAAGGTTTCCAAGAACTGTTGGGACGGCGGTGCGGCAGTCTTCGCCTTTTCCACCATGCGAATTACTCGCTGAATTAGGCTACTTGCCGGAGGTTTGTGCAATTCGATTGTCAAGGCTCCATTGCCATTAATGGTGCCTGCAAAGACTTCATCTCCGATCGCCTTCTCTACAGGGATGGATTCCCCAGTAATGGGTGCCTGATTTACTGCACTGTGGCCCTCCTGGATCAAGCCATCGGTAGGGATCAGTTCTCCCGGTTTCACTAGGACGCGATCGCCGACCTGCAACTGTTGGGTCGGCACCATCTGTTCTTGCCCTTGAATCAGCACACGGGCCGTATCGGGGGTAAGCTGCATGAGGCTACGAATGTTACGCTCTGTGCGATGCATGGCGATGCTTTCCAATGCCCCGCTGATGGCAAAAATCAGGATCAGAACCGCTCCATCTACCAGCAGGTAATACTCTCGCTGCCACAGGCCTAGAGTCGCGGCCCCAATCGCCGCCACAATCATTAGCAGGTCTACGTCAAGTTCCCGCTCACACCACAGGGTTGTTAGTCCCTCACGAGCACTGTCGTATCCCCCGATGACATAAGCCGTCAGCAAAACACAGATACCCAGGCTAATCCAGGAACTGCCTAGTGCCAGCCATCCCAGCAGCGTTAGCACGGCACATATTCCAGCAGCGATCGCCTCCGGATAGGTTTGCATCCATGCAAGGAAACGTTTTTGCCAGGAGATGGGAATCGTAGACGTCATAATACCCGAGAAATAAACATGATCTCAGGGTAAAGGTTGACATGTATGTCAAGGTCAAGAGAATTGGATAGGTTTCCATCAATAACCACCTATCTCTATCGGGCATGTACCTGCTCAAATGGGGCGATCGCCCACAGCAAGTCCACACACTGCCAGGATCAAGGTGCCACATAGCTTAATTCATCTCTAGGACAGTACTATGGAAAACAGAAAGAAGCGAGTTAGTCCAACTGACTTTGTATGATGCTGAGAGAAGTTGATCAAAATATCTGGGTCGCCGAACAAACCCTGCGCTATCTCGGGCTTAGCGTTGGAACACGCATGACAGTCATTCGGCTAGAAAATTCTGAACTAGTGGTTATTTCCCCAATTAAAGCTAATGATGCAATTGTGAGTCAACTTGCTGAAATTGGGGTGGTTCGCCATATTATTGCCCCCAATCTTTATCATTACTTGTTTGCCGCTGACTTCAAATCCCTTTATCCTGACGCAACATTTTGGGCTGCACCGGGTTTAGACACCAAAAAGCCAGAGTTATCCATTGATAAGACTATTGAAGGTAATACCGGAAAACTGTTAAGTGGATTGGAATTTATTTTCTTTAACGGCTTTAGAGTTTTGGGACTGAATGGGGTTGACTCATTAAATGAGTGTGTCTTTTTCCATGCCTCAAGCCGCACGTTAATTCTGACAGACGTAGCATTTCATTTTGATGAAAGCTTTCCAACAATTACCCAATTTGCTACCAAATTACTTGGTGGCTATAAGCGGTTGGAACCCTCGGTGTTGGAATGGATTGCAACAGACAAAGAACTAGTTAAAAAGTCTGTTGAAAAGGTTCTGACCTGGGATTTTAAGCGAGTTATTGTAGCTCAGGGGAGTATTGTTGAGCAGAACGGAAAAGAGAAGTTTAAGCAAGGGTACGAACGATTTTTGGGGCAGTTAATGAGTGTTACATAACGAGTCAACCGTATCAATTTAGGGATTAGTGCTAGCGTTGCTCTGGGTTAACTCAGTCACCAATAAATAAACAGATGGGCTTCAAATCAGTTGAATACTACTTTGGGTCGGAGAGTCAGTAAGATATCACCCTGTGTTTGATCTGATGGTGTCGGCTCAGGAGTCCAGTAACCAATGCCCAAAAAGGGAGTGGCTGAACTACATACCCGCGCAACTAATAAGTCGGATTCTACAGAATCGGTATGGTTAGGATTATGGTTGTTGCGATCGCCCTCAGAGGTAAATGTAGGAT
>JBFRWC010000417.1:0-20466 GCA_051439365.1 Leptolyngbyaceae cyanobacterium
TATCAATTACCTTTTGGAAATGCAAATAGTAGGGAGTGACTAAGTTATGGATAAATAACTCGTCAAACGCACTGGTGTTTTTAGGGGATTTGTCGATTGGAACTTGGGGATAGGGTAAGCTGTCAAACTGCTCGCGTATTTTCCGAAGGGCTTCTGAATCAAGAGTGCTCATCCCTAACAACCTCGTTATTCCGAATGTATCTTTTGGGTCAGTCCTGTTATATCTAACTTCCCGTGCTTCTGCGGACCAACGTGACGAATTGTATTACATCCAGTGAAGCGAATGTTCTTCGATGTTTGTAAAGGTACACCAGGCTTGGCTCAAACGTACCGCAAGGGAGTACCATCAAGGCTTGCCTGAAAAGAACAGCAGCTTTGCTCAATCGTCGAAAAACCCATAGTCAATACTTCGACAACGCTACGGTTGATAAACTCCGCATTTTGCAGGCGCTTGTTCTGGCTTTGGAGGCGATCGCCCATCTTCCAAATAAGGAATACAACAGTTCAATCGAACCAGCCGATCTCGTTATCAGAGAGTTTGGTAGTGGCCTGTTTTCGATCAATGGAGCCTTTCCGCAGTCGGGTGAACTTGGACTCGGTACTGAGAAACTTTTCAGGCCGTTCTTGGGATGACGCGGTGGCTTGGGACATGTTGGTAGGTTTTCGCACCGATAAGGATGAGGCCCGAGAGGCGGCACGGAGGGGTTTGGCCGCAGGGCGTGAAGCTGATCCTTTGGAGATTGAGGGTTTAGCCGCAGCGAGTTGAGCAATTTGCTTTTGGGCTTGGTCGAGTTCGGTTTTGAGGGCATCCACCTGCTGCAAGGCTTGCTGAAGAGAGGCTACCTTCTCTTTTTCTTGAGCGAGTTCTGCCTGAAGAGATTGGACTTGCTCCTGCAAAGTTTTGGCGTTGGCATTATTGTCCACCAGTTGCAAGATGGTGGCTTTGGCTTCGGCCAGTTCTGCGTTGAGTTTGGCGATTTGTTGGCTGAACTCCTGCTGTTCCTGGGCCAGTTGGCTTTGGGAGTTGGTTTCAGCGGCCTGGGCTTTATCTAACTGGAGGGTTAATTTAGCCACGGTTGCTTCTAGGTCAGCTTTGGTGGGCGATCGCCGTCGTTTTGCCGTACTCGTGGTGGTGGATTGTTGCTTTCCATTCGCTGGAGCCGCTGCATCCGTAGCAGATGGTGATGAGGAACTCTCCTGGGCAGAGGCGATCGCTCCGTTGCCTTTCCCCTCCGTAGGCTTTTCCACTTCCTCTTTGATTAGGTCTGCCAGTTGCTTCTTAGCCATTAGTGCCTCCAGTCTTGCTGTAATTCATCGGCGACGGAACGATAGTCTGACTGCGCGGCTGTGGCATTGCGTCCGCGCCATTGAGTGATGGCAACCCCTTCGAGGGCCGCCTGTTCGTGGGCTTTGTAGGCACGCACATAGGTGTTGCACACGGGAATGTTGAGCGATCGCAAGGTCTCCTGGGCTTCCACGGCCACACCCGTACTACGGGGGTCAACCCGTGTTAACAGGACTCGGTAGTTCACATCGGTGGGTTTCACTAGAGTTCGCACCGTTTCGATTAGGGCCATCAAATCCATTGGGGCGGGTGGGGTGGGCAGAAGTAAGTAATTGGCAACCGGGGCGATCGCCCCCAGACTCTCAGAATTCAAATAGGGCGGCGTATCTACGACCACAATCTCGTACTGCTGGATATCTTTGAGCCGCTGGAGGCTCTTGGGATCAGTGTCTTGGCTGATATCGAATCCCATGCCCTTTTCACTGCGTCCGGTCCACCAAGACGCGGACCCCTGGGGATCCGTATCCACTAACAGCACGGTGTACGTTTCTGCCAACGTGGCAGCGAGATTGATAGCGGTGGTGGTTTTGCCAACCCCGCCCTTCCCGTTCAAAACCCCCACCACTTTTACCGCACTGGCCATAATGGCAATCAATTTCTCCTGTGCAACCGCTGATAGGTGGCCCCCAAGACGTTACCATGCGAGATGGCCGACCACGATAGCAGTTTGTCCATTGTTTACTGTATGATTTTTTAGCCCGTTTCTGGGAGACGAACGCTGGACTCCTCATGAAACTTAATACCCCAACGATAATTCCAGGGATATCGTTCCCGTTCTTCAGAAACCCATTCTTGGGAAATATAAAGGAGGTCAAATCAATGGCAACGTGGAAGTGTGTAAAACAGTGTGGGGCCTGTTGCCATCTCGATCCTGCCGATCGCCCTGATTTAGATGAATATTTGCCGCCAGAGGAGTTGGCCCTGTACCTCAGCATGGTGGGAGAGGATGGCTGGTGCGTGAATTTTGACCAGAGCGATCGCACCTGCACCATTTACAATGACCGCCCCCGATTTTGTCGGGTGCAAGCAGAGACTTTTGGCCAGATGTTTGGCATTGAGCCGGAGGAGTTGAACGACTTTGCCATTGAGTGCTGTCGGCAGCAAATTGAAGGCGTGTATGGCGATCGCAGTCTCGAACAAATTCGCTTTGATCAAGCGGTCGGCGTTTGATAAACGGTTGCCAAGAATGGGGAGGGCGATCGCTGACAGTTTGGAGGGCTGACAGTTTGGAGGGTTGCACATTTTTTCCACTGGTTGAACGCCTCCCGCGTTACTATGGAGGTGCAATTGGTTTTGGGATGGTTCTCAAACACTGGTTGCGATCGCCATTAAACGTCTCTAAGGAGGTGCCCCATGCAACAACCTGTTCGCCAAAAAGATACGAGTGCTTGGATTATTCAAGTGTGGCTATTTTTCGTGGTTTCGATCCTAGCGATGCTGCTTAGCATCCTAAGATTACCAACCGATCGCACAATTGATAGCTGGATGAAAGGCCAACTCGGCATTAGTTTCTTTTTCTCGATCAGTTCTTCATTCACCCTGGCAAAAACAATCCGGGATAATCATGAGGCATCTCGGCTCACAGCCCGGATTGATGAGGCCAGAGTCGAGAAAATACTAAGCGAACACCATCCGTTAAAAGATTAGTGACTTGACGATTAAGGGGCCTAAAGGACTTGAGTCACTGTTACGGCTGAGGTTGGGTTGAATTGATGGATAAAGGGAGAGGCGATCGCCTCTTCCCCCTTGAAAACGCTCTCCTCATACAGTCCATCGACCAGAACTAACACCGTCACTTGCTGGGCGATCGGGTCCACAATCCAATATTCTTCGATTCCACGAGCTTGATATTGGGCGCGTTTGTAGCGGTAGTCCCGATCGGCGTTCTTTTTGCCTGGAGAGACCACTTCCACCACTAGGCTTGGCGGTGGCATGTCGGGCATAATCGTCGATCGCGTTGCTCCAGCCATTGCTGTGGCTAACCCGTCAGATAACACCAGTAAGTCCGGCACTCGTACCGTTGTTCCCGAACCACTGACGACTATCTCAGTTTTCATTCGTAAATATTGGGGTAGGATGCCAAGCTGCAAAAGATAAGCAAATATAAATGAAGCAATGCGCTGATTCAAGTCGCTTTCCGGGGGCATGGCTAGTAAGTCTCCGTTTTCCAGTTCGTAAAAGGCATCGGTGCCATCGTCAAAGGCCAAAAAATCAGCAAGACTCAGGGGAGGGGCAACGGTGGTGAGGGTATTCATGCGAACCAACTTGCTAGACGATAGAATAATAGTACAACTATCTTATTGGATTTCTTAAGGTTGTGGGGGATGTGGCGACTACCTACACCCTTGCCCAGAGTCCTATCACTCCACCGTTGATATCCGCGAATAAAGATATGCAACCCCGATCGAGAGCAACCCTGGAACCTTCCGTCGATTCACGCCGATTGAAGCAAGGCACCTGTCCCTTTTGTCACCGCCAAGTCAGGCTGACGTTTCATCACCTCATTCCCAAGAAGGTGCACCGTCGCCCCTATTTCAAGAAAAACTTCTCTAGAGAGGTTTTGAATCAGGGGGTGGATATTTGTCGAATGTGCCACAGCGGCATTCATCGGCACTATGATGAGATGGTTTTGGCGAAATCCTTCAGTTCCCTGGAGGCGCTGCTGGCGGATGAAGCACTCCGCAAACATTTTGACTGGGTGGCGAAACAGAAAGTGCGATCGCACCAGCGCCCCTCCTAGCTCAATATCTTGGCCACTGTACAAATGGCTTGGGTAATTGGGCTCAACTGCTCGGGTTCGATGATATAGGGTGGCATGGTGTAGAGTAATCGGCCAAAGGGTCGTAGCCACACGCCCAAGTCAACTAATTGAGGCTGCGCGATCGCCATCTCTACAGGCTGATGCAATTCCACCACCCCGATCGCCCCCAACACTCGAACATCCTTCACCGTTGGCAAATCACGACAGAGTTCTAGTTCTGTTCGCAGCTGGGTTTCAATTTGGGTCACCTTCGACTGCCAGTCATAGCTCTCCAACAACTCAATACTGGCTAGGGATACGGCACAGGCAAGAGGATTTCCCATAAAGGTGGGACCGTGCATAAACACTCCGGCTTCGCCTTGGGCAAAGGTTTCACTGATATGGCGCGTGGTCAACGTTGCCGCCAGGGTCATAAAGCCCCCGGTGAGTGCTTTACCGATGCAGAGAATATCCGGGGCTATGCCAGCATGTTCGCAAGCAAAAAGGGTGCGCGATCGCCCAAAACCTGTGGCAATTTCGTCGAGAATCAGCAGCACTCCATACTGGTCACACAGTTCCCGTGCCCGCTTGACATACTGGGGATGGTAGAAGCGCATTCCTCCAGCTCCCTGGACCACAGGTTCAAAGATAGCCGCCGCGATGTGGTCATGATGCTGCTCCAGCAACTGAGCGAAACTGTCAATATCCGCGTCATCCCACTCGCCATCAAAGGGAATTTGAGGAGCCGCCGCAAAATACTGCTGGGGTAGAATTCCCCGAAACAAATGATGCATCCCGTTCACTGGGTCACACACCGACATGGCGGAAAAAACGTCACCGTGGTAGCCGCTACGGATAGTGAGAAATTTTTGCTTTTCTGGCTTGCCACAACTATGCCAGTACTGAATCGCCATTTTCATCGCCACATCTACGGCAACGGAACCCGAGTCGCTAAAAAAGACGTGTTGGAGCGGCTCTGGAGTAATTTGAATTAGCTTTTGGGCCAGTTGAACCGCAGGTTGATGGGTGAGTCCACCAAACATGACGTGGGACATCTTCTCCATCTGTGCCTGAGCGGCCTGATTCAACTGGGGATGGTTGTAGCCGTGGATGCAGGTCCACCAGGAGGACATGCCATCAATGAGCGATCGCCCATCTTCCAAATGCAAATACACTCCCTCTGCCGATTGCACCACAAACACCGGTAGGGGATTAGGCATGGCGGCGTAGGGGTGCCAAACATGGTGGCGATCGCATTCAATCAGTTGGGCTAATGGCAATGTATCCATGTGGACGATGCAAACGATCGATACAAACGGTAGATAGCGTTAAATTAAATTAAATAATCCTGAAGATGAATTGGGGCCTGATGGCTTTGAAGGGAGAGGTGGGCATACTGAGCATAGCAAGAGATACGGGCAAGTATGTCCTATATCTATAGCGTTATTCAGGTACCAAATTCCATTGGGGTGGTCTACATTCCTGCCACCCAGTAATCTACTTTTTGCTGATCCAACAGTATTTATTCCAAGATCACTGATCTTTAAGATCACTGATATAGTTCTTGAGAGCGAGACCCAATCCCTGAATAGTTCTTGAGAGCGAGACCCAATCCCTTGAAGAAACGAGGGAACGCTAGGTGCGTTGCGCTAACGCTGTACGCACCCTACATCTACTTCAGGTGTATCCACTGGGAGTTGATACGCTGTTCAATCCCGATTTCCTAGTCGGCATCAAAGCTCGGAATCAGATCAAGGAAACCATCAAAGTCCTGGATCAATCGCCCATAGGCGACCTTGGCGGCAGCGGGATCAAACCGGGCGGCGGCTTCATCAATCAACACGGTGGCGCGGAGCGTATCGTCGGCTAATTCCTTGGCCTTAGATGTCAGACTCGGGTCAAGGCTACGCACCACAGTGGATAGGCGGAAGCGCAGTTCTCCGAGGGGACCGTGGATGAGAGATTTGATATCGTTCCACTCTTGGTCTTGAATGAAACCATCCAACTCAGTGGCGCGATCGCGAAAGGCTTGGATATTTGTTTTGTAAGTCTGTAATAGTTGAATTTCGGCAT
The DNA here is from genome assembly GCA_051439365.1 of Leptolyngbyaceae cyanobacterium. Classification (GTDB taxonomy): domain Bacteria; phylum Cyanobacteriota; class Cyanobacteriia; order CAKZMO01; family CAKZMO01; genus JAAHGY01. Next base: position 6,159 of record JBFRWC010000417.1, read on the forward strand.
CGGTGTAGGTGGGGCCGCTGGGCGTGGAAGGACCACCACTACAGCTCACCAAGAAAACAGCAAATACAGCGAGAAGCAGAGAAAATACGGCTCGATATTGACGCATAGGTTCAAAGTGTCTTAAAGACACGAGTGAATAAGGTTGCTAGTGAACAGTTTACCTATTTGGGGACGATTTCGAGGAATGAATTTTTCTGGCAAATGATCGGGCCCCAAATAGATCCTCGGATTCTTAAAGAATCCGAGGATCTGAAGAGCCTGGAGATTTGTGGGGACTAACGTTGTAGGCTTTCTTCCAGTTGATGTTCTTCCCAAAGGGTTTGATACAGCCCCCCTTGGGCCAGAAGTTGCCCATGGGTTCCGCTTTGGACAATGGTGCCCTGATCCATCACCAGAATGCGATCGCTCATGGCGGCGGCGGACATTTGGTGGGAGATAAACAGCACGGTTTTGCGCTGGGTGCCAGAGGAGAGATTTTGCAAAATGGCCGTAGCGGTTTGATTATCCACGCTGGAGAGAGAGTCATCCAAGATCAGAATCGGTGCATCCACCAAGAGGGCACGGGCCAAAGCCGTCCGTTGCCGCTGGCCGCCCGATAGGGTAATCCCTCGTTCTCCCACAATTGTGTCGTATTGCAGCGGAAAATTGAGAATTTCGGGATGAATGTAGGCTTGCTTGGCTGCATATTCCACATCGATTTGGTCGATGGTGGGAGCGCCATAGCGAACATTGTTGCGAATGGTGGTGCTAAATAAGAAGCTGTCTTGGGGGACGTAGGCGATCGCCTGCCGCAAATCCTGTAAACGAACGGTGGTGATATCCTGGCCATCTAGCCACAGTTGCCCTGGGGTAATATCCAACAGGTGAGGAATGGCATTGGCCAGGGTAGATTTACCCGATCCAATTGGCCCCACCACCGCCACCGTTTCCCCTGGCTCAATCACGAAGTTGACATCTTTGAGCGCAGGAACCTGACTGTCCGCAAAGGCATAGGTGAGATTCCGGGCTTCCAGTCGCCCCTGAACCTGTTCAAGCAAAAGAGGTAGGGCTTGGGGGGCATCTTGAATTTTGGGATCGGCCCGCAGGATTGTTTCAATCCGGGCTAGACTGACTTCCCCGCGCTGATAGGCACTGATGGTGAAGCCCAGCAAGGCGGTGGGGAAAACTAGCTGGCCCACATAGAGTTGGAGACTGACAAAATCGCCGATGGACAGGGTATTGTTGGCGATCGCCTCCGATCCCAGGGCCACCAATACCAGCAAACTGACACTGGCCAGCCCTCCTAGCAGCGGAAACAGAACATTTCGGGTCTGTCCCAGCTTGAGGTTAGCCTGCCGCAACCGCTGATTCACGACTCGGAATGCCTGCCGTTCATTGTCTTCCTGGGCATAAATTTTAATCAGAGCCATGCCACTCATGTCCTCTTGGATCAAGTCGCTGATGTTTGAGGTTTCCTCTTGCACTCTAGCCTGTTGGTTACGGAGGCGATCGCTAAAGAGATGCACCATGAGAAACATCGCCGGATACACCGACAGCGCCGCCAAGGTTAGCTGAACATTAATCGCTAACATAAACGGCAGAATCAGCCCATAGGCAAACAACGTATTCGCTAAGCTCAAAACGGCAAACCCCAAGAGGCGGCGAACATTATCCACATCGCTGGTGGAGCGGCTAATCAAATCTCCCACTGTATTGCGAGCAAAATAGGCGGGTTCAAGCGTTAGCAAATGATTAAAAATCTTCTGTTTCAAGTCAAATTCCACCTGCCGCCCCACCCCAAAGATGAGAATGCGAGAGATCATCCGAACTATCCACATGACTGAGGACAACCCTAGGACCAGGAGAATCGAGGGAAGAACGGCCTCAAAGCTCAGGCTCTCTGACAACGTATCAATGCTGGTGCGAATCAGTTGCGGGATGTAAGCCCCCAGTATATTGACAACCAAGAGGGCCACAACCCCCAAGGTTAAATTTTTCCAGTAGGGACGCAGGTAGCCTGCAAGCGCATTCAATCGAGATTGAGCCATAGAAATTGTTCAATGCCAGTGCGACAGTAGGGATCAGTCAATCCTTTCCCTACTCATTATGCTAGCGAATCGCGAAAGTGCAGTCCCAAGCACGGCAAAAGCCACCACCTCCTTAAAGGGGGGTGATGACCTCCGTCGTTAGTATAATCACCACCCAGAACCTGAGTTCTGAGATCTCCTTGTCAGCTTTGTCAAAGTACACAGCTTGTCGTTTGACAAGTCCATTCAAACGATAAAGGATTCCGATGGGCTGAGTCTCAATTCCGATAGATAAGGTAATATTTTGTAATGTAGTATTTGCAACACGGTTCACTACAACTTACAACAACTCACTACAGTGGCGTTGGCTGGCCTAGCGATCGCTTCAACTGCTACTCGGACCCATTCTTAGTTTTGCCTGACAGACATAGCTGTACCGTACCTTGTCGAGGGCAAGGTACGGCACGGTAGGACAAACATTAAAAGGTGTTTAGAACTAGTGAGGCTAAAGCGTTGCGATCCGCGTGTTCACAGTGGCTAAAGCCCTCTAAGAAATAAGGGTTTAGCCACCGATCAAGACTGTCTAGCTTCGCCCAGCGATTCCACTCAACCTATCTGGAATGCAGCATCTCTTTGAACTGATTATCTTTGAGCATCATCTGTCGCAACAACTCTAACAGGTACCCCTGCGCCTGCTCCAGATCAAGCGACTTTACTTCTTCATGGTGAACCTGTAGTTGAAATTGTTGCTCCAAGCTTAATTTTGCATGTTTTGACATGTGCTTTTCCTTTTGGACTTACCAAACGACACGACATTAGGAAACTGTGTACTTGGCACATACGCTAGCACAACAAAAATAGAAAAAACAACCCTTAATCACACTAATTCATCTGATAAATAAAAGTTAATTGAGTGAAGAAACAAATGGTATCAGGAATAGCTGAATGGTTTAGCCTAAATGGTCTCTAATAACTAAGCTGAGACTATTTTTGAAGTTTTTGCAGCGCTTGATACCTTCTTCCCTAGGCCATTAACGTGTCGCTGTTTCAACCTAGTGGTGTTGTCTAAACTGTCCATCATAGACAGTTTTTCGGCATTGAAGAATCATTTGATACCGTTTATTGAAATCATTAGGAGCTGCTGGCTCTAATTTATCTATTTTGAGTTGGCAAGGCTAGCGTTCAAAATTCACCTTAACTTGATAAATCTAGGAATTTGAAGTGAAGAGTTCATCAACGTATTGGCTCAGCGTCACCCACTGACCCACCGATAAATCTTCGGGCCGAGCTTGGGGATTGATCCCTAGGGTTTCTAATATTTGGGTGAGGCGATCGCGCTCGATCAAACTTTTGAGATTATTCCGCAGCATTTTTCGCTTCGTGGCAAATCCGATTTTTACTAAGGTTTCGAGGCGTTTAGGATTAGCAGCAACAGGGTCAAATGATCGAGGTTTTAACCGAACAACGGCGGAGTCAATTTTGGGGGGAGGAGAAAAGGATTTGGCAGGCACCAGACAAACTATCTCACATTCGGCCAAATACTGCACCCGCACGGATAAAGCGCCAAAGGCTTTGGTTCCGGCGGTGGCACAAAGGCGATCGCCCACTTCTTTTTGGACCAGCAGCACAATCGACTCAAATGGCTGGGGGTTCGGTTGGCTAATGGTCCCCAATAAGTTTTCTAAAATTGGTCCAGTGATGTAATAAGGAATATTGGCGACGACTTTGTTCAACGGTAGCCAGTCAGACAAATTCTTTGTTTCACCAGGATGCGATCCGGTATTCTCGCTGCTACATTGAACCGCAAACTGTTCCACCAAATTGAGATTCAGGTAATCCCCCTCAACCAGAAAAAAGTGATGGGACGACTGGAACTCAGCCCGTAACTTTTTACACAGATTGCGGTCCACCTCCACCGCGACCACCCGTTCGGCGTAGGGAACTAACCGCCGGGTGAGCAGCCCAGTGCCAGGACCAATTTCCAGGATGCGATCGCTCCCGGATACATCCGCTGCCGCCACAATATGGTTCAAAATCTGCTCATCTTTGAGCCAATGTTGCCCAAATCGCTTCTTAGCCCGTATCTCCATCATTCCCTACCCTTGGACTCCCATGGCGTAATTGGCTTCAGTATGGATCAAAGTTGATCAAAAAAGTGGTTGGATCGAGTGTTAGATTTACGATTGGGCCGATTCTGCCCGTGCCGATTCAACTCCCGCCTCAATATCATCTAGGGTTTTGAGCACCAGGTTTTTCGCTTCCACATCCCAGCCCCATTTTTGAATCCGAAAGGCCAGGTAAAAGCCAACCACCGGAGCAATAAAATCTAAAGGTTGCTTAAAGGAAATACCCAACAGTAACCCTAAGCCACCAATGCCCCAAAACGGCAGGGCTAGCATTTGGCGATTTTCACCTAACATCTTGCTCCAGAAAAAATTGTCCGCTAAGTCAGTGGCGATCGCCTCCCGAATTCCCTTCTGTTCAGGATAGGGCACAGCAAAACTAAACTTGCGCCGGAGCTTTTCAATTTTGAGCGCATCCGTGCTGTACTGAGTCATTTCATCTTGAGCCATCATCAATAATTGCTCAACTTGGCTCTCCATTTTCTTATCCATTTGCCGACCTCCGGATTCTACACCCTTCATCCTACGACAGAAGGATCCTCCTAACTGAGGGACTAGGCTAACTGGGCCGACTGGCGTTGTAGCGCAGGCGTAGGGTATTCAGCAGAGTTTCAAATTGCTGGGGCAGGGGTGCAGTGTGGGTGGTGCGATCGCCCGTCACGGGATGGTCTAAGGTCAACTGCCGAGCATGGAGCGCCTGTCCCGTCAGATTAATCCCCAAGGACCGCCCAGCAGTGTACAGCGGATCACCAATCACCGGATGGCCCATATGGGCACTGTGGACCCGAATTTGGTGGGTCCGTCCCGTTTCAAGCTGATAGTGCAACAAGCTGTAGTTGCCGATGCGCTCTTGCACCGTCCAGTGGGTGATAGCCCGACGACCCCACTTTTCTTCTGGCACAATCCCCATTTTCTTGCGCTCAACCGGATGGCGACCAATGGGCTGATCCACCGTGCCACTCTCTGCCTGGGGCGACCCGTACACCAACGCCAAATACTCCCGCTGGGCTGTCTTCGTACGAATTTGCTCCTGAAGATGCTGCATGGCCTGATCGGTCTTCGCCACCACCATCGCCCCAGTGGTATCTTTATCAAGGCGATGGACAATTCCAGGTCGCTGGACATGACCAATTCCCGGCAGGGTAGGACAGTGGAATAGCAGAGCATTGACTAGAGTCCCTGAAGCATGGCCCGGAGACGGATGCACCACCATCCCCGCAGGCTTGTTGACCACAAGCAGATAGTCATCCTCGTACAGGATATCGAGGGGAATATCTTCCGCAATCAAGTCTAGGGGCTGGGCCTGGGGTAAATTGAGAGTGACGCGATCGCCCACTGCTAATGTCCGCTTTTTGGTGTCGCAAACCTGCCCATTTACCGTGACATGACCTCGCTCAATTAATTTTTGTAGATGGGAGCGAGATAGCCCTGCGTCCCGTTCCACCAACCACTGATCCAGCCTCAAGTTCGATACCTCTGCGACAACGTATTCCATTGATGAGATCCACGTCATAGAATTGTTACTCGTTTTCACTTCTTCTAGCGTAATGGCTGCTGAAGGGTTTTCGCCCAATGCCACTGACTTAAGCCCCCAGCCCCAAAATTTGGGGGATTTTCGTGATACCAGTACCGTTGGGTTCTATCTGCACATTTTGCCAGCCATCTCCAGCCGATCCCCCCATGCCTGAGAAATTTCAATTCTTTTCTGAGAAGGACTTGTCTTTTGCATAAGATTTTGTAATACTCGTAACATGAGTTAACGATTCACTACGTTTCTTCGCACAGTTACAATTCAGGAAGGGATTATGACAGGATTTATCAAAGGCTTGTTTGGTGGTAAGAAAGAGCAGCCGCAGGCAAGCGCACCCCGTCCCAAGGAAGCGTTCTTTTTGGAGCCGGACGATGCTAAGACCTTTGGCGACATCGACTATATGCGCCAGAGCAAGACGATTGAGCGGACGTTCCCCCGTGGAAAGGCACAGGTCAGTCGGGTTTCCTCTGGATCCTACAAAAAGGTCAGCGACCTCGGTACTCCGGCCTCCAGCAGCGCGACCTCTAGCTCTGCGTCTCAGCCTTCTTACATGACCCCGTCTCAAAAGCCTGCGTTCCAGTCCTCGTCTTTCACACCCCCGACTCCTTCTTTCCAGCAAGAGACACCTGCCGTGAAGAAGAGCGACGATGCCAACATCGACATGTTCCGCAAAATGGCTAAAGACATCAAGAAGCGCTAGGTATCTTTACTTGGAGTAAGATTCCAGTATCCCTGATAATTGGATAACAGCATACTAGGGGGATGAGCATTCGTATCATCCCCCTTTGATTGGTAATTTGCTGCCGTTATTGTGGTGTCTTTGATAGGTTGTCAATTACCCCCACCTGCTAACGCGAGGTAGGGGCTTGGGGGGATCATCCCTGAGTTAAAAGATTGACTAGACCGTGAGACTCAGATTGGTACAGACTTCCGGGTACTTCCCTAGCCCGGATTCACTCTAAGGTTGGAAGTCACAACCGCTGTAGGACAGGACATCTTATCTGAGTGGGTCGAAGGGACTTCAACCATTTGCGAGGTTATCCCTATGCAACGCATTCCAGTCGTCGGGCCAGACGGACAACCGTTAATGCCCACGACCCCACAGAGAGCAAGACGATGGCTAGAGGCGGGTAAAGCCATCAAGCGGTGGTCCGATGTCGGCGTATTTTACGTTCAACGGGTCAACCGACCCACTCGCACCGACACTCAGCCCATTGTCATCGGCATCGACCCTGGTAAGCATTATTCAGGTATTGGGGTGCAGTCTGCTCGATTCACCCTATTGACCGCTCACCTTATCTTGCCCTTTAAGCAAGTCAAGGAACGGATGGAAACACGGGCAATGATGCGTCGGACTCGCAGAGCTAGGCGCATCAACCGAGATGTAGAGTTCAAGTTCAGGAACCATCGGCAAAAGCGATTTGACAACCGCAAGAGCAAAAAGGTTCCACCCAGCATCAAGGCGAACCGTCAGCTTGAATTGAGGGTGGTGACTGAGTTGGCAGCCATCTACCCAGTGTCAGGCATCGTTTACGAGTATGTGAAGGCACGGGGTAATAAAGGGTTCAGCCCTGTGATGGTAGGCCAGCGCTGGATGCTAGAGCAGTTAGAGAAGATAGCCCCAACGACAACCATAGAGGGCTGGAAGACCTCAAATATCCGACATTATTTAGGGCTAACGAAGTCTAAGGACAAGTCAGCGCAGACTCCAGAATCTCACGCCGTTGATGGAATTGCACTGGCAGCAAGCGAGTTCATTGCTTATGAGCGCTATCAGACCCAGCAAACCCGTGGAGCAGCATGGGTAGGGGAGGTCACCGTAACCAATGCCCCGTTCAAGGTCATTCGTCGGCCCCCGATTCGCCGCAGGCAGCTCCACCTACTGCAACCCCGCAAGGGTGGAGTTCGGCGCAAATATGGCGGGACCATCACTCGTCATGGCTTCCGCAAAGGCGATTATGTCCAAGCGGAGAAGGCTGGCATGGTCTATTACGGCTGGGTCTCCGGCGATACAGCCCGTCAAGTGTCGGTCTCTGACCTCAACTGGAAGCGGTTGGGTCAGTTTGCCTCCAGTAAGGTCACGTTCATCCAGCGGAATACTGGATTGCTAGTCAACGGTGCATTGAACCCCGCAGCCTAGCGCTCTTTTCCTCTCCCACCTGTTCCGAGGATGGGAGTATCCAAGAGTTTTTTGATGAACTCCCAACGTATTTTTATTACTGGAGCCAGTGGTTGTATTGGGCATTATGTGGTGGAGACTTTGGCCAACACCACCTCCCATGAGTTGTTCTTGCTGGTACGGAACCCCGACAAGCTGCGATTGGACGGTGCAGAGAGCGATCGCCTCCATCTTCTTCAGGGGGACTTGCGTCAGATTCGCGACTTCAGAGACATCTTAGCCACCATTGATACTGCCATTCTCACCGCAGCAGCTTGGGGCGATCCAACAGACACCTTTGACATTAACGTCACCAAAACCATTGAGCTAATGGAGTGGCTAGATGCGGACCAGTGCCAGCAGGTGATTTATTTTTCCACTGCCAGTATTCTCGATCGACAGAATCAGCCCTTACCCCAAGCCGTTACCTTGGGAACGGACTATATTCGAACCAAGTACGTGTGTCATCAGCGATTGGGATCGTTGAAAATATTCCCCAAAATCACCACGGTCTTTCCTACCCTCGTCTTTGGTGGCGATGGCCAAAAGCCTTACTCCCACCTCTCCGGTGGTTTAAACGATGTGATCAAGTGGATGCCCCTAGCCCGTTTCTTTCGAGTGGACGGCAGTTTTCACTATGTCCACGCTCAGGATATCGCCACCGTCATTACCCACCTGGTTGATCACCCACCGGAATCGGATAGTCCCCGTGAGTTCGTCTTGGGCAACGATGCCGTCACCGTGAACCAAGCCATCCAGGACATTTGTCACTATTTGAATTTGTCGGTTTGGTTGCGAATTCCCCTGTTTTTGCAGTTGGCCAATGTGTTCATCGCCCTATTTCGGATTCAGATGGCGGAATGGGATCGGTTTTGCCTCGGCTATCGCCATTTCTCTTACCAGAATCCGGTCAATCCTGCGACATTTGGGCGATCGCCCCTCTGTAGTAGTATTTCTGAATTGATGCAGGCGAGTGGGGTCAAAAAGACCGAAGGCCGAAGACCGAAGACCGAAGATTAGAGGAAGGAGCGATCGCCAAGGTTGCCGAGATTTCGTCCGCGTTAGCGTTTGGGAGGGCGATCGCATTTCCCGAAATAAGAGTGAGATACTCCTATCGGAGTGGCGTTGCATCATCGCGTTTTTGGGGAAGATGCGATCGCCCCGTCAAAATTTACTTTTCGTTCTTCAATTTTCTTGCTTTACCAACAATCGCGGTTGTGAGGGATGAATTCGCGCTACCACCTCGTAGTTAATCGTGCTCATCCAGGCAGCAAGCTGTTCGGCACTGATGCGCTCATTCCCATCAGTACCCAGTAAAGTGGCGACACTTCCCACTTGGGCCGTGGGAATGTGGGTGACATCCACCACCATCATGTTCATGCAAATGCGGCCACAAATGGGAGCGCGTTGGCCGTGAATTAGCACATACCCCAGATTGGAAAGGCGGCGATCGTAGCCTTCGTGGTAGCCCAAGGGCAACACTGCCACCCGCATCGGATAGTTGGCCCGAAACGTCCGCCCATAGCTGATATAGCCCCCTGCAGGCACGGCTTTCACCTGGGCAATCCGAGTGCGCCACGACAACACCGGACTCAGGTGGGGAATAAAATGCGGAGTCTCCAGATCCCCGGCTTCTCTGAGAAGCCGGGGATCTTTATCTGCTTCTGCCAGAGCCGTTTGCAGCACGGTGGCGTAGGTTTCGGTGGATGGCCAGAGACCATAGGACGCTAACCCCACCCGCACCAGGTTGCCGTGGGCATGGGGCCAGAGAATAGTGGCAGCGGAGTTAGCGGAATGGAGCATTGGGACATCAAATCCGGCTTCAGCAAAGGCCGTTTTGGCAGTATTTAATCCGGCCAATTGCTGTTGGGCAAACTGGTGATCGGTGGTGTCTTCGATGTCGGCGTAGTGGGTGGTGAGGCCTTCTAATTCCAGGCCATCTAGCTCTTGGATTAAGTGAGCGAGTTGCAATGCGTCGTCTAAGTACAAGCCTTGGCGGTGGGTTCCGGTTTCGATTTTGAGGTGGACGGGGACGGTCCAATCACTGGCTTGGGCTAATCGGGAGAGGGCTTTGGCCACGTTTGGGTCGTAGAGGACAATGCGCGATCGCGTGGTGATGACGCGATCGCACTGATTCACAGGCACATTCCCACAAATGTAGATGGGCGCATCAATGCCTGCCTCCCGCAGCGTCACCGCTTCGTAGGCAAAATTGACGATCAGCCAATCCGCCCCCGCCGCCAGAAATTCACGGGCACAGGGCACCATGCCATGCCCAAACCCATCCGCTTTCACCACCACCCCCAGGTTCACCGCTGGGCCAATGCGGTGGCGCAAAATCGACATATTGGCCCTGATTGCAGCTTGAGAAATCTCACACCATGAGGATTCCACCGTCTCAGGAATGGTCATGGGATCAACCTCCACAGTCGCGAGATTGGGGCTAAACGGCCCTGATCCAGGGTGCCCGTGATCAGACTGATCCGTTTGCAGAGTCATCCGAGTATCCTCCCATTCCAGTCTTAAGGTACGAATTCCTTGCTCACATATAAACATAAGTTAAGCAGAACATTGCTCAATATAACAATCATTATCGAACTGCAAAGCTTTCAAAATATACTGAATTTCCTAGAGACAATATTCATGATTTGATTTGTGCAAGTGGCATGGAACAGCAACAGACTTCGACTGTAATTATTACTGGGGCATCCTCTGGTGTAGGGCTGTATGGGGCAAAGGCCGTAGCCCAGCGTCCTGGTTGGCATGTGGTAATGGCCTGCCGTAACCTGGATAAGGCCAAGCAGATGGCGGTAGAGGTGGGCATTCCTCAAGACAAATATTCCGTCCTCAAGTTGGATTTGGCCGATTTGAATAGTGTTCGCACCTTTGTGGAGGATTTTCGGGCGACGGGGCGATCACTCAACGCCTTGGTGTGTAATGCTGCCGTCTATCTCCCCTTAGCGAAAGAACCCCAACGCAGCGCCGATGGGTACGAGCTATGTGTGGCGACTAACCACTTGGGCCATTTTCTCCTGTGCAACCTGATGTTGGAGGACTTGAAAAACTCTTCAGCGGAGGACAAGCGGCTGGTGATTCTGGGTACAGTAACAGCCAACCCTAAGGAATTGGGCGGTAAGATTCCCATTCCGGCTCCTCCTGACTTGGGCGATCTTTCTGGGATGGAAGCCGGGTTCAAAGAACCGATTACCATGATCAACGGCAAGCAGTTCAAAGCGGGGAAAGCCTACAAAGATAGCAAACTGTGCAATGTGCTGACCATGCGGGAACTGCACCGCCGCTATCACGAGGACACTGGAATTACCTTTAGCTCCTTCTATCCCGGTTGCGTCGCGGAAACGGGTCTGTTCCGCAATCACTACTCCCTGTTCCGCACCATTTTCCCGATTTTCCAGAAAAATATCACCAAGGGTTATGTTTCGCAGGAACTCGCGGGAGAGCGCTTGGCCGATGTGGTGACGGAAGCGGACTATCGTGCTCCATCGGGAGCTTACTGGAGTTGGGGCAACCGTCAGCAGAAAGACCGAGAAGCCTTTGACCAGGAGGTCTCGGATGAGGCTCTAGATAAAGATAAGGCGGTGAAGCTTTGGGCACTGAGCGAACAGCTCGTCGGATTGGCTTAGATTCCAGCACTTAGCGTTTCTGAAACATTTGAGAACCTCAGATTTGGCAAAAATCTGGGGTTCTTCAGCGTTTGTCAGGCAGAATGGCCCATCATGACCGCCAAACGCAAGCACATCGACTTGATGCTTGAACTCGGCAACCTAGAACTTAGGATTCGTCCCCGTGCTGAAGAACCCCTCACCCCTAGTTTTGGTAGTTTGCCACTTTTCGTTGGATTTTCCATTCCCCTGTTGCGGGTTGCGATCGCGATCAGACCGATGGCGATCGCCAAACCCGATGTGGCGCTACCGACTCCCCTCAAGTCTCTAGGGAAAACTTGAGGACAAGTCCCTGTCGCAATGGCTGAGTCTACGGGGAACACTATGAGGAGCGATCGCCAATCACATCGCCAATCACATCGATAAAGCCGGGATCTCCAGGATCGGCAACGCCAAATTGGGGAACCTGTAGTTGTCTTAGAGTCAAAAAACTATAGATAACTACACAAAAGAGCATAGAATTTGATATATGGATGCATCACGTTAGGATGTGTAACTTTTAGTAACGAGGCTATTGGATAATGATGAAGCAGGCCAACTATGATCCTTTGACGAGACGAGTCCGGCAAATTTGCCTTTTGTGTGAAGCGACGGGTAAGACTGTAACCCGGATTAACTATGGGTTTTGCAATCGCCTTGCCACTGATACCGTCAGAGTTCATACCGGAGAAAAGGATCTGTTTGAGGTTTACCAGGTAGCTCCCCATCGGATCAAAGCGTTGTACTATCGATGGCTGGATGGCGAATATGCGGCAGCGAAAGGCATTGACATCAATGGGTTTCTCAAAGGTGTGGGTCGGCAAGCTTATTTTGAGGGTCTGCCGTTTAATCCCCGCTGGGGCCAGGAAAGCCTGGGCTATTTAATCGGGTATCAGGAATTAGCCAATCCCTCACTGCCCTCATTCTAATTCTCCCGAATTCCCCAATCCCACAGGAAAAACCGGGTAGGGCCAACTGTTCGGATACAACAAATTCAAACGTCGCTTCATGGGTTAATACAAGGGTTGAACCGATACCACTAGTAGAGGGGGAACTGTGACCCAGGGGCAAGATTGGATGATTACTGATGATGGGCGGTGTCAAGCCTGCTCCACTCCCCGTGAATGGAATTTACTGGAAACCCCCTATCGCTTTCATCGGTTTCTCACCCAGGTAGAAGACGTGCTCAACGAAGTCCCCAACGAGGACGATTTTCTGCCCAAGATCCGATATTTAGTCCGGAAGTTAGCGCTTAACTCCTATTGGGTGCAAACACAACACCCTGACCTCGGTGGCTTAAAGACGGTGGCCATCGAGACCCTTTATGACGAAATCGGCTATCCCTTAACGGTGCAAACCAATGCCTATCCTCCCGGGATGGTGTCCCCGGTGCATAATCACGGCACTTGGGGCGTGGTCGCCCTGCTTAAGGGACAGGAGAAAAATACGTTCTGGCAACGCACACCCACTAAGGCATTCAAAGATAAAGTCACGCCAGTCACCGAGAAAATCTTTGGTCCCGGCGATGTGATCAGCTTTCCCCCCGGTGCCATTCACTGTGTTGAGGCCGTCGGTGATGTGCCGATGGTGACATTCAACCTCTACGGCGAAACCCATAGCAAGGCCCGATTTGAGTTCGATCCCAAGACCCATCAAGCGAAAAACTTTTAGGGGGCGATCGCGATCACTTTTACGTATCGCATTTAACGCTCAGTCCATCGGCTGACCCACTCAAGCTGACCCACTGACCATGACCAATCCGTTCCAGACTCTTGCCTATGAGCCAGCAATTGAATCCTTGGGGGATGAATTTTTCGATCGGGTGCGACCTGCCTCATTCCCCCAGCATCATCTCCGCTTTCGCAATGATGCCCTCCTGCCTGGATTGGGGTTACAGCCCGATCAGGTCCACGATCAGGATTTCATTGAGTTTTTGGGCCAGTTTCAAGGATCACAATCCTGTTTAGCCCTGCGGTACCACGGTCATCAATTTGGTCAATACAATCCTTACTTGGGGGATGGCCGAGGATTTCTTTATGGCCAAGTTCGCAATGTGGACGGTCGTCTCTATGATTTTGGTACCAAGGGATCGGGGACTACGCCCCATTCCCAGGCCAGGGATGGGCGGCTGAGCCTAAAAGGAGGTGTACGGGAAGTCTTAGCTGCTGAAGTTCTGCATTATTTGGGGGTGCCCACCTCTCGGTGTTTGAGTTTGATTGAAACCGGGGAAACCCTGGAACGATCCGATGAACCGCCTCCAGTGCGATCGGCGGTGATGGTGCGACAGAGCCATTCCCATATTCGCTTTGGCACCTTTGAGCGCTTGGAGTATTACGATCGCCCCGATTTAGTCAAGACCCTGCTGGATCATGTGATGACCTGCTACTACCCAGACTTATGGCATGACTCTGAACCCTATCTTTCGTTTTATACAGAATTGGTAAAGCGGGTGGCCCAACTGGTAGGGAAGTGGATGGCGATAGGCTTTTGTCACGGCGTTCTCAATACCGATAATATGTCGATTGTGGGTGAGGGTTTTGACTATGGCCCGTTTGGCTTTATTGAATTTTACAACCCTTATTTTACGGCGGCCTCATTCGATCGGGTGGGACGCTATAGTTATCGCACCCAGCCGAGTGCCTGTCGCTGGAATTTAGAAATGCTACAGTGGCCCTTAGCGGCGGTCATGCCTCAGGCTGAGATGGCTACCCGTCTGGAGTCTTTTTCTGGGTTCTACACCCAAGCTTATAATCAAGCGCTACTAAAAAAATTGGGCTTTCGTTCTTTGTCCCCTGATTTAACTGAAGATTTAGTGGGAGCCACCCTAGAGT
>JBFRWC010000418.1:0-4491 GCA_051439365.1 Leptolyngbyaceae cyanobacterium
TCACCCACTGGCCGCCGCTCAAAATAGCGCAGCGGTAGTCGGAACAAATGGTCAATAATTTCTGACCCCAGAGCCATGTCAATTCGGTTGGTGGTATCTACGAACAAGTAGGTTCGTAAACTGGTCAGCACTGCCTCAAAAATGGCGATCACCAACAGGATGCTGCCCAGCACTTGCAGGGTGTCAACACTGTTTTGGTTAATCACCTTGTCAATGATCACCTGCACCATCAGGGGATTAGCCAAGGCGAAAAGCTGCACGAAGAAGGATGCAACAAAGACTTCGATTAATACCCGGCGATACTTACGCAAAGAGGGCAAAAACCAGGACAGTCCAAATCGCTTTTGGGGCGTGTTCTCTGTCCGTTTTACCAGCAAAATTTGGGCGCGTAGGGAACCATCTTCCTGTGGTTGACCCCAGGTTCGCGCAAACTCTTCTGTGGGGCGCTCAAACACGCCCATTTCTGGGCTGCCCACAATCACATTTTGCTCATTGGTATCGTAAAGCACGACTACGCTATCGTTCCAGCGAATTAGAGCTGGCACTTCCAATCGGCCTAATGCACTGACTGGCACCGTGGCAAGCTGAGCCTGCAAACCCATGAGTTCGGATACAGCCCCACACAATTCCAGCGATGCACTGCCGATCCGCGCAACTTGAGCAGTCATGATCCGCTGAATGTTGTCCCGCCGAAACGGCAAGTTCAGGTGTTTCGCCAACATCTGAAAGCAGGCAATGGTGCCATCCACCTCACCCTTGCCCCGCACAAACGGAAAATCGCTGGGGGTTTTACGGCTATCAGATTCAGTAACGTAAATGGGTTGATTAAACTCTTGGGGGCGATCGGGTGCGTCGGCAATATCCAGACCGCTGCCGTTTTCCACTAATCCAGAGGTGCTACCGTTACCGTTGGTATCAATACCATCACTAACAGTGGTAATTTCTTCTGGAACACGGGCATCGGTGCCGCCAGGACGAGTAGGCGCATTTTGTAAGACATCTTTGCGAACCCCAATCAGACGGGCTGGGTAAGAGCCAATCACTTTACGCTGTTGCAGTGGCAGGGAGTTGTCCTCTGGACGAAGATAGCTGCCCACGGGTGTGTTGCTGATGGCTCCACCACCGCTCACAAACCACAAATGCTTGTTATCTACAACGTTGGTGGCTAGGGGACCGGGGGGAATCCGTTGGATGCTGGCACTTCTCTGGGCGCGAAGGGCGAGTTCTTTTAAGTCCACCTCGCCGATGGCACGACGGTGAACTTCTTCCCCCAGTAGGTCAAATACTTCAATTAAGGAGCATTTGTTATGAAAGGCACTGGCGATCGCCGTCTGCCCTTGAATCAGGGTCAAAAACTCTAAGGAGGGCAACGCTAGACAGATAGTTTCGGTAGAGGCGATCGCTGTTTCGCAGGCCACCCCACGTACTAGTCCAACCCAACCCAGCACCGCCCCTGGCTGCAAGAGCTGGAGCGTTACCGGCTTATTATCTTTGCTGGGGTCATAGCCCAACAACCGTGCTTGTCCCTCATAAACAATCGCCACTTGATCCGGCATTTTGTCACGCACGCAAATGGCTTGCCCCATGCGATAGCGCAATAGCTGCATCTTTTGAGCTAAATTTTGAAGTGTGGTAGGGGGTAGCTGATCAAAGGGTGGGACGCTAGCCAAAAAGTCTTGAATAGTGGTTCGGGTATAAGTCATGGGCTACTAAAATTAGGGCATTTGTATATACGCTTTAATCCGCTTCTAGCTGGAGAGGGAAGTTTCCTATCAAGCAAAACCATCTTTCAGAGGAAAGGAGATTCATAATGTGGGCATCCAGGCCATCCAAAATCATGCCGTATTTTGCATGGGAAACGCTATCAGATCAGTATGATATCCAGAATTAATGATTTCTCCCATAAAGATAATGTTTGATCCCTACTTTAGCTAGAGAGAAAATAATATTCTGTTACATCGTCAGGCCGTGAAGTCACCGTTTTGATGTGGTGCTGAGTGTTATTGGATTATGGGGATGCTGTTGGCGAAGTCTGACTGTCGGTAGGTTTTGTAGAGTCAGGTGTTGTAGCGTCCGAAGCATCGTTGGTATTTGGTTGGCTGGCATCAGCACTCTCTGAGCTAGGGTGGGTAGCAGTTGTAGAATTAATGGCGTTGGTGCTATCCGTCGTAGGGTTTGGTAGCTTGACCTTGGCTTCGTCAGTATTAGTCTGCTCCGTCTCGGCACCGCCGGATGATGCGGTAGTTGTTTCAGATGTAGATGTAGTTGCACTTTCAGTCAATGATGGCTCAATCGCAACCGATGTCTGCTCGGTATTGGCATGGGCAAATACTGCTTCCACGGTCTGCATTTTTTCCTGGAGCCACAGTTTGAACTGTTCATCCAACAAGCGTTGCCGCATGGCATCATCCATTTGACAGGGAATGAAGCGCTCCAAGCGCACAATCACCATCCATTCCCCAACTCGTGTGGGGGGAGATAACTCTCCTGGTTTGCTGCGGGACAAAATACCAGCAAGGGAAGCGTGTGGAACGCTTAGTTCAACCGGGCCGATGAGTCCATCAGTATCGGCTTCTGGTCCTTGGGAATATTCTCTGGCAAGTTCTGCAAAGGTTTGTTCACCATCGTTGATCCGAAAATAAATTTCTTGGGCGATGCCAATGTCTTTGGTTCGGATTAATGAATAAATGACTTTGTCCAGAGTGCCTTTGCGCTCCAAGAAGTAGGATTCAACTTTGAGTCCCCAGGTTTCTTGCTTATATTTTTCGATGCGGAGGCTGCGGACTGCTAGATTCTCCAACTGGGCTTGGGTCATGCCATATTGCTTAAGCCACTCTTGGCGAACTTGTTCTTCAGCAATACGATTTTGGGCATAAAACTGTTCACAGGCTGCGGTCTGTTCCTCGGGGGTGCAGGTAATATCCGCGATCGCCTCATCAATAATTACCTCTTGCAAAAACTTGGGTAGCATTTGGTACCCAGCCATCAACGGCATTACCTCATCTGCCGTTACCTCACGATTCCCAACCTTCAACACCACAGCCATTTAACAGGCCCCTTAACTTTTATTAACGTTACACAGACAGATACAGCGTCATTTCGTCCTATTCCTGCCAAGCCGATTGTCTCATGTCAAACCTTACGAGATGGGATGCCTAGAGGATGACGAAGGCACAGGCATTAGTCGTAAGTGTTGACTTCAACACTATCTGGCGAACGTCCACTTTTCACCTCTGCGGCAGATGTAGGGACACACAAGGTGGACTGTGGATATGGTAAACCAGTCACTAATGTAATCCCACGCTATCACTGATATATTCACCAGTTGCGTTATATTTTTTCATAAAAATACGCCTTGACTGGAACGTGTGTCAGTAGCGACCTTGCTTTTAGAAGGCAGGCAACAGAATTCGAGATAGCCAATGGAGCCTTACATCTGGTTAGCTCTGCCAAATTTGCTTCGGGAGCAAAAATTAGGTAAAGTCTGCCCGACTGAGCTGGTTCACTTGGGTATTTTGCATAATTGCTATAACATCGCTGCGGAAACGCAATTCTACGTCTCTGCCGTCTTGCACTAGCTTCAGCCGACCAAAGGAAATACCAGCGCCCAGACCAACGCGATCGCGTCCATTCTGAAAATCCTGAATCAGACTATAGCCGTCCCCCCGTTCAATCATGAACATATCATTGCCTTGGTTGCCAAACATCCGATCGATGTCGCCGCCTTGACCAAATAGCTGATCGTCTCCCCGCCCACCTCTGAGTACATCAGAGCCATCTCCGCCCAATAGCCGATCATACTCACCACCGCCAATCAGCCGATCGTCACCGTTGCCTCCCAGTAGGCGATCGCGTCCACTCTGACCTAGTAGACGATCGTTATCGTTCCCCCCTTTGAGGCGATCGTTGCCCGATTCGCCAAATAGATTGTCTGCCCCATCCTGACCAAACAAACGGTCGTTGTCACGACCACCTTCCAAACGGTTATCCACAGCATTCCCTTGGATGCGATCGGTTCCATCCCCACCTACTGCCTGCTCAATTAGAGTACTGGAGTCAAGCGTCAACGCCTGTCCTGCAATTTCGCTAGTACTTCCAGGCAATAGGTTTAGCAATATCCCCTGAGTCACCATGGCCGCATTAATCCGGTCGGTGCCTGCGGTGTCAGTTAGGAGAGTGCGATTTGTATTGCTATCCCGATTGACAATATCTCCAAAACTATCGCTGTAGAAATAGGTGTCATCTTCGGAGGGCACATCTCCATAAACCGTTAGGCCCCAGCTATTCAAAGTGCCGCTAGTTCCGGCCACCGTATCTTGAATTTCCAGAGTCCAGTCCCCTGCCGATAACTCCCCCCACTGAAACGTAGTCGAAAAGGTAAAGTCAATTCCCTCCCGATAGGTCTCACCCAAGGCGATTAAGTCATCATGGTTGGTACATGTACTGGGGTTATCGGCAAATTCGGTAAATCCTGCGGTACCACTGTCTAAA
>JBFRWC010000419.1:0-6231 GCA_051439365.1 Leptolyngbyaceae cyanobacterium
GACCTACCTAGCCTCCTGTTCTTGCCAGAATTTATGTATCGGTTGAACTTTCCTGGACGAGTGGGACTGGCGAAAGGGGAAATGGGCACGGATCCTGGACCCTACATTGCCGATGAAGTGGCGAAGACGCAGGGCTGGGCACGCCGGGTCTGGAACTTGAAGCATGAAACAAACCCGCTGAAGCGCTTTTTGAAGAGGATACTCCCCAATAAGATCGTGCGACGATTGGAATCTTATTTTGATGCGCCAACCCCAACCACCATCGATTCCCCCTTCCAGTTGAATCAGCAAGGAGCGACGCAACCTTTCCAACCTGCCACCTGGTACCGTCGCTTTTGGCCGCAGATGAAGGCGTTTGCTCTCCCCAGTTTCTCTGAAGGTTACATTCGGATTAATCTGGAAGGACGGGATGCCCAGGGAATTGTTAAACCCTCGGAATATGATGCGGTGTGTAATGAAATTATCGAGAAGTTGTATCGCCTGAAGGATGCTCGCACTGGGCGACCGATGGTTCTAGAGGTGGTTCGCAATCGCCAGTCGGCCTTAGATAATGATCCTAGTCTGCCGGATGCTGACTTGACCGTAATTTGGCAGGAAGAAACCGTGGCTGACTGTGTGGAAAGTGAGGATATTGGTCGCATCGGACCTGTGCCCGTGTTGCGAACCGGGAGCCATCGGGCGGACGGGTTCATCGTTGCCAAAGGTGAAGGCATTGAAGCAGGGGCGACCCTGGAGATGAGTCACTCCCTTGATCTCGCACCCACCATTCTTAACTTGATGGATTCCCCTTTACCTGACCATTTCGATGGCAAGCCGTTACTCAACGTGAAGGTGGCCGCAACCGTAGGTTAGCACTTGCGCCCAAGGAGAACAAGAAACCCCGGATTCGCCCAGAATCCGGAGTTTTGCCTATACTTCCAATGCTTTCTTGTAAGCAATATCCAGGACTTCAGATAGGGTGGGGTGGGTGTGAACCAGGAAGGCGAGGTCATGGATGGATTTGCGTTCGGCGATCGCGTTCGCGGCTTCCTGAATCAAATCCGCTGCATGGATACCAATGATATGGGTACCGAGTAGTTCGCCTGTGTCTTCCCGGTAAATCACTTTGGCTAGACCGTCCGTTTCCCCTTCAGCGATCGCCTTAGAATTCCCCTTAAAATAAGACCGTTGAGTTTTAACCTTGAATCCCTCTTCTGCCCCTAGCTCCTTAGCTTGAGGTTCCGTCAAGCCCACAAAGCTAATTTCGGGATGGGTGAAGGCGGCAGCGGGAATACTACGATAATCTACGGTGCGATCGCGACCACAAATATTTTCAACGGCGACGATGCCTTGAGCCGAAGCGGTGTGGGCTAGCATCATCTTTCCGGTCGCGTCCCCGATCGCCCAGAGATGGGGCAACGGATTCCCATCCAGCAACACTTCCATTTTGTCGTTCACGGCAATAAAGCCGCGCCGATCGGTTTCAATGCCGACCGTTTCTAAGCCTAAGTCCTTCGTCGCAGGAATCCGGCCCGTAGCCACCAAGCAGGCATCCACTTCCAGCACCTCGACGACTTCCTTCGTCTTGGCATCGGTCAGTTCAATTTCCACCGGGGAACCGGGTTTGATGCTAGTGGCAAACACACCCACACGGGTTTCAATATCGCGGGGTTTAATCAACACTCGTTCTGCCTGCTTTGCAATATCGGGGTCAAATCCCGGCATCAGTTGATCCAGAGCCTCAATCATGGTGATCTCGCAGCCAAGGGCCGTGTACACATCGGAGAACTCTAGGCCAATGTAACCGCTACCGATGATCGCTACCCAATCGGGTAGAGATTCCAACCGCACGGCATCATCACTAGTAAACACAGTCTTGCCATCCAGTTCAACGCCACGGGGGACAAAGGGAACAGAGCCAGGAGCCAGAATAATCTCTTTGGCGGTGAGGGTGCGAGTCCCCGTATCTGTTTTGACTTCGACCTTTTGAGCCCCTGCCACTCGGCCCCAGCCCCGAATCGTCTCAACCTTGAGCTGCTTCAAGCTCTTGGTCAGGTCATCCCGCAGTTTTTCTACAATGTTACCCGCATGGGCGGAGATGGCTTGGCGATCGAACGTGACCTGATCCAGATGAACCCCAAAGGATTGCAGATGCTCCTTGTCCCGTAGCTCCCGGACGCGCCCAGATGCTGCCAGCAGTGCTTTCGAGGGAATGCAGCCCCGGTTAACACAGGTTCCCCCCATGACCCCAGATTCAATAATCGCGGTTTTTAATCCAGCCGCCACCGCGTGGAGGGCCGCACCGTGGCCGCCAACTCCTGCCCCAATAATCACTACGTCGTAATCAAATTCCTGGCTCACGTCCCTTAACCTTCCTGCTTAACCTAAATCCTGCTGTTCTGAACTTGGCAACCCACGGGTGATGGGGAGTAATGCCCTATCCATTTTCATGCCCTGCTGTCCGATTGACAACTCCTAGCTGAGAGAAACTTTAAGATATTTAAATTCTGCAATGGTTGACATGAATTCTACAGCCATAGCCCATACTAGCCATACAGAGTGCGTTAGCCTAAACGCATTCCACTGTTGCACATGCCCCTGTAGCACATTCACTTATTCCCCCTCCATCAGAGTATGATCGGGCACTTCCTCAAAAAAATCGTGACCTTCCATGCCAAGCCCTCGCACCTCCGATCCCTCTTGATTGTGTTGTCAATGGGGCAGATTGTCATAACCGGAGGAATGGTTGCTTTTGTTTCGTTTCAAAATGGTCAGGCCTCTGTTGCCGATTTGTCCAGGAAATTGCGGGGTGAGCTGACCCAAAGAGTCTGGCAAGAGCTAAAGTTCTATTTTGAGAGTCCTCACAAAGTCAATCAACTGAATGCGGCAGCTTACCGTCGGGGGGACATCGACGTGCTAAATGCCACTGCGGGAGAGGCGCTGCTGCATGAACAGCTAAAATTGTTTCCCACCATTGGATTTGCCTTTTGTGGAACCCCCGAAAATGGCGAATTTTTTGGGGTGCTGCGAGATTTTGAGAACCCGCTGCCATCATTTCAACTATCGTTTAGTAACCCGTCTACCAATTTCCTACGCCAGTATTATCGGCTCAATACGGATAGCGATCGCCAAGCCTTTCTCTACCAAAACGATGACGAATCCTTTGATTCTCGCCAACGCCTCTGGTTTCAAGCCGCAATCGACACGGGTGGTCCCGCCTGGACCGACGTATACGTTGGCTTTACCAGTGAACTGCCCAACATTACCGCCAGCACTCCGGTCTATAGCCAAGAGGGGCAACTGATTGCCGTGTGCGCAACCGATGTCACCCTGCCCAAGGAGTTTCGGGCCTTTCTCCAAAATTTGGAATTGGGGAATGGCGGCAAAGCCTTTGTGATTGATCGGAGGGGGCAACTGATTGCCGACTCTTCCGATGGGAGCCTGATGATCGAGGTCGATGGAAAACCGCAATTGCGACTGAGTACCGCTAGCACTGATCCGTTGATTGCCACCACCGCGCAGGAACTCGTTGCTCGATTTGGTGCAGACTGGACTGATGGTGAGCCTAATGACGAGATTGACGAGATTGACTTGACCCAAATTCAAACTGTTAAGCAACTCACCCTGGTGTGGAATCATGAGGTTTATTTGGTGGAAGTGTTACCCTTTAAGGACGACGCTGGCTTGGACTGGCTGATTGTGGTGGTGGGTCCAGAGAGTAGCTTTGTCGAGCAGATACTCACCACGATCAACTCCAGAACCCATCAGGCAATCTTGCTGTGTAGTCTGGCTGTGGTTGCGTCCGCCACTGTGGGCTTTTGGATTGCCCGCTCCATCACGGACCCGATTGTGCAAATTAATCAAGCCTCGAAGCAAATTGCGGCAGGCAATTGGGATAAGAAGGTGCCGATCCAACGCCACGATGAAATTGGGGAACTGGCCATATCCTTTAACCAGATGGCTGAGCACCTTAAACAATCGTTTGCAACCTTGGAAGCTCAAAAAAACGCCTTTGCCCGGTTTTTTCCTCCCGAATATTTAGACTTCTTAGGCAAAGATGATGTGACCGAGTTGGTCCTAGGAGAACATGTCAGCCAAGAAATGGGGGTGATGTTTTCTGATATTCGCAATTTCACGGCGCTGGCTGAATCAATGACCCCCCAGGCTAGCTTTGACTTTATCAACACCTACCTCCGCCATATGTCTCCGGCTATTCCTCAGCATCAAGGTTTTGTGGTCAAGTTTTTAGGGGACGGTTTGATGGCGGTGTTTCCAGGGCAGGCAGATGATGCTGTGGATGCCGGAATTGCCAAATGTCTCAAGCTTCGGGCACTCAATCATCTACAGGTCTTCAAGGTCGAGCAGGCGATCGCCATCGGTGTTGGCATCCACGTGGGCCGGATTACAGTGGGGACGATTGGGGACCACAATCGGTTGCAGGCCGATGTGCTGTCGGATTGCGTGAACCTCTGCGCTCGACTGGAAGGGCTAACCAAGGTATATCAAGTCTCTGTCCTATTGTCTAAGCAGACCGTAGAGCGGTTGCAGCATCGCGACCAGTATGAATTGCGCCGATTAGATCGGGTAAGGGTCAAAGGGAGCCAAAAGGCGATCGAGATCTACGAAGCCTTGGATGCAGAAGAACCACAATTACGTCAGCGTAAGATAGAAACCCGCTCCCTATTTGATCAAGCCGTGGACTCCTATCGTCAAGGTGAGTTTGCCCAAGCCCAACAGGCTTTTCATCAAGTCCTGGTTGACAATCCCCACGACCCAACCGTTCACCTCTACTTGGACCGGATTGAAACGTTGATCCAACAGCCTCGCCCCCACGATTGGACAGGCGTGTGGGCCTTTACTGAAAAGTAAACGGTAAGCTAGAACTATTGTGTCGCAAACGGTATGCCAATATGTCCCTCTCCTCTACCCGTTCCACCTTATCTAAGCTGAGTCCCAATGTGCTACGGGGAGTGCATCACATCGCCCTCCATGTTCAAAATATGGAGCGATCGCGCCACTTTTATGGCCAGCTTTTGGGTTTACATGAGTTGGTTGGCGAGGAAATTCCAGAAACGCTGAAACAGGCCGTCGCTAATGGTGACGTGGCCAACTTCAAGTTACCGGATGGCACCATTCTCGACCTCTTTTGGAAACCCGACTTGACCGCCCCTGATCCCGATCCGTCCCGTGAGTTCACTCGTGCAGGCCACCTTGCCTTTGATATTGCTCCAGAGCATTTTGATGGGGCGATCGCCGTCCTCCATGCCCACCAGGTTCCCATTGATCACGGCCCCGTCAGTCGCCCCACTGGACGCGGCATTTACTTTTACGATCCGGACGGCTTTCTGGTAGAAATTCGCTGCGATCCTGCTTAACCCCAGCTTAGGTGAGGGCGATAAGATGGGTATGACCTCAACTGGATGTGATTTCTAGGATGCTGTAGTCTGGGTGTGAAAGGTTTCTATGAGATTATGTGAATGTTAGCATCAATCATCAACCAAACCGCTACTAGCGTCACCATTCAAGTCACGATTCCCATTGTGCCTAGCATGCTGAGCAGTGAGGACACCATCCAGTCGGTGCTGAATGAAGCCGGACAGTTGGCCACGGTCGCGGCCCTCAAACACTTTGATCGTGAGGGTCGCCCGATGAGCGTGGTGGGCAACGATGGACCAGCAAAGGGCAAAGCCCCAAGCAATATCAAAGCCCCTATGCTCCAATTGAGGTGGAGCGTCACACCTATCAACCCTCTCAAGGCGGAGAAATCTCCTGTCCCCTGGAAGTGGACGGCCGCATCATCGGCACCGCCACTCCCCGGTTTGCCCAACAATTGAGCCCTCAATATGCAGAGATGAGTCGTGGACGAGTGGTTGCGGATCGGGCCGAAAATCATGGGTGTCTGGTGGCTCGCTCCTTTGTCCAGATGGTGGCCGAAACAGTGGGGGCCATCGCAGGGCGGACAATATGGTGGCGGTCGCCGCCTATGGTCACGAAGAAGTTGAGTGGCTCTCCACCTTTCTCGAATTGCCGAATGGGGTTCCCTCCCACGATACCTTTTCGAGAGTCTTTGCGCTCATTGACCCTGATCAATTTAATGCCTTTTTCCTGCGATGGGTTCGACACCTGAGTAAGACCCTAGACATCAAAGTGATTCACATTGATGGGAAAACCCTGTGTGGCTCTTACGACCGGGAGACCTCCCTCAAGGCGCTTCATCGGGTGAGTGCGTGGTCCTCAGAGCATCATTTGGTC
>JBFRWC010000420.1:0-11349 GCA_051439365.1 Leptolyngbyaceae cyanobacterium
GTCTCACAGGAAGGGACGAGGGCGATCGCCACTGCAAATGTGCGGATTTAGCGATCGCTCCTCCGTATCAAGTTCTTGGGTATACCAGTTCTGAGCCTCAAGTGATCGATGAGCAAGTATAAGCTCAAACTATTTTAGTTTGCGTATGTGGGTGGCTGACCCCCGCCGCGGGCGGGGTTCAGCCACGCAAATTAACTGGCAATCAGCGTAGTAGAACACTGATCGATAAGGCGATCGGGCCAGAAGTGGTTGGGCCAGAAATAGTTGGGCCAGAAAGGTTGGGCCAAGAGATTAAGCCAAAGGCTTGAGCCATACCAATATGCACAGAATTCGATGAATCGGTTACACTGGAACATGGTTTCAAATTGTATTTGTATTTACGCAGGGACGAATCTTTAGACATGACAGAGATAGCTTTGGTTGCAAGAGTATTGAGCCAGTTTATTTCGTTTTATCTTGTGCTTCTTACAATCCGGGTTTTACTAAGTTGGTTCCCCAATGTTAACTGGATGGATCAGCCCTTTGCCGCCCTAGGCCAAATTACTGACCCCTATCTCAATCTTTTCCGTTCTATCATTCCTCCTTTGGGCGGTATTGACTTTTCCCCGATTCTTGGGTTTTTTCTGCTCCAGTTCATTGCTGGACAAGTAGCGCAGGTTGCCCAAGCGATGATTTATCGGGCTTCTATCTACTAAGGGTTTACCATTTGAGTGGGATAGGTCGGTCGGGTTGAGGCTCCGAAGCACAACATCTGTCCATTCCTTTCTGGGTTACGCCTAATGCAAGACGTGCAGGCTTCGCCAACGTTCCCGACTGCAAATTAAGGTGTGTTACGCTACTCTGTGCCTAGTTGACGCAAGGCCAATTCATGGGGCAGCCTGAGCTTTTCAGAAAGGTTCAGGCTGCTTTAGAGTTATAAGGTTTTACGCGAGTACCCAATTAACGAGGGTTCTAACGGGGTAACCTGTAGCCCCTTTGCTATCGTAGCCATTGTTTTTGTCTGTCCAGACGGGACCAGCGATGTCAAGGTGACACCAAGGGGTGTCTTTGACAAACTGTTGGAGGAACAGGGTTGCTGTAATTGATCCCCCGGCTCTGGGGCCAGTATTTTTCATGTCGGCCACCACAGATTTCAGCCCTTCAAAGTAGCTGTCTTCCATGGGAAGTCGCCAGAATTTCTCGCCTGCTGGCTCTGCGGCACTGAGGAGAGCTGTGGCTAATTCGTCGTCACCGCTCCAAAGACCGCCGATGTTATCCCCTAGGGCGACAATGCAAGCCCCGGTGAGGGTAGCCAGATCCACGATGGCATCTGCGCCCAGCTTGTCAGCAAAGACCAGTGCGTCTGCCAAGGTAAGCCGACCTTCGGCATCGGTGTTATTGACCTCGATGGTTTTGCCATTGGATGCCGTTAAGATATCGCCGGGATGCATGGCCCGACCACTGACCATATTTTCAGTGGCAGCGCTGATGAAGTGGACTTCCACATCGGGCTGGAGTTGGGCGATCGCCTTCGCAGCTCCAAAGGTTGCCGCTGCCCCGCCCATATCGATCTTCATCGTTTCAATGCCGCTGCCTCCCACTTTAAGATTGAGACCACCGCTATCAAAGGTCAGTCCCTTGCCCACGATGGCCAACTTACGGCGCGGGGTGCCTTCCGGTTTGTAAGTGAGGTGGATAAACTTGGGGGGCAGATCAGACGCTTGGGCGACACCGAGGAAGGAACCCATCCCTAATTTTTCGCAGTCGTCTTGCTCTAAGATTTCCAGGTCTAAGCTGTGTTCTTGGGCGATCGCGCTCACCGTTTCAGCCAAGGTCACAGGTGTGACCACGTTAGCGGGAGCGGACACTAGCTCACGGGCCAGAATCACCCCGCTACAAATAGCTTGGGCTTGGGCGATCGCTCCGGCTTGGTCAGGATAGCCAAGAAAATCCACGGAGGTTATTGTTGGCTCGGCCTTAGACTTGGTTTCTTCATCTGACTTAAAGCGCAGGTCTTTGTTGAGCGCCAAAATCATGCCCTCGGTCATCGCTTGGACCGTGAGAGCAGTATCGTCAGTCCACTGGGGCAGACTCACGCCGACTGTCTTGCATTTGGATTGGTGAGTGATCTGGGCGATCGCTCCCGCCGCTTGCCGCACCCCGTCCAAGCTCCAATCCTCTGCCTTGCCTAGGCCGATCACCCCTACTTTACGGACAGTGGCATTTCCAGTCCGAGCGATCGCTTGCTGGCCCGACTTACCCGTAAATTCGGTTTCCTCAATGATTTCGGTCAGGGCTGAGGCGATCGCCGGATTCAAGTCTGACCATTCCCCAGTCAACTCTGAAGACTCTTCAAATACTCCAATGACCAACCCATCTCCTGACCAAGCAGACCGTTGTGTTGCGCTTCCTATAAATTCCATTCCGTTTGTCATCCTAAATGCTTCGTGACGCATCATTCGTTTAGGCTGTTGCAATTCAGGCCGTTGCAGTTGCTTCCATTTTGGAAGTGTCCAGAACGAACAATGCCCTTGGTTTAGATTTACACATCTTGGGGCTGATTTTGGGCTGATTTTGGAATGTTCTGACAAATTCGTTGGCTTTGCGCTAGCATTCCTGGAGGATCATGATTGGGACAATGGGCAAAAAGATGCAAAAACTGAAACGGTCATCAGGATGGAGCTTCAAAGTGGGGTTAGGGTCCATCGCCACCCTGGTCATTGGGTTGGGGATGGCGATCGCGCTGAAGCAGGTGATCCAGCGACGGGTCGGCAATGAAACTTTGCCCACGACGGTGGTCAATTTTGCTGCATTGGAGGATCAATGGTCTCAACCCATGGCCTACGATGCGATCCCCGCGTCTCTGGTCTTTCCCTTGGCCGATCAAACTCCAGAAGAACGGCAGGAAGCGCTGGTGGCGATCGCCACAGGTGCCCACGCCAACCAAAACCAGGCCGCTGCCCTTGATCCCAGTCGGGCCAACTATTTGCTGGCAGTGGATGCCCTGAGTCTGAATCAGCCAGAGGAGGCGATCGCGTACCTAGAAGGGCTGGAAATAGATTATGCCGGGATGGAGTTGCCCATTCTCCATTACCGGGCGCTGGCCTACGAAGCCATCGGAGAAACCGCTACCGCTATCCAGCTATGGCAGCAACTACGAGACACCGATCCCGACCATCCCCTGACGGTGGAAGCTCTCTACGCCTTGGGTCGCCTAGACGGGGGGAACTCGTCCCATTGGGATGCCGCGATCGCTCAGTTTCCCAGCCATCCCCGCTCCGTCGATATTGCCAATGCTCGCTTAGCCCTGAACCCCAATCAGCCCCAAATGCTCCTGATTGTGGCCCACCATGCGCTTTATGATCCCGATTATTTGACTGTGTTGGATCGGCTCACTCAAAACTATGCCAACCAATTACGCCCCGAAGATTGGGAAGCAATTGGTTATGGCTACTGGGAAAAGTGGCGCTATGGCAATGCAGGTCGAGCCTACGCCCAAGCTCCCCCCACTCCGTTAAATCTGTACCGGGCCGGACGGGGTGCCCATTTGGATGGTCGCTCTCAGGACGCGATCGCCCACTACCAAAGCGCTGTGGCCACCTTCCCCGATGCAGAAGAAACGGGCCTTGCCTACTGGCATTTATCCCGACTGTTACCCGCTGAAGCGGCCCTGCCCTACCTAGACCAGTTTTATGACTTGTTTCCCGATCGCCGGGACGAAGCCCTCTCTGCCCGTGCCCGGGTGTATGAAGACTTGGGCAGTCCGGTCTCTGCGGCCCAAGCCCGTCAGTCGATTTTGAGCCAATACTCCAATTCTGACACCGCCGCCGACCTGCGCTGGGAACGGGCACAAGAGGCGGCCAGTCAGAATCAGTGGGAGGAAGCCTGGGAATGGGCCGGACAAATTGTCCAAAACAATCCAGAGAGCGACTGGGCACCGGAAGCAGCCTTTTGGGTGGGCAAATGGGCCACACAGTTGGGCAAGGGCCGGGAAGCCACCCAGGCGTTTAACTATGTGTTGCAAGCCTATCCAGATTCCTACTATGCGTGGCGTTCGGCAGTTTACCTCGGTTGGAATGTGGGGGATTTTCAGACGGCGGGGCGGCAAAGTCCCAGTTTGGATGTGGAATGGCAGCGATCGCCCCTCCCCGCTGGTTCCCCGTTGTTACAAGAGAGTTATCTCCTCGGCGAAGACCAGATGGCTTGGGGCTTGTGGCAAGTGGAATTTCAACAGCCTCGGAATCCCACCGTGGCCCAGCAATTTACCGATGGAGTCCTTCATGTGGGCGTTGGTGAATATCTACGGGGGATTTTCTTACTAGAAAACCTGGATTGGCGCGCCACCCCAGACGGAGACTTTACCGCAGAGGTAGCAGTGAATACCCCAACCTATGCCTATCGGGTGTATCCACTGCCCTACCGGGACACCATCCGGGCTTGGTCCCACCAGCGGCAAGTGAATCCGGTTTTAGTCACCTCCCTGATGCGGCAGGAGTCCCGCTTTCAACCCGCCATCAAATCTGTGGCCGGAGCCACGGGTCTCATGCAAGTGATGCCTGCCACCGCTGAGTGGATTGCGGCACGGACGGATATTGGCCCCTACGACCTTACTAACCCCCAAGACAGCATCAAGTTGGGGACCTGGTATCTGGACTACACCCACGGCGAATACGGCGATAACTCCATGTTCGCGATCGCCAGCTACAATGCTGGTCCCGGAAACGTTGCCCGGTGGATTAACCGTTTTGGCACCCAAGATTTAGATGTGTTTGTCACTCAAATTCCTTTTCCCGAAACAAAAGGTTACGTCACCTCAGTGTTCGAGAACTACTGGAATTACCTACGACTATATAATACAAAAGTGATCGACCAGTTAGAACAGCACCAAAAGCGATGATTCATGGATTGATGTGGTTTCCCCTCCTTGCCATCTTTATTGGCCTAGCCTGGGCTGGCTGGAATGAGTATCAGAAGGTGGAAAGCTACCGTCAGTGGGCTACAGGGGCAGACCGGGCTAAGTACGATATCCGCGCCGCCCTCAAACAAGAAAAGGATGTCTTAATTTGGGGGACGCCCACCCGATCCGGTATGCTTGATGTGCAAACCGTTGCAGTCGATAACATTCAGGGCACCCAGGTTAAAGTGGATGGCCAATCCATTGATCTGGAATCCCCGCCCAACCGGAGCGCCACCATTATGCTAGAACTGGCTGTGGCCGGGTCAGACTCCCGTACCATTCCCTTTACAGACGTAACCCTGGCGATTCAGTGGGCGATCGCCCTCCAACCCACCTCGCCCTAACATGCCGTAAGGCACGTGTCCCCTCCAACGCTAGTCCCATCCCAGACCCCATGAGTAACCTTGATCACGTTTCCCCATTAGATTGGCAGCGGCGACGGCGACACCTCCGCCACCAACGACGCATGGGACTTTTACAAGGGCTGTGGCGTTTTTTGGTTATTGCGGGATTGGCCGGGGGGGCTGGCTGGCTCATGGGTCGCCCCGGCTGGGTGGTTCGCAATCCCAATGCCATTCAAGTGCAAGGCACCATCTTATTATCTCCCGATGTCATCCGCTCCCATCTTCCCATCCAATACCCCCAAGCTCTCTTTGAGATTCCCGCCGAATCTCTGGAATCACACCTAGAATCCTTTGACCCGATCGCCGATGTCACCATCCATCGCTGGTTATTTCCACCCCGCCTCATTGTCTATGTCCAAGAACATCGCCCTGTTGCCCTGCTGATTGGAAATAGTTATAACCAGCAGGATGTCCCAATTTATGGGGGAGCCGACTTACAATCCACCCCACATGCTCTGATGACTATGACGGGGTTTATCGATGCCAATGGCACTTGGTTGCCCCCCGCCAGCTATGAAGATATGCAAGAAGACTTGGGTGAACTTCCCACCTTGCGGGTGATTGGCATGAGAAAAGACCAGCGAGAGCAATGGGCCACCCTCTATCAACAGGTGCAACAAAGCCCCGTCGATGTCTCAGAGATTGATTGGCGGCAGATCGATAACCTTATTCTGAAAACTGGCATTGGGACTAGCCACCACGGCCCTTACGACCCCAATACCTTTGCCACCCACCTCCAAACCCTTGATCAAATGCGGGAAAGTCCACAGACCATTGACCTGCGCCAAGTTCAGTACTTTGACTTTCGCTCACTTGAAAAACCTATCATTCAATACTACCCAGGACATCAATAGATAGTAGGACCAGCCTCATCCCCGACTTGTCCTGAACCATCACAACAGCGGCAATTTAAGCCCTCCCTTCCCTAGTTTCTTGTTAAACTCAGGTGCACGATGTCATTGCCATTGCTAGAAACTGGTCATCTAAGAATAGTGATCTTATGTGATTTAGACTACAAAATGTCATCATGTTCCTATCTGTCACCTGTTCTTAAGGCGTGGAATTTTCAGACCTCTGGCTCCACCAAAAGGTTCTTGTCCTAACCTAAGCGTCTACGGCTATATCTAGTGTGGAACGCATGGTGTTTGTGGAAATAATAGGAAAAATTGGGGGACACGAAGAGATTGCCTTCTACACTTGGTAACAGTTATTGGTTTTTGCAACGACTTACTCTATAGTGAACAACAGCTAGTGCATTACAGGGTGTATGGTTTAACATAAGCCTATGTTTGTTGTAGTGATTTCAGCTTGTCTGATGGATGGCGGTCAAAATCCATAGAGCCGTCGAAGTTAGGGAGTAAATCAGATAAAAACCACCTTTCGCAATCTATTTTTACGTTTCTAATGAACACGGCAAATACTTCAAATCCCTTTACGAACTCTGGACTGCGACAGAGCAAATCCATTGACAATAGTGGCATGCTGGAAGAGGAATCCAGGGATGTTGTGATTGTGCCAACAGGTAGCGTAGCGAAGATCAAAGTCATTGGGGTTGGCGGCGGCGGGTGCAATGCGGTCAACCGAATGATTGCCAGCGAGGTGGCAGGGGTCGAGTTTTGGGCTGTCAACACCGATGCCCAAGCCCTCACAAATGCGGATGCCCGTAATTGTTTACAAGTCGGCCAAAAGATTACCCGTGGGCTTGGGGCGGGTGGCAATCCTGCCATTGGCCAAAAAGCGGCTGAAGAATCACGGGATGAGATTGCTGCCGCCCTTGAGGGATCTGACCTGGTTTTCATTACTGCTGGCATGGGAGGCGGAACGGGGACCGGAGGTGCGCCCATCGTAGCAGAGGTGGCTAAAGAGGTCGGTGCCCTAACGGTGGGGGTTGTTACTCGTCCGTTTACGTTTGAAGGGCGGCGACGTACGACTCAGGCTGATGACGGAATTGCCGCGTTTCAAAGTCGGGTGGATACGCTCATTGTAATTCCCAATAACAAATTGTTGTCGGTTATATCTGAGCAAACCCCGGTGCAAGAAGCGTTTCAAGTGGCTGACGATATTTTGCGTCAGGGGGTTCAAGGGATTTCTGACATTATTACGATTCCGGGCCTAGTGAACGTAGACTTTGCTGATGTTCGGGCTGTGATGGCCGATGCGGGTTCAGCTCTGATGGGAATTGGTATGGGATCGGGTAAGTCTAGGGCCAGTGAGGCGGCAGTAACAGCCATTTCTTCTCCGCTGCTGGAATCGTCGATTGATGGGGCGCAGGGCGTGGTTTTCAACATCACGGGTGGCAGTGATTTGACCTTGCATGAGGTGAATGCGGCGGCTGAGATCATCTATGAAGCTGTTGACCCTAGCGCGAACATCATTTTTGGAGCCGTCATTGATGATCGATTGCAAGGAGATGTCTGCATTACCGTGATTGCCACTGGGTTTGGGGCAGAGCCGCAAGTTGTTCCGGTGGCGGTAGCGGAACCGACCCGTGTTTCTAATATACGTCGTCCGGCTCCGGCCCCATCTCCAGCTATCCCCCCAGCTCCGGAAATTCCCAAGCGCCAGGGAGGGTTAGATATCCCAGACTTCTTGCAGCGACGACGACCTAATCGTTAATATCGGTAGGCTAGGGGTGAAGCTTACAGCCCCAATCGAGCTGTGTGTTTTCTTCTGGACGGATGAATGATGGGCTGTAGGGCGATGGTGTAATATTGCCTACGTGGTCAACCTGCTCACTGTATGACTTCATCTGTATCACGGCCCCGATCTGCCTCTCGTTCATTTTCCCTATGGAATACGTTTTGGTTGCGGACCCTTGTCGTTTTATTGCTGGTTCTGGGTATATTCTTTCGGTTTTATCAGATAGACTACAAGGCTTACTGGTACGACGAAACGATGACATCATTGCGCATGTCAGGCTATACCCAACTCCAGTTTGAGACCCAGGTTTATAGCGCTAATATCCTCAGTGTGGAGAAACTGCGGGAAGGCTATCAATATCCCAATAACGGCTCTACTGCTGAGGAGATGTGGGTAGCGTTACGGCAGCACCCGGAGCATTCTCCGGCGTACTATGTGATGGCGCGGAGCTGGATGCAGATCATGCCCAACACCGTCTTATCCATTCGATTGCTGTCAGTGCTCACGAGTTTATTAGTCTTGCCCTGTATGTACTGGCTGACTTGGGAGTTATTCGGCTCCTCGTTGACGAGTTGGGCGGCAACTGTACTGGTGGCCATTTCTCCGTTTCATGTATTGTATGCCCAGGAGGCGCGGGAATATGCGCTGTGGACAGTGGCCATTTTGCTGTCGAGTGCGACGTTGTTGTGGGCGATGCGTCAGCGCCCACGGTTCATCGCTTGGGGAGTTTATGGTTTAACCAATGCCTTTGCCCTGTATGTCCACCCTTTCTCTGGTTTTGTGACCATGAGTCATGGGTTATATGTGCTGATTACTCAGCGAGGGCGGTTGAATCGACAGACCCTTGGGTATGCGATCGCCACTGGATTCAGTCTTCTCTTGTTTCTCCCCTGGCTCTGGGTGGTAGTTGAGCAAGCCGATCAGTTTGTGGGCAACACCGTATCTGTGACCCGACCCCGATCGGGATTCTTGCCCTTATTTTGGCTCCTGAACCTCAGTCGTTTATTTTTCGATTTGAACCAAGGGCCAAGTGCCATTAATCCAGCCCATTACCTCCTGTTGCTACTGGTGGCGATCGCCTTATTTTACTTATGCCGAAACTCCCCTCCGAGTCGCTGGAGTTTCGTATTGTTGCTGATAGGAGTGACGGGCTTGGCCTTACTGGGACCAGATATTCTCTTCGGAGGACGGCGATCGAGCATTACCCGTTATGCCGTCCCTTCCTATGTAGGAATTCAAATTAGTGTGGCGTTCTTACTGGCAACCCAGGTCACGGCCAACCCTTTTGCCGTGCGATCGCGCTTTCGCATCCAACAACGGTGGCGGGTGGTGGCGATCGCGATCGCGATCGCAGGGATTCTCTCCTGTGGAGTCAATGCTCACTACCCCGTTTGGTGGCACAAAAGCTATGCCAAAAGTCGGCGCAATCCAGATGTTGCCCAAGTTATTAATCGCAGTGCGCGTCCCCTTGTGATCACCGATAAAAAGCCAGCAGGACGAATGCTCTCCTTGAGCCATCTGCTTGACCCAGACGTGCGGGTGCAACTTGTAGATCGTCCTGGTCAAGCACGAACGCCTCGGCGCTTCAGTGATATTTTTCTCTATCTGCCATCGGAACCCCTGAGGGAAAGAGTTGAACGGAAAACCAATACGACGCTGGAACCTATTATCTTTGCCAATGAAACTGACCCGTGGCTATGGCGGGTGCCCGGGTGAGCCACCCCACAGATTGATTGGTCCAAGGTTTCCTGCTTCAGTGCCTTCCCGATCGCCCACTCGACCACTAGACTAAGGGAGGGAACACACTATCTGTGACAAAGTTAGGGGAGGGAGGAGAGCATGACCGTTCACACCGATCACGATTCCACTGCAACAGTGCCAACCATCCCTCGTCGAGAACTGCGCGAGTTAGTGCGATCGCAGCTTCAAGCCTTACTGGAAGATAGCAATCTGAAAGGAGCCAAAGCGCTACTCGTGCCTGTACAACCCGCTGATATTGCTGAAGCCATCGGGGGATTGCCTGAAACTATGCAGGTTATTGCCTTCCGGCTTATTCGTAAAAGTGAAGCCATTGAGGTTTATGAATATTTAGACTCCAGCATTCAACAGGCTCTCCTAGAAGAGTTTAAGGGACAGGAAGTCCTGACCATTGTGGATCAGATGTCTCCTGATGACCGGGCCAAACTCTTTGACGAGCTGCCGGCAAAAGTGGTGACTCAACTTCTATCCCAGTTGAGTCCGGATGAACGGCGGATTACCGCCTTATTGTTGGGCTATGAAAGCAACACCGCCGGACGGATTATGACCCCGGAATATGTCGCTCTAAAAGAAGGATGGACCGTTGCAGAAGCACTGGAACGAATTCGGAGCCTCGCACGGGTCAGCGAAACGATTTATTCTCTCTACGTCATTGATGGTGCTCGGCATCTGACGGGAATTCTCTCCCTCAGAGACTTGGTTATCGCTCAACCCCACCAAACCATTGGAGAAATTATGCTGCGGGAGTTTGTGCATGTCCACACAGGGGCTGATCAAGAGGAAGTGGCCCGCATCATCCAGCGCTACGATTTCTTGGCGGTTCCGGTGGTGGACATGGAAACCCGCCTGGTGGGCATTGTCACCGTTGATGATGTCCTGGATATTTTGGAGGAAGAAACTACCGAAGATATCTATACCTTAGGTGGGGTTCAATCCGGTAGCGACAGCTATTTCAATACCAACCTTGTCACCGTGGCCCGCCGTCGTGTGGTATGGTTGTTTGTCTTACTTGTGACCAGCGTCGCCACTAGTGCTGTGATTAGCAGTCAAGAAGCCATTCTGGATCAATTTGTGGCACTGACAGCGTTTATTCCCCTTCTCATCAGTGCTGGAGGAAATGTAGGCGCGCAATCCTCTACCGTGATTATCCGAGGTCTCAACACGGATGAAATTCGCATTAGTAAAGCGCCAAGAGTGATCCGGCGGGAGGGGATTGCTGGGGCGCTATTAGGGATCATGCTAGGCACAGTCGCCATGCTCGTTTCCTATGTGCTACAAGGAGATATCGCAGTCGCTTGCATTGTGGGGCTGAGCCTGGTGGGCATTGCGATCGTTGCCTCTACGGCGGGGGCAACCTTGCCCTTCTTGTTTCAAGCCATTGGCTTTGACCCAGCCTTGATGTCGGCCCCCTTTATCACCACTGTAGTAGATGTGGTGGGCGTGACTATTTATTTGAACATGGCCAGGATCATTCTATTGCATTAATTTTCTCTCCAACCTTGGGGATTGGGGGGCAATGCTCGCTACACCAGTGACAGTGGGATAGGATGTGCTATCGTAAATCCAATACGAATTGTCCGCTGCTGGTTTCCCAGCAGCGGTCGCCCTTTT
>JBFRWC010000421.1:0-3271 GCA_051439365.1 Leptolyngbyaceae cyanobacterium
CCCTAAATAGATTCGACCTAAATAGGGATCGGGTTCAGAGCTGCGATTGGCTCCAACCCGAAGGCAAATCTATCAGTTCAGGTCTCTAGAGAAAAAAACAATCACAATCTCTTCAGCTTTGCTTAACAAATAGTCATTCCCAAATCAATCGTGATTAAAGCAGTCATTTGCATGGGTGCTTTAAGCTTAGATCTTTGACCCAGAGTACGGGGGACTTTAGGAGCTGACTGAACATCAAACTGACACTGCTTGGTTTTATTCGCCCGACTCCTCATCAACGTTTATCCCCATCGCCCGGAGTTGCTCAGCGAACCGTTGTGCCCTCGCACTGGCGGCATCCGCCCGTTGCTTTTCTTGTTCGGCCCGTTCCGCGCCCGTCGGCACCACTTGATTGTCCCGATCGCACCAACGCAACCAGGTTTCGTCCTGTCCTTCAAACACTCCGTCCCACAGGGTCAACCCTAAATTTACTCCCTCAAACCATGGGGTTGGTAGCTGGCTATATTGCCCTGCAGTTAACACAAACGCTTGCAACAGCTTGCCGTCCATTTGGTCCGGTTTCTGGAGCTGCCTCAGAGGATCAAACACGACGTAATAGGCGATTCCCATGCGAGCGTAAGCCTCTTTCTTGGCGGTTAGCTCATTCCCGACTCGATTGGAGACAATCTCGATCGCCACCTCTGGCACTTTGCCCAATTCCCAGACAAAATAACTGCGGTTGCGCTTTTGGGACCAGTCGGTAGGCATCTGCACGCCTAAGCTGACGAACACGTCCGGCACTAGCGGATCTTGTTTGACGGCGAAAAAAAGGCCCACATTGGCCGCCACAATAAAGGGTTCTGGTAAAACTGATGAGCTAGTTTGTGAACTAGCTTGGGAGCTATATAATGGCTCTACTAATAGCCGCTGCTGCTTCTCCGACTGAAAGTTATCCACGGGGGTGTCATCCTCAATCACCAGGTTGTCGATATCTGGAATGGCAATGTCGTCAGCGTTCAAAATAGACTGATTCATGGCGATCGCTCCAGCAAGCAGTACGTTTTTATTATATCACGTTCAACTTTTCCTTATTTTTCTTTGACAGTCCTCTCCCCCTTGTTAAGAACATTGGCTGTTTCCCTTGCTTAAGCAGGGAAATCGCTCGATTTTGGATTTGGGATTTCAGATTTTGGGAGGGGAGAAGGCGATCGCCCTTCGTCGCTGAGACGCATCCAGATCTCTGAAGGTCTGCTACGATGCTGAACCATAGACTTATTGCCAAAATACTAGGGGAGCGATCGCTGGAGCGGGGTATGAAAATTTCTGTTGTTGGGATTGGCAAAGTTGGCTCAACTGTTAGCTTTGTATTGGCAAAAGATGGGCTAGCCTCCGAACTCGTCCTCTATAACCGGACGCGGGAAATTGCTCATGCTGAGGCAATCGACATCCAGCAGGCAGTAGCCCTCACTCCCTATCGCCTCCTAGTCCGAGATGGAGATTTAGAGGATACTGCCGGATCAGACATTATTATCGTTACGGCCAGCGCGCCCATGCCCAAGGAGATGAAAGATCGCGGGGAGTTAATGGTGAGCAATACCCAACTTCTCCAAACCTTAATTCCTCCCCTGGTCCAACAGAGTCCAGAGGCCATTCTCATTAACGTGAGCAATCCGGTAGATGCCTTGACCTACCAAATGTTGCAAATTGCCAGTCAGTATTCCCAAAGTATGAATTGGCAACGGGTAATTGGCACTGGAACCTTAATTGACTCTGCTCGTTTTCGCAATTTACTTGCCCTCCAACTTGGAATTCATCCCAATGACATCAAAGCGTATATTTTGGGAGAACATGGCGATGGTCAATTTGCCGCCCTCAGCGCCGCTACCTGTGGGGGAGAATTCATTGATGCCACGCCCCTGCGACAACAGATGGTGGAAGAAGCGAAGCAGTCAGCCTGGACGATTTTCCAGGCTAAAGGTTACACCAACTACACAGTCTCTTTGGCAGTAGAACTCATTGTTCGTAACATTGTGGAAGATTTACGGTGTACCCTGCCAGTGGCCGTGCTCATTGATGGCTATTGTGATGTTTATGATTGTTGCTTGAGCGTTCCTTGCGTGATTGGTCAGCAAGGCGTTCATCGTCGGCTCAAAACTCAATTGAATGACCAAGAGACGCTGGCGTTTCAGAACTGTGCCAGTATTGTGCAACAGCAAATCCAGCGATACCCCAGCGTTTGAGTTTATCCCCTTTCATTTCAGATTCGGTGAGGACTAGCGCTATTCGGCCAACGAAAACCAACAGCCAACAGCACCGTGAAGATGCGCGATCGCGTTGAAAGTGACCCGTGAATCTAGCGCAATTGTTGGAACAGCTCCTGTACTTGGATCCAGGCATCCGCAGCAGCGATCGCATTATAACTACCTCGCTGATCACAGAAAAAGCCATGATCGGCATCAGCATACCGGAAAATCTGGTGGGGCACCTGCTGCCGCTGTAGCGCTTGCTCAATCGCATCCACCTGGTCAGGAGGAATACTTTTATCAGCCATACCAAAAAAGCCGTAGAGGGTACCGGAGATCTGCCCAGTGCGGCTCAACGTGGGTTCACCCTCACCGGGACACCACGTCGTCATGCCCGCCCCGTAGAAGGATGCTGTGACTTTCATATCGGCTAACGTTGCTGCCAAATACGCCACATGACCACCAAAACAGAAGCCAATACAGCCAATGGCCGCTGGATTCACTGTTGGACTCGCTTTCAGGTGGTCAATCGCAGTTTTGATATCAGCCAGCAACTCATCCGCCTTCGTTTGTTGCTTATACTGCCGCCCTAGGGCAACACTATCCGGATCGTAGCCCGTTTCAAAATCGGGTGCCAACCGCTGGTAGAGGGCTGGAGCGATCGCCACATAGCCCAGCTTGGCAATCCGCTCCGTCACATCCCGAATGTGAGCATTCACCCCAAAAATTTCTTGCAACACGACAATACCGGGCACAGGCACCTCCCCATCCACCGTCACAGGTTGAGCTTGATAGGCCGCGATCGCCCCATCCTTACCCGATAGCGTCACCGCAGTCGTCGTAATATCAACCATAGATCAACCCCATAAATTGCTAGAGAAACGAGAAGATCGAATCAAATCAAGTCAAAGCCACGGCCCCACTATCCCCCGCAATCCCCCCTAGGTCAAGCGCTAATCCTGTAGGGGTGGCCAGGACCGCCCGGACTCCCGAACTGCCGAACGCCCGAACGCTCCCACGCCCCCGCACCCAAGCGGACGCGCGCCCCC
>JBFRWC010000422.1:0-5618 GCA_051439365.1 Leptolyngbyaceae cyanobacterium
CGTCTCTTACGGGCACCAAAGTTGTGTCGTAGTAATAGATTCAGTCAATTAGAGGCCAATGTCGTTGAAATAAACTGGCTTGAGAACCTCGGCTTCTTCAAGAAGCCGAGGTTCTAGGCGACAACTCACTCTTAAGGCCATTTCTTGTAAAGAAATACCAACTGCGGTGCGTTACGCTGGCGCTAACAGCACCCTACAGCGGTATATTTTTTCTCGGAAATCACCTAAGTCAGTGCCATTGGGACTTAGGCTTTAATTTTGGGTGGATTTCGCTTCGGACAATCGATAGCATAACCCAAATAACACGCCCCCAGTGGCTAGCTTGAACAGTTCCAAGCCGAAGTAATCCCGATGGAGTTGGCTGATGGCCGTTGAAAATTGTTCCGATAAGGAAAACGGGGTGAGATCTAACCCTAGGGCACTGATGTTGGGCATCAAGGCATAGGTGTAAATTAAGGGGATGGCCAAGAGAAACATGGCCAGGGCGATCGCCCCTCGTCCCACCGGATGGGTCGGCTGGAGCAAGAAGTACAACGCCAGGACTCCTGTAAGGACCAACGCAGCGAAGACCAGTTCAATTCGGTTGAAGACCCAAAAAATAGAATAGCCTGCTGATGCGAATCCGGGCTGATCCATCATCCCAGTGGCGTACAAGCTGGGCATCACCACCACATCCATCAACACACTGCAACTCAGCCAAATCGCCAGTCCAAATAACACCACCGACTGCCAGCTCAAAACCGGAGACACAGGTAATCTGCGTCTTCTGCTACCTTGATACGTCTTTGAAACCTGAGTATTCATACACACTCCTTTCTCAGCACAAGCACAACATCTGTTTTCTGCTCGATATCATAACGAAACTCGGCACAAAATCAAGCAAACCGTAAGATGGACAAAAGAATTTGGTAACATACCGCAATCTTCCGTAAGAAAAAAATACGTCTTAGGCTGGTAATGGACTGTAGCTAAGAATACACAACGCCATCCACCATCGAAGCGAGCTTCAGGATTACGCAAGATTAATACAACACTTGGGCCGGGGAGGCATCTTGCGTCTCGGTTGGAGAATCGGTGGTTAAGGAATTGGCTGGAGGATCGGTTAAAGAGGCCGTTGGAGAAGTAGTCTCAGCGACATGGGGCAAGGCTGGATGCAGAGGCAGGGAGACCTGAAAGGTGGTCCCTGATCCCAAGGTCGATTGGCAGGTGAGGGTGCCCTGATGCTTTTCTTCAATGATTTGGCGGCTGATGGCAAGGCCCAAGCCCGTGCCCGTGCCCACAGGTTTGGTGGTGAACAGGGCATCGAAAATCTGGCTGAGATGCTCGGGATGGATGCCAGGACCATTGTCCCTAATCGTTACGATCGCCCATTGGTCTTGGACCCCAGTTTTGATGACAATTTGGGGCTGCGCAATATTTGCGTCGAGCAGAGCATCAATGGCATTGCCAATCAGATTGGTAAAGACCTGATAGAGCGGCCCTGAGTACCCTTCAATGGGGGGAATCTCGCCATACTGTTGTTGAATGGCCACGCCTTGTTTGATCCGTCCCGATAGAATCAGCAACGTATCATCCAAACAGGTATGGAGATCCACTTGGGTGGGCAAAGTATGATCCAATCGGGAAAAGTTACGCAGACTGAGGGCAATGTGTTTGGCTCGGTCTGCCCCCTTTTCCATGGATTTGAGCAATTTGGGCAAGTCTTCTTCTAGGAAAGGGCGATCGATTGCGTCGGCCTGGGCCTGGATCAGATCTGGTGGCTGGGGCAACACTTGGTCGTAGCTGTGGAGGAGGGCGATTAAGTCGTCAACGTAGTGCTGGGCATGGGTGAGATTGCCACAGATGGAGTTAACGGGATTGTTAATTTCGTGGGCGACCTCAGACACCATTTTCCCTAGGCTGGCCATTTTCTCGTTCTGGAACAGTTCTTGCATAGAAGCAGATTGCTGTTGCTGTTCCAATAAGGTGCCCACGCGATCAATCAGTTGGTTGAGGGCGATCGCCACCGTCCCCACTTCATCATCACTCGTCACCTGTACCCGCAACTCAAAGTTTTCATCACTCGTCACCTGCTGGGCCGTTTGGGTCACAGCCGCCAGCGGTTGGGCGATACTGCGACTCAAATGCCAGGACAAGGTAGACGAAATCCCAATCGATAGGGCCAAACTAAACAGGATCACTTGGGTGCGGAGACGTTCCGCTTCTTGGAGGGCAAGGCTAGTTGCAGTCTCGTGTTGATCGGCTTGCTGGTTGAGGGGACGCAACCGATCGGGAAAATCCATAAAACGACGAAACTCCCGGCTCCGCACCAACCCAATGAGTACGTCACGCCGCAAGTCTCTGGCCGCATCCGTTTCCGGAATCGTCATGACCTCGGCCACGAATCCCTCAGCAATGGGCATCAGTTCATCCACCACCTGCTCAAATTCTTGCAGGAGAGGTGGCAACTCTGACAAGAGCACCTCAGCTTGGTCGTGTTGATCTCTAGCGTGATAGTCGGTCAATATTAATTGGAGCGATTGGAGGCGGGGGATAAGTGACTGGCTCTGGGTTTGGAACTTTTCTGAGGAGTCTAAATAGGGGAAGAAGTGCTTGGAGGGCTGATTGAATAGCACCCCAACTTGTAGCTGGTTGAGAATCTGCTGCTCTTGGGAGGCTTGCTGATGAATCGACAACGCTTGTCGATGGTGCCGATTGCCCAACCAGACCCCATTGACCACCCCAAGGCTGGCAACCCCAAGGGCGATCGCATACCCGCTAATCAGCTTATGCTTTAGTTTCACGGCACCTTTTCTCCATTCCCGTCATTGGGCCAGCGATCGCGATGCGTCAACCCAGGACGGTCGTCGGGTAATTTTCCCATTGGCGGATTCCTGGGTTATCTTAACAGGGAGTTCATACCAGTTTAATTGAGTATGAACCATCACTACCCCTATCCTTGGGGTTAGGGCGTTTAGATTTTGCAACGTTTAGATTTTGCAACATTCATCAGTAAGGATGACACCGTTATTCATGATCCCTTTGGCTTGGAAGCGTTGGTTTCGTAACTTGTTTTGGATTGGATTATTAGTGACGGTTTGGCTGCTGTGTAGTGGGCAGGCAGTCGCAGAGCCGCTGAGCAATCATCCTAGCTATGCAGGGGCATTGAGCGATCGCCTCAGCACGTTCCCTAACTGGCAGACCAAACCTCCCGTGCAGCCAGCCGAAGGGGATTTGATTTACCCCGACTGGTTTGAGGGCACTTGGGAGATGACCTCGACGCTGGTGGACCTGGTAGCGCCCTTGGCCCCAGAGGTGGTGACACCAGGCTTTGAAGGCAACCGCCAGTTTTTGCAACAGCCCGTCACCAACACCATTCGTTTTGTCCCCGCACGGGTAGGAGGCGGACGGTTTTTGGGACGATTACTCAAAACCAAGGAAGAGATTGTGTCGGATCGGGCATTTAATGGCCTTAATTTAGCCAGAGCCTACTTGGGTGAAGACGGCGTGGTTTCGGTTAAAGTTGATCCGGATAATCCCAATCGCCAAATCACGATCCTCAAAGGCAACCAACAGCTAGTCTCCACGGTCACGGGTCGAGTAGTGGAAGCCCCGACTGATCAGGATTTTGTCACCAGCGAAGTCTTTCAGCAGTTTTTTGGTGGCAACCGTCCCACGGTTTACCTCAACGAAGTAGAAAACACCACTGCCTATCACTTCGATCCCACCCATGATCCAGTCCTAACGGCAGATCAAATTACGGCTATTTATCTGTCCCCGCAAGATCCCGATTATTTCAAGGCGATCAATCATCCTGTGGCTCTTTACCGCTACCAGCTAACCTTTCACAACGTCGAATGAAAACCCTATTTCTCCTTCGTCACGCTAAGTCCAGTTGGGCCGATGTCAGCTTGGCGGATCGCGATCGCCCCCTCAATCCCCGTGGCCAAAGGGATGCCCCCCGCATGGCTCAGTGGTTAGCCCAACAAGCGCTCCAACCCACCTGCATTGTCACCAGTCCTGCTGCCCGAACGACGGCGACCGCTCAGATTATGGCGGCAGGGCTGGGGTTGTCCCCCGCAGACATCAGCCCCAATGCCCAGATTTACGAGGCGACCCCTGATGATTTGGTACAGGTCATTCGAGGGTTTGATTCCCTAGAACAACCAAGTCACCATATTCTCCTAGTGGGTCATAATCCAGGGATGACGGCGTTGCTCAATCGGATTGACGGCGTAACGATCGACAACGTGCCCACCTGTGGGTTGGCCACGGTGCAATTTGCGGTGGAAACCTGGGGAGCGATCGCCATCCACTCTGCCACCCTCGTGAGTTTTCAGTATCCCAAGCAATTAGAGGGGTAACTCAGAGTGAGAAGTTGGGAGCCGAAGAATTAAATAGGACTTAACGTAAAGCAACGAAAGCACTTTAAAGGGGAGGTGGTATTGGATAATAGGTCAACACTATCTGAATATTTGACTTGATCCAGAAACATGCACAATTTTCTGCCCACTGCCTATTTTGAAAATCAGTTTGTTCCATTTGAACAAGCGAATATTTCCATTGCCACCCATGCCCT
This sequence comes from Leptolyngbyaceae cyanobacterium, assembly GCA_051439365.1. GTDB lineage: Bacteria > Cyanobacteriota > Cyanobacteriia > CAKZMO01 > CAKZMO01 > JAAHGY01. Next base: position 4,559 of record JBFRWC010000422.1, read on the forward strand.
CCACTATGGGACAGGGGCCTTTGGCGGATTGCGGGGGATTCCAGACCCTAGTAATCCCCGACAAATTCTGTTGTTTCGCCTGGATCGCCACTGCCAACGCCTCAGCGCTAGTGCGCGGCTGCTCCATTTCGAGTTGCCCGCCGACAAAATTGAGTCCGTTATTATCGATTTGGTTAAGAAAAATCAACCCGATAAATCGTTTTATCTACGCCCTTTTGTCTACACCTCTGATTTGGGGATTTCACCGCGACTGCACAACTTAGAAAAGAACTTTTTTGTCTATGGTCTAGAGTTGGGGGATTACCTCTCTCCTGAGGGAGCCAGTTGTCGCATTAGTTCATGGTATCGGCAAGAAGACCGCAGTCTGCCGTTGCGGGGCAAAATTAGTGGCGCTTATATCACCTCCTCTTTGGCTAAGACTGAAGCTGTTGAATCAGGCTTTGATGAAGCCATTCTAATGAACTCCCAAGGAAAAGTGAGTGAAGCCACGGGGATGAATGTGTTTGTAGTTCGCAATGGCCAATTGCTGGCACCCGGATTTGATCAAGATATTCTGGAAGGGATTACCCGCGATAGCATCATCACCATGGCCAAGGGTTTGGGCATTCCGGTGGTAGAGCGCCCCATTGATAAGTCAGAGTTGTTTATCGCTGACGAAATTTTCCTGAGCGGCACGGCAGCGAAAATTACGCCCGTGAAACGAATCGAGAATTTTGAGCTGAAGCGCGATCGCCCCATCACCACCCAACTCAAGGAAAAACTCGCGGCCATCACTGAAAACCGCGACCCTAATTATCGGCATTGGGTGACGACTATTCCTCTAGACTAATCTTCTAAATCCCTCTCCCAGAACCTACTGTGTACACACAAGTCGAACCACCCCCTCTAACTCCCCCCTTGCAAAGGGGGAGAACCGGAGTTTCCCCCCTTGGCAAGGCTACCGTGTACACACACGTCGAACCACCCCCTCTACCTCCCCCCTTGCCAAGGGGGAGAACCGGAGTTTCCCCCATTGGCAAGGCTACCGTGTACACACAAGTCGAATCACCCCCTCTAACTC
>JBFRWC010000423.1:0-5419 GCA_051439365.1 Leptolyngbyaceae cyanobacterium
GATTTATTTGTGGCAGTGATGGAATAAGGGAGGGCGATCGCATGATTATTGATGACCAGCACTACGACCTAATCATTGTCGGCACTGGGGCCGGGGGCGGTACTCTGGCCCAAAAGCTGGCTCCCACGGGTAAGAAGATTCTTATCCTGGAGCGGGGGGATTTTATGTCCCTGGATGTGCAAAATCCGGCTACCACCGAAATCTTTAAGCGGGAGCGCTACCATGCGCCGGAGCAGTGGTATGACCAAGATGGGGAGCCCTTCTCACCCCAAATGAACTATGCCATTGGTGGCAACACCAAAATCTATGGTGCGGTGCTACAGCGCTGGCGGGAACGGGATTTTGAAGCCGTGCAGCACCAAAAGGGCGTATCGCCTGAATGGCCGATTAAATATGGAGATTTAGAACACTATTACTCGGAAGCAGAGCAACTGTACAAGGTCCACGGTACGGTTACTGGCGACCCGACCGAGCCAGCCCATAGCCAGGACTATCCCTATGAGGCGATCGCCCATAATCCCCAAATTGCCGAAATTACTGAGGCGATCGCCCAGCAGGATCTGCACCCGTCCCCTCTACCTTTGGGACTAACTCGGCAAGAGGACGATCCCACCAAGGACTCAGAAGTCAGCGGCATCGTTCCAGCGATGAAGTACGAGAATGTCACCGTCAAAACTAAAGCCACCGTCACTGCACTCCACACCAACTCATCGGGGCTGGAAATCAAAGCGGTAGAAGCTGAGGTGGATGGGCAAGCCTATCTATTTTTTGCGGATATTGTGGTGCTGGCCTGTGGTGCGGTGAATTCAGCGGCGTTACTGTTGCGATCGCCCAATGACAAACACCCCAATGGTCTGGCAAATAGTTCTGGACTGGTGGGACGTAACCTGATGAAAAGCCTACTGACGGCGATTGTACAGTTGCGGACTAAATCCAACTCTGGGGACTTCATTAAAACCGCTTGCATCAACGACTTTTACTGGGGTGATGGTGATTTTAATTTCCCGATGGGCCATATCCAAAATACCGGAGGACTGCTCACCGATGTGATTTTTGCGGAAGCACCGCCCACCCTCTCCCTTGCGGCTAAGTTTATGCCGGGATTTGGCATCAAGCAGTTAGCCACCCGTTCCATTGGCTGGTGGGCACAAACAGAGGATTTGCCGGATACCCACAATCGCGTTCGCATTAGTAACAAAAAGCTCTACATCGACTACGATGCTAACAATGCCGAAGCCCACGATCGCCTGGTCTATCGCTGGATGGATGTGCTCAAGGTAGTGGAGAAAAATGTGGATGGTTTTCAACCTGTGAAGGTACACCCTCGCAGCGAAATCCCGATTCAGGTGATGGCGAACCAGTGCGGCACCTGTCGATTTGGCACCGATCCGGCAACTTCAGTGCTGGATGTGAACTGTCGCAGTCACGATATCCATAATTTGTATGTGGTGGATGGTAGCTTTTTCCCCTCGAATGCCAGTGTGAGTCCGGCGTTGACGATTATGGCGAATGCGTTACGGGTGGGAGAGCATTTGGTGGGAGTAATGGGGTGATGGAGTTATTTGGGGGTGATGGAGCGATAGCTCCACACATCACTCTGCCTATGCTGTTGCTTCAAGATAGTTCCTCTAGGAATAGAATGATATCGCCCAAGTCCCTTGCACCATATAAGACACGAAGAATATCAACCGTTTCCTGCTCCATGCGGTAAAAATCAGATGATTTTTGAAACTGCGGATACGCCATTGTCGTACATCGCCAAAGGCTTTGTCTGCGATCGCCACAACTTTGCCGATATTAGGAGTTTCAGTTAATTGATTGAAGGTTTGTTCTGCTGCTTCGAGAAATCGAACGGCTGCATCTGTGTTCCCTGCACTCGAAATGTAGTTGGCATGAGACCGCAAATCCTGCGTGGCGCGATCGCGTACCTGCAGTTGATACCCCATGATTCGGATTAATCGGTTCCTACAACTGACTGTTTTAAGTCTTGCCAATAGTCAGAGGTGACTGGCTGAGCAGTTGAGTCAATACCCTCTTGCAGCAAATTATTCAGCTTTTGCTGTGCTTGCTGGCGCTGGTAGTCCTTCTCTAATAACTGCACCAGATAGTCTGGGATGCTGGGAGAAACTCCGGCTGCGATCTGGGCATCAAGGTGGGCTTGAAGATTAGGAGGAAGGGTAATGCTGATATCCATGAGACTGGAACTGGCTACTGAGACTCAATAACTTTTGTTTATCTTAGCAGGGGATGACGGGAGCAAAGGGGTGTGAACGGGGAATGTTCTTTGGGATTAGTATTGGGCGATCGCCCTCTCTAGCAGTATTATTCTAGCTGAGATATCGATACAGAAGAATGGGCGATCGCCTTTTCGGGAATAGTAGAGCGATCTCTTTCCAGTGGGATGAGAGAGGCAATTGCCCTTCCTCTTACATTCCCCTTCACATCGCCATCACGGAATAAACAAACGACCAACTCCCATCCACAGTTCAATATCAATCATTACAGTGAGAATACGATCTACACATTGATCCCGGTAGCGGCGATCGCTCAAAAAACGGTCAGCATCCCCAAGCGTAATCACTGGCAATGAATCCAGACAATTTTCCTCTCGAATCACTTGCTCCAGCGAATCTTCCCCTTTCATACTACGATTTGCGGTTAACAAAACCATCTGCTGAGCTTGGACTAATTGCCAGACAACCCTGTCGCTACTGTCGATCGGTAAGTCTATATCTTTGAACGTGAAAATATGAATCGGGATAAGGTCAGCCCAACCTTGTTGAGTCAGCATCCCCATCAAAATTGCAGCATGGCCTTCCAAGTTGTGATCAATCAGCACCTTCATGCTTCAGCCGCGTGTCTTGCTTTTTGTGCCTGAAGCTTAGCCCAAAGCTCCTCCTTACCTGGCCTTGGTGAGCTGGCCTCAATATCAGCAATCCGTTCACGATTCCGCTCTTCCCAGTACTGCTGATTCTCCCCCGCAATTTTGAGAACCTGCTGATGTTCTGCTTCAACCTGTTGACGATTTACTTCGATATAGTTGAGCGCCGTAGTGATTTGCTCTGCCGTGAGATTGAATAAACCTTGAATAAATTTGGGTGGGTATTGAGCTTTAAGATAGTCCATTACGTCATACAAAGTAATGCGAGTTCCAGAAATTGTCAGCCCTCGTTCAGTCTGGATAATGGTTGTCGGTGAGTCTGAAGCCATCTCAGTGGCTTCAATCGTCTGCTCCACCGCATCAATAGAGACTCCTTGCCCTTGATCAAGGTCGTCTACTCCTTCCTGAATGGCAGCCACAAACTGAATCTCTTCCAGAATTTCCTGAAATGAGACCGTTTCAGGTAGACGCTGGATTAGTGCTAAGATAGACTCCTTGTCACTCATGGCAAATCCTGGCATTTGTTCAGGTGGGTATCTTGATTATAGATGGAGCGATCGCCATTCACTCCACACTGTTGAAAGCAGAAGGTATGGCAGAGTTAAATGTGTTTTTGGAGGGAAGGAGCGATCGCGTCAGTCCTCTACCCTATCCTTAACTCTGCCCGTCATGGATATCCTTAACGTAGGGTGCTGAATCGAAAAAATATCCTTGTTGGCTTATTTCAACCGCCACCCCGGTTTCACGATTTGGCGACTCCGGGCAATCACCAGGGCATCCTCTTCCACATCATCGGTCACGGTGGACCCAGCGGCGATGGTAACATCGGGTCCCAAGGTTAAGGGAGCGACTAAGGTACTGTTGGCTCCGGTTTTAGTGCAATCGCCCAACACCGTCGGATGTTTGTTCACCCCGTCATAATTTGCCGTAATTGTCCCTGCTCCAATATTAACTTTTTCCCCTAACGTGGCATCGCCCAGATAGCTCAGATGGGCGGCGTTGGTGCGATCGCCCACGGTCGATTTCTTCACCTCGACAAAATTCCCGATCCGGCAACTCTCGCCAATTTCCGCTTGTCCCCGTAGATGGGCGTATGGACCTACCTGAGTGTTCGCCTTCACCACACTGTCGGACACCACCGAGTAGCGCACGGTCACGTTCTCGCCAATGTCGCTATTTTCAACCAGACTACCGGGACCAATACAGGCCCCAGCGTGAATGTGCGTGCTACCCCGCAAATGTGTTTGGGGCTCAATTACCACATCCGGTTCCAGCACGACCGTATCGTCAATGGTGACGGAATCCGGTTGCCAGATGGTGACTCCTGCCATCATCCACTTTTCTTTGATGCGGGATTGCAGGATATCGTAAGCGGTAGCTAACTGCTGCCGATTGTTGATACCAAGTATTTCTTGGCGATCGCCCACATCCACGGCCATCACCGGAGAGAGCATCGCCATCACGTCTGTTAGATAATACTCTTGCTGGTCATTCTCATTGCTGAGCTGGGGCAGCACTTCTGCCAGTGCAGACCAACGAAAACAATAAATCCCCGCATTAATCCGACAATTTTGCTTTTGAGCGGCGTTGCAGTCCCGATCCTCTACAATCTGGGTGACGATATTGTTGCTATGGCAGAATACCCGTCCATATCCTTTAGGGTCCGGAAACTGGGCTGTGAGGATGGTAGCAGCATTTTGCTGATGGCGGTGGGTTTCTAACAATTCAGTCAGGGTACTGTCACGGAGCAGTGGCACGTCACCGTTGAGAACTAGTACATCGCCATCAAAGTCTTGGAAAGCGGGGAGTAACTGCTGGACAGCATGGCCTGTACCCAATTGCTGGGCCTGCTCCACAAATTCAATCGGGTAGGCATAGTTTTCTAGGGCTTGTTTGACGCGATCGCCTTCATATCCCACAATCACCACGCGACGGGTCGGTTCCAACACAGAGGCTCCATCTAAAACGCGCTCCACCAAGGTCTTGCCTCCCAGCGGATGCAGGACTTTAGGAAGATTCGACTTCATCCGGGAGCCTTTTCCGGCGGCTAAAATTGCTACTGCTACCATGTCGCGATTGACCGATTATTGTGCCCGATATTCCATCAGGGAGTATAGCGAAGAATGGATCGTCCGAACACCCCCAGCTGCTAGCTGTTACTGGCCAACACCAGACTTGGAAGGGTTTTGGGCTCTGTGACTATCGGGAATATGGCGATCGCACTAATCTATCCCACCAGCAGTATCAATCCAAACCATCCATTACAGGCCATTACCAATCAGAATGAACGGTGCCCAATAGTAAGGATGGCTAAGATACGGACCTTGCGCGGCGGGTTCACCCGTAGGTGTGTCAACGAACTCCATGGTGAGACCTCGTTCTCCTCCCAAGATGGTTGCGTCCCCGGTGATCAGGGACTGCTGGGCACGGCGCAAGGCTTCTGTTTTGCTGTAGCCATTTTGGAGAGCAGTATAAAAAGCTTCCATGAGAACTTGGGTGCCGCGATCGCTCACCTGCCAGAGAGAGGCGATCGCCGCC
>JBFRWC010000424.1:0-11149 GCA_051439365.1 Leptolyngbyaceae cyanobacterium
CGGGTCAGACCATCCATTGCCTTCGCCCCGTCTAACATCGCTTGAATGTCGATACCCTGCAACGCAGCGGGGAGAAGACCCACGGCAGATAATTCAGAGGTACGTCCCCCCACCCAGTCATGCATGGGAAACCGAGCCAGCCAGCCTTCCCGCTTGGCCTGCTCATCCAATTTACTGCCTACTCCCGTGATGGCGATCGCCTGTTGGGAGAAGTTTAGCCCCCGCTTCTCAAAGGCATTTTTGATTTCCAACATACCATTGCGAGTTTCTGGTGTCCCCCCCGACTTGGAAATGGTGATGACTAAGGTGCTGGACAATCGCTCCTTCAGCGTGGCCAATACCCGATCAATTCCCGCTGGGTCCGTGTTGTCAACAAAGTGAATATTCAGATTGGGCGGCACCGGAGCGAGCGCTTGGGCGACAAATTGGGGGCCAAGGGCCGACCCACCAATGCCAATGGATAACACATCGGTAAACAGTTGGGCTTGGGGCGGACGCAACTCCCCATCATGGACTCTCTGGGCAAATGTTTTAACCGCAGCTAAGGTGTCGAGAATGTCTTGCTTTAGTTCCGCTTTGGGCGCTAGGTCAGCATCCCGAAGCCAGTAGTGACCCACCATGCGGTTCTCATCGGGGTTGGCGATCGCTCCTTGCTCCAGCGCTGCCATATCCGCAAATGCCTTGTCAAACTTAGGTCGTAATGAGGCCACCTCCTCATCCGTAAAGCTCATTCGGCTAATGTCAACATAGAAGCCTAGTGCGTCGCTATAATATAGCCAATCTTGATAACGCTGCCAGAGTGCCGCCGCATCCATAGAGAATTCGCTCCTCAAACATGACCCATACAAACCAAGTCACCCACAGTGTAGCGGTTGACCTCATGATTTTATAACGGCTTAAGGAATTTCACGGGATTCTGTCACAAAGCATAGGAATCGCCTATGGTCATCCCAGGGCCATCCCTTTCAGTGCCCCCTGGATTACCGAAAAAATGGGAGATAATCGCTACAAGTCTAGTCAAGGAATACCAAGCTCCTGTGAGCAGTAATACACTTGCCAGCGATCGCAACCATTCAGGCTGACCATTGACGATGGTGAGTTCGGGTCCGCTGGAGACGCAACTAGAGGTGAAACAGACTCAGGATCAGACTCAGGATCAGTGGTGATGGGAAAAAGGTTGTGATTGCATGACATTCAAGACCGGCCAGATAGAAATTAATTGCAGTAGATTGCCTAAATACAAACGCCCAAATCAAACAAAATCAAACCCCAAAGAGTCAAGATAGCTAGAAAGTCTGATTTAAGCTCCAAACCAAATAAACAATGGATAGCTACAAATAAGAAAGATTTCTAGTTATTGAGATAAATAAAGCTGAGGTCGAAGATATCGTCTCTTCTAGTTTAATTATGGGAAATGACCATTAAAACAGAACTTACTTGCAATAGCGATCGCATTCAGCAAGGAGACTAAAACACCTAAAACGTTTCTAAAACAAAGAACAATCCCTTCAACTTTTCCTCAATGCTGTTTTCGATTTCTCATGCTCACTATTGAGAAAGCCTATTGTTTACAAATCAAGATAAACCTTGCCTAGAAAAGACTTCAGCCTTTCTCAATAAGCTATAATGATTTCAAGATAACAGCGACCAACAATAGTACGGCGTGATACGGACGAGGAATAAACGAACGATTACACTGTATGGACTGTTGTGCAAAGCCGTGTCACAGTACATGACAAGCAAAAAAGGAGTTAGATAATGCCCACTGCCGGAACTGTTGTAATCCCATTTGGTCAGGTAGGAGATAACCCAGTCGGGTTTGAAAAATCCATCACTGAGCCAGTTTGCGAGGGCTTTAATATGGCCTTAGCAAGTTTTCAAGCACTGTATCTCCAGTACGAAAAGCATCATTTTGTGGTTGAAGGAGCAGAGTTTTACTCACTCCATGAGTTCTTCCAGGAATCCTATGATGAGGTCAGGGGCCATGTCCACGACATCGCTGAGCGCATGAATGGACTGGGCGGCATCCCCGCAGCTAGCTTTACCAAGTTAGCTGAGATGTGCTGCTTTGAACCTGAGGAAGATGGTGCGTTTAATAGCCGCACGATGGTAGAACATGATCTCAAAGCAGAACAAGCTGTTCTCGATCTCCTGCGTCGTCTTGCAGCTCAAGCCGAGAGTTTGGGCGATCGCGCCAGCCGATACCTTTATGAGGGCATCATCCTCAAGACCGAAGAACGAGCCTATCACTTAGATCACTTCCTCGCAGCAGACACATTGGTTGTCAACTCCTAAGAGCGGTTGATCGCCAGTCATCTGCGACAAGATAGGGATTATCCTGAATTGGGTTACTTGCAATCCAACAACATTGATTCCTAGGTCAAGCCTAGTCTAGGGTCAACTTAGCTCGAATCCGAGCCTTGGCCTAGATCAAATCTGATCCTGAATCAACCAGAAGGAAAGCGTCCTAGATGTAGGGCGCTTTCTTTATTCCTAGGCAGATATTGCTAGCCAAATGTTGCTGGAGCTATTGACTAGACAACCTGTCTTGAATCCGAAACAGCCGTCAGCCTGACACCCAGCCTTATTTTCTACCATACCCTGTAGTCAGGAAAAACTATCAAGAAGACGACGATAATCTTTGCTAATTTAATTTCTTGTCAGGAATTACTTTCAGCTATCTCTCCGGGTCTTCCGACTAGAGGTTATGGGGAGAATACCCTATGGGCCTGTTAAATAAGGGGATATGAGCGTTGGTGTCCTGTTGCACGGCTAGACATCAACGATAATTAAGTTCGGATTAATTCTCACAAGGTCCGCTAGACTGATAGATAGCCTATTAGTATTAATTTCTAAAACTTCGTCGTTCCTTCATTGTTCCACCATGCCTAGTAATCATTTCCGCACGCCTGAGACCCACTCATCCCAGCACTTTTGTTTGGAAGGCCAGTTCCTTGGATTTGCTCCAGGCAAAAAGTCCCCCTTCAAATACCTCCAGGTAATGACGACAGACGGCATTGTGCCGATCAAACTGCGTAAGTCTTTGCAGTTGATGTTATTTCGCTACTTAGTGCCTGGAGATTGGGTGCGGGCGGTAGGTCAGCAAAAATGGGATGACGAACAGGATGGGATGCGCTTGAAGGCTGACGAGGTGGTCCGGATTGCCACGCCGACCGTCGCTGATGGCGAGACCACTGTGTCAGATCCGGATTCAGCGTTCATCCAGATTCATGATGAAGCGCTAGCACCAACAACTGCCAAGGAGGATTCATCGGGGCAATCGCCGAAGAAAGCGGCGAAGGCCAAGGCGAAACCTGTGAAAATTTTGATTTGCCAAAAGTCATCCTGTCGCAAACGGGGGGCAGGGGTGATTACAGATCGGGTGGAGCGATCGCTCCAGGAGATGGGACTCTCCGGCAAAGTGACCGTCAAATACACGGGCTGTATGGATCGTTGTAAAGCCGGCCCCAATGTGGTCTTCATGCCGGACAAAGCCAAATATACCCGGGTCAAACCCAACATGGTCCCGGACTTAATGCAGCAACATTGTGGGGTCACAGATCCCCGTTCTACCCACCATCCCTAGCCTCAAGATGCTTGTGCCAACATGGGAAGAGGTTGACTTTGGAGTTGCTTCCAGTAGTCTGTGATGATGTGGGCGACTAACTGGGGATAGTCGTAGTGGAAAAAGTGTCGTCCGGCGGGGCATTGCCAAAGGCGATCGCCCTCCTTCATCCACTGTCGCCATTGAATCTGGGTATGGGGATCTAGAATCACATCCTGCTGTCCTTGGCACACGAGTAGGGGAACCTGGAGTGGACGGGATGGCAGGTTTTTGCGATTGGCCAAAGAATGGAGCGTCAGGCACTCATCCAAGTCTTGTTCCAGCATGGTGGCAACCGCCTGCAAAACCGATGACGGATAAGCCCCCAGTAACAACCGAGCCACTTGCATCAAGACCATCTGGCGGGAGCAGGGGAGCAAATTACGGAGAGCATAGTAGTGGGAATGCCAGGTGACCGTGGGGTTGGCCCCAACGGATAACAACGTGAGCGAGGCAACCCGTTCAGGATAGCGACTGGCATAGAGCAATCCCAGCACCCCACTCATGCCATGTCCCAACAAATGCATCGGTTGAGATTGCTGTTTGAGATAGTCATGGAGCAGGGTCAACGCGATAGTCAGCGAGCAGGGTTCATCTACCGTTTGGTGATATTCCCATTCATAAAGATCAGTGGTGTTAGCTAACAGGCTGTGTAGTCGTCGATCAAATCGCTGCAACGGCAAGCTCACCGACAGCCACAGCGCCTTGCCCTGAATGTTCTTGACTGCATCAGGTTCTGCTGCCTTAGAGGTATTGTTGGGATACATTCCATTGTCCCAGGCCACTTTAGTCATATTGCCTCCTTGGTCATTTGTGTAACTAAGAATTTATCCCAACAAATCTTAGTCAGATTCCATCCCCACAGATACAGGAAAGGCGCTCGTAGATATGGATATCTGCCTCAATTTCTATTGAGAATTAAGTTCATTAACCTAAAGTGAGTATACCTTTATTTCAAGCTTATTGCAAATAATTTCCAACAGGGCCGAGATATTGTCTGTGAGACCCGACTACGACTCTCGTTGTTGGCAATTTGGACACACGCCGTACAAAGTCAGTTGGCAATCCAGCACGTGATATCCCATTGAAGTCGCTTGCTTCCCCCCAATCTTGTCTACTACAGTTTCCGCAAACTCAATCGTCCGATTGCAGTGAACACAGACTAGATGGTGGTGCTGTCCTGTTGAGGAGCGGTTTAATTCGTAGTGCTTATGCCCTTCAGCCAATTCTAATTCCCGTAAGATACCTAGACTCGTCATCATGTGCAACGTTCGGTAAACGGTCGATAAGCTGATGCGCTCTTGTTGCTCTAGTAGGTCTTGATGCAATTCTTCAGCACTCCAGTGAGTCCCTCGCGGCAGGCTTTGAAAAATTTTTAAGATTTTTACTCGTTGTGGGGTGAAGCGCAACCCACGATCATTCAGTTGTTGTTTGAGCGTTTCATCGGAATACATAGCATTTAGGAGAGACATGGGATGGGACTGAAGCTGATCTGTTGATAAGCTATAAAAATCATAAGAGTGCCTGGTGACTGGCCAAGATTCAGCATGATGGGGAAACAGGCTAGCGTGGACAGATTGAATGAACCCATATGTACAAATGAAAATTTATTTCATTAAGCATCCATCAATGATTGTAGCAAATGAATGTCATGGTCCCAGAGCCAAAAACGAAAATAAAATAGGATTTGTCGTTAGATCAGCGATCGCTCCACCCGCTGATACCAATCAGTAATCGATGCAGTCCAATAAGATAAAGCCCCTGAGCTTAGAGCAAGCTAGGGGCTTCGAGCCAATCAGTCGCTTATATTTAAGTTCCAAGCCGCAAACAGGGCAGGGATTTGGGGAATCTGGTTATCTGGATAGGAACTTGCCCAAAAATAAATTTAATTTACGTATTTTGGTGGTTGATCCCACCGCTGGCGAAGTTCAGCGCTGCAAGCTACATATCTTTCAGTCTAGTTCTGGCATATCTGAGGTTTCCGCATCTGAAGCTTCAACGTTCAAGCGGTCAGCCTCTGACAATTCCTCTAGCGATTCCTCTAACACGTCCTCAGTAGGGAAACTGTCAGACATCATGTTGTCTGCATTGTTTGTGAATTCTGCTGGACCCGTCAGATCAACCGGATCAGCGATGATATCAACCTCCGTTTCTGCCATATCTACTGGACTACCGTCAGGGGACACCTCTTCAATCGGTAAATCCTCAGGTGGGATCTCAACTACGGGAATCTCAATGATCGGTCGAGTGGTTTGGTAGAGAATCATATCCGTTCCAATGACGGGGCTGCGACCGACGCGCACTCCAGCTAAATTCACCAGCGTGAGGCGATCGAAGTCATTGTCTTGGGCTGTCCCTGCCAGCAAAGATGCCAGTTCTTGTTGTTCCGGTTGGGTGAAGTCGTACCAGCTTTGTTCGAGGATCAAGATGAGCCGTTCCCGCTCCCGATTAATCACGATTCCATGCACTACGTCGGCATGTTGTTCTGCTTCCTCTTGCTGAGATAAGGCTTTAGCAAAGCGCTTCTCCAGGGTGGTTGCCAACTTCTGATCCTTGGGACTATTCTCTAAATCTTGACCCAACAATAACGGCTGGGACGAGGGCACTGCTGTGATCGTTGGTGCTGGACTGGTGGGATCGACTGCCGCTCCACTGGGCGCGATCGCCGCCGTCAGCCGGAGCAGCAGCGTTGCTATGACAATTAATCCCACTGTCAAAGCTGGATTGGGCCAATTTTTCAGGGAGTTAGGCAGGATACGTCGGAAAACAGTCAGGCCACGGGTCCAAACATCCCAGCCCCGGTCCAGCAGGGAGATAGCTTTGGCTCCGATGGGTGTGGTCTGGATGCGATCGCGCAAAAACGGAGCGTTGCCATCACTGACAGCGGCATAACTTTCCCCATCTACCTTTTCCAGCACCCAATTGCTGGCCGATTTCGCCACTTGAATACTTGTCAACCCAATAGCAATCAACACCGACTGGATAACTTCCCAACCTGCGGAGGTGCTGCGCTGGATAGATTCCAAACTGGCGGTGGCAGCATTCGCCCCCTGGATGACGGTGGTCAGGGTAATGGCAGCGATCGTCTTTACCTTCCCACCTGTGCTACCAACTTCTGGAGAAGTTGGGGGAGGAGGTGCCTCGGTGGTCGAGGAAATCGAGTCATCAACCCAGTCGTCGTCATCCGTGTCCTCAACGGTTGCAGCCCCAATATTTGCGTCTAGCTCACCTGTGTCTGGCTCACCTGTGTCTGGCTCACCTGTGTCTGGCTCTGCCTCTGCCTCTGCCTCTGCGGATGAGGGAACCCCTGTCTCTAACGTTTCCACCGTCGTTTCCTGCGCAGATGCGACCTCTGCCACATCCTCAGATATGACATCGACTATTGCATCCGTTGAATCTACCATTGACGACGCATCCACATTTGACGGTTCAATCGCTCCAGAATCCGTCACGTCGGTTGTCACGTCACTTTCGGCCACTGCACTCGTGGGTTGAGCGATCGGATCATCTGTCTGAAAGATATCCTCAGTCTCACTATCGGATGACCTTGGATCGGTATCAGGCTCAGACCCCTCCGGTTGATCGGTTAGGGATTCTGTTGCGGCTTCCGCCTCAGATGGGATCGGCGCGTTGAGTTCTGGGGCAGGGGAGGCCATCTCCTCCGGGGAGGCAGAATCAGAAGTCTGGGATTCAGGCGAATTGGAATGCTCGTTTACCATAATTCTGTAAAGCAGTGGCTACAACGAAAGGGTGATGATGGATACTAAATCTACTAGGCTTCAATCTATCATTTTGTTTCCCCAAACCAGGGGGGAGCGATCGCCCCAGCCCGCCAATGTCACAACTTTTCATAATTGGCGGGGGTTAAGCCTCTGGAGTCACCCGCTGCCAGGTAGCTCCTAATCCTTTCAAAAAATCCACCGTGGATTTGACATCGTGGGTCCGGATCAACGTTGCTCCCTGAATCACAGCAGTAGCCGTCGCTCCCAAAGTGCCGTAGAGGCGATCGCCAATTCCTACAGGCTGATCGACGCTTCCAAGTACAGCCCCAATGGTACTTTTGCGGGAAATACCCATCAGAACTGGGTACCCCAGGGCCACAAACCGATTAACGTTGGCCACCAGTTGTAGGTTTTCCGAAACGGACTTACCAAAGCCGAACCCTGGATCGATGATGATTTGCCGCACCCCAGCCGCTTGTGCCACCTGGATCGAGGTTTGCAAGGATTGAACCACCGCTGGCACCACCTCCCCGTAATCATGCTCATGGGGCATGGCTCCCGGTTGTCCCAGAGAATGCATCAGCACAAGCGGCGCGTTAAAGTCTGCAGCAACTTGGGCCATTTCTGGATAAATCCGCAGCCCGGTAATGTCGTTGATAATATGCGCTCCGGCTTCTAGGGCGGCTCTGGCCACGTCGGGCTTATAGGTGTCAACGGAAATGAGGGTGTGGGGATAGTGGTGAGCGATCGCCTCAACCACCGGGATAACCCGTTGCAACTCTTCCTCTAGGGGCACAATCTCAGCCCCTTTGCCATAGGTGGTCCCCTTAGGTCGGGAGGATTCCCCCCCCACATCAATAATGGCGGCACCCGCTGCAATCATTTGCTCAGTTTGAACCAATGCTGCGTCTAACTGCTGATACTTGCCACCATCAGAAAACGAATCCGGCGTGACGTTTAAGATGCCCATGACATGAGCCATCTGGGGAATCCCAGGGGTGCAGTCCAGGATTTGACCTCGGCAATCTAAATGAAATGGGGAATGAGTCAGGGGTGCAGTCAGTTCTGGCATGATTGCGAGAGTGGGGTAGTGGAGTCGTGGGGTGGTGGGGAACAGACCCCCGGCTTCTTCTAGAAACCGGGGGTCTAAATCTAGATTTTATATCGATGGCAGTTCAACGCTAGTGGTCAAAAATATTGGAGGAATAATGCATTAAGTCTAGCGTGACCATTGTGGGCAAGCAGCGAAGACAGTCTTGGGCTAATTCCCAGCGGCCTTCCCGTTGCAGCATATCAATCAATTTTTGCCGCATGGGAATCAGATATCGCACATCATTGGCAGCGTAAGCAAGTTGTTCGTTGGAAAGGCTGGCGACATTGCCCCAGTCCGAGCTTTGGGCACTTTTGTCTAGTTCCACTCCTTCCAGTTCATTAACCAAATCTTTTAAGCCGTGGCGAGGGGTATAGGTCCGGGCTAATTTACTGGTGAGCTTGGTGCAAAAAACAGGCTGGGTGACGATACCCAGGTGGTGCTGGAGGGTAGCGAGGTCAAAGCGGGCAAAGTGGAAAATTTTGGTGATGGCGATCGCTTCCATCAGTTCCTGTAAATTGGGCGCAGTCGTTTGTCCCAAAGCAATCCGAACAGCGGAAACGTGACCATCTGGATCACAGAGTTGCACCAGGCAGAGGCGATCGCGTTGGGGAATCAAGCCCATCGTTTCCGTATCGACAGCGATCGCCTCCGCTTGCAGATACACCGTCAGCGCCTCACTGGAAATATCTTGCTCAAATACCTGAAATGCATCCAAAGCCATGATTCCTGCTCCTATGCCATGTCCCTACCCTCAGCCAAAATCTTAGCCACTAGGAGGTAAACCTTCATCATGATACGCCAATGTGCAGGGCTTGACTCAAACGGATTCCCTCCTATCAGTAACGTATATTAAATTTGTGTATCCACTATCAGGGAACCAGGTGAAGTTGAAATTCCCCGTATCTAAGGATGGGCAGATTAAAAGCAGGCACATTTGCTCAACACTCCTACATCTCTTGTCTCTATGCTGAGCGGAATAAATAGAATCACTGACCTGCTGCCTTTGGCCTGTCATTTGGGCTTTTATGTTGGTTTCAACTCTTGTAACAACTCGATGCCCCCATCCCATTTCTGCTTATTCTATAAGTTATGCCACCTACAGTCATGCCGCCTATCTCTGAGTCACCCATGTCATCTTCCACCCTGATTCAGTTCCCAGTTCCTTCCCCCCCGGAACCTGCTCAACTAGATAGTATCAAAGCTCAATTGGATTTAGCGTTATTGGCCCTAGAGTCACTCACAGGCATTGGATCTGAAGCGATCCTGGAGGCAGCTAACACACTTAACTTGACCCATGTTGTCGCCGATCGGGTGAGCTTGTGGCGGCTGCGTCAGTCTAGTCCGTTGCGCAAGGGTAAGGGACGTAAGCGCTTGGATGTGGATGAGGCTCGGTCATTGGTCTTAATCACCTGCCACTTAGCCAGCCAATATCAAGAGTTATTGCGACGGGCGATCGCCCTCCTTGAACAACTGACCGCCGAAGGACAGCCTCCCCACCGCATGGCTCTCCTAGGCGATTATCTCGATAGGTTCAGCAACACCTACGAAGATCGGATGGATCTCACCCCAGACGTATCCCCCGACCAACGGACAACCCTGGCCCTGAAATTGCTCATTGACTTATTTTTTTACAGCGCTCCCAATGGGGCAACCCGGTTCTGGGCCGCCTTACTAGAGCGCGCCCAACTGCATGGTTGATCGCGTCACCCTCCCCACTCCCTTACCGATCAAAAACACCCCACTCCCCACTCCCCACTCCCCACTCCCCCAACCCAAAACTCCCAAACCCAGAACTCAACCATGCCTGTCTCCGTCTTCCGTCGCTATACCCCACCCACTTGCACCCTGGAATTACAGGGCACCCGATCGCCCCTCTCCAACTGGAGCGATCGCCCCATTGTCAAGAATATTCAGTTTAGCCTCAGTATTGACGGTCCCCAGCGCCACACCACCCAAAAAGTGACCATTCGGGGCGATCAGGTCCAACTCAACGATCTACATCAGGCTGTGAGTGCTTACGTACAGCAAACCCTCACCCTCTCAGTAGACCAATTTCAATTCCATTTTTTGGGTGCATCCACCCCGGCCCCGACCCCGACCCCAACCCCCTGGCATGATGCCACTCGGACCGGAATCGCACCCCCGTCCGCCCCCCAAATCCAAGCTCCGGCGCTACGCGATCGCCAACCCAGAGCCACCCTGTATCTCAGCCCCCAGGGATTACTCCAACACCAACTCCATCTAGGGCCATTTGTGAGGCACAATACTCCATCTGTCGTCGTTCTAACCACCACAGAACTGTTCGATTTGGCGAACGCTCTAGATGCTTACTATGGAGAACTTGACAGCATTCCAGAACTCAATTTCAGCAAGCACCGTCTGACCCCAGCTCCGTGGCTCAAGGCAGCGGCAGTCGCCGTATTCGCAGTCGGAGTGGGGACCAGTATGGTGAGATTTATCCAATTGCCCACAGCACAAGAAACGGGGATTCAATCTCAGGCGAGTCGGCCTTCTGCTTCAGTCGAGGAGACCGACTCAGACCGATTATCCACCCAAGTCCGGTTGCCCAATATTCCGGCGGCGACGGAAGCCTTGTCGGAAGAAGAGGATGGCGATCGCCCCAACAACCAAGCAGGGGAGGACCAAACCGATGAGGGTCAAACCAACGAGGGTCAAGCCAACGAGGGTCAAGCCAATGATCCCAGGGCAGAATCACAAAATCCAGCCCTC
>JBFRWC010000425.1:0-4757 GCA_051439365.1 Leptolyngbyaceae cyanobacterium
ACACATGTATATGATTTTTGCCTTTTATGTTGCGGGGCTCCACCCCGCCCGGGGCGGGGTACACCCACCAAAATAAGCAAACTAAAATAGTTTTAGCTTATCAAACCAGACAGGTGATCTGAACCGCTCTGGTCACCTTGTATTTATCGGGGTTTATCGATGGCCTCGTTCTACCATCCCCAGGGTGTATCCATTCTGCTGCCATCTTGAACCCCGCACTTGGTCCATGTTTTCAACCCTACGCCCATTTTCATTCTTCCTGCTTTTGGTTGCTGGTGGGATACTTCTCCCTGCTTGCCAAACCGTAACCGCCTTGCCCGACTGCGAAGACCCCCTTGGCTGCGTGATCGTTGGTCCAGACGAACCAATTAAAATTGCTGCCCTCCAAGCCTTAACTGGAGACTCAGCAACCCTTGGACACGACCAAGTCAACACGATTCAACTTCTGTTATCCGACCGCCAGTGGCAGCTATTAGACCACAGGATTGAGCTGCAAGTGGAGGATTCCCGCTGTACCCCTGAGGGCGGGGCCAATGCTGCGCTCAAGGTGATTGCTGATCCGCAGATGGTCGCCATTTGGGGAACCACTTGTTCCGGGGCGGCCACCACTGCCAGTGAAATTATGTCTGAGGCTGGGCTGGTGATGATTTCCAGCTCCAACACGGCTCCAGCCCTGACGGCTATTAACGGCCAGCCTGGGGAAAACTGGTATCCCGGCTTTTTTCGAGTGATTTATAACGACGCGATCGCAGGCCGAACGGCAGCGGAGTTCGCTTACAAAACCTTAGGAGTCACCGCTGCTGCCACCTTAAATGATGGCGATCTCTACAGTTCCCAACTCACCGAAGTATTTGCTCAAGCGTTTAGATCTCTGGGAGGAGAAGTTGTTCTTGAAGCATCCCCCAACATCGACACAGAAGAAATGACCCCCTTCCTGGAGGCGATCGCCAATGCCGAGGCAGAATTTGTCTTTATGCCTATGACGAGATCTCCAACGACTCGCCTGATCAATCAAGCGAGAGAATTTTCTCGCTTTTCCCAGAACGGCAGTCAAGCACCGTCTATTTTAGTGGGAGAAGAACTCATGACAGACTCCTTTATTGAATCAGTGGGTGAGAACGGCGTTGGTCTCTACTTTGCGGGTCCATCCCCCATTGAAAACGATCGAAATCGGGAGCTGCTAGAAAACTATAAGCAAACTTATCATGAACTGCCCCAAAGTATTTACTATAGTTTTACCCGCGATTCTGTGAATCTTTTATTACTCGCGATTGTCAAAGCTACGGTACAACATCCAGATGGAACACTTGTGATTGGGCGACAGCAATTACGAGATAAGCTATATAGTATTCGCTCTTTTGATGGCTTAACAGGGCGACTAGACTGCAATGATTTTGGAGACTGCGGGGTCACCAACTTTAGTATCGTACAGCTTGTGAACCCTGACTCTGGAGTTGATGACTTAAAACAAAATGTCGTGTACACTTACACGCCATAAATACACCATCAATCGAGCCATCTAGCGATATTGAATGCATGAAAGCTTGGACGACCATTCGAAACAAAGGACTAGTGATGATGCTCAAGTGGTCAACACTTGACATCACCACAAAATTTAATGTGGCGTTTGGTGGTTTTTTTGCCCTCCTGCTCCTCGTTAGCAGTGCCAGTTACCTCTCTCTGCTGATCGTCCGCCGACAAATTGAAGCCAGTATTGTGACGAGCATTGAAATTCAGCGGCATGTGTTGGAAATGAACGCAGCCCTCCAAGCCGCTAGGGTCAATGAGCGTGATTTTTTCCTCCGCTACCCAGAGGTTGGCTTTGCCACTGCCCAACAAAACTATGCGGCTGAGGCGGTTGGGCATATTGCTGAGGTGATTCGGCTCAGCCAATCGTTGGAGGCTTTGCTCCAGTCTTCCCATGTGAGTAATGCCTTACAGAAATCTAATATTGACCTGACTCGTTATTTTTTATTAGCGGAACGCTATCAAAATACGTTTCTAGATGCCGTGGACTTAGCCACGGCGTTAGCGGGAGACGATGATGGTTTGTGGGGGAAAGTTGAAGATACCACGGAACAACTACGCACAGAGTTATTTATTTTGGATCAACCTACTTTGATGACTCGTTATTATGAGATGCGTCAGTTTGAAAAAGACTATCGTCTCACCCGTCAGCGCGGTTCCCTACAAACAGCATTTAATATTGTTTTTCAACTGCGTCGAACGATTGACGGACAACCTAATATTGAGCCTCGCACCCGCGATAATATTGAGCGACTACTGGTTGACTATGAAACTACGTTGAAACAAGTTGAAGAATTGGATCGGTCAATTCGAGGGAGCTTCCGTGATTTTGAATTGCAAGCCAGTCAGGTTGATCCAGTCTCTTCTGAGTTGATTCAGTTGTCTAAGGCAGAGGTGGCGCGAGCCAAAACTCAAATCTCTCAGACGAGTCAAATCGCGAATATTTGTCTAGGGATTACAGTGGTAGTGGGAATGGTTTTAGCAGGGGCGATCGCTCGACTCCTAACCCACAGCATTACCAAGCGGGTGATTCAACTGAACGAGGCAGTCGAAAGCTTGGAATCTGGCAATTTAGATACCCGAGCGAGTCTTGATACCAACGTTGATGATCCGGATGAACTAGAGCGATTGGCTCGATCATTTAATGAAATGGCCCATCAACTGCAAATGAGTTTTCATCAGCTCGAAATGGCCAATGATGAACTCGAACAGCGAGTGCGCGATCGCACCGCAGATTTATCAAAAGCCTTAGAACAATTACAAAGCGCTCAGGCTCAATTGATTCAAACTGAAAAAATGTCAAGCTTAGGCCAAATGGTCGCTGGAGTCGCCCATGAAATTAATAATCCAGTCAGCTTTATCTATGGAAATATTAGTCCAGCATTCCAATATATTGATGAACTCATTGATCTCATTGATCTTTATCAACTTCATTATCCCTCACCCCATCCTGAAATTCGGAGTTATGTTGAAACCATTGAGCTCGATTTTGTTCAGCAAGATTTAAAACACTTATTAGTCTCCATGAAAGAAGGGGCTGTTCGCATTCGGGAGATTGTGAAATCATTACGAACCTTCTCTCGGCTAGATGAGGCTGAGTTTAAGTGTGCTGACATTCATGCAGGTTTAGACAGTACCCTGATGCTGTTACAAAATCGCCTTAAATATATCAACCAAAAACACAGTATTACCGTTACCCGTCACTATGAAGACTTGCCAATGGTCATGTGTTATCCGGGGCAGCTCAATCAGGTGTTTATGAATATTTTAAATAATGCAATCGATGCATTAGAACAATCATCATCCCATCCTCAGTATCCCATTTCTCCTGATAATCCTAGTTCAAGCTATAGTGAAAGCCACAATTTTGGAGACCATGATCATAGATTGAGTCATCCTTGTGAACAGTACATCAGAATTCAAACGCAGGTGATTGATCAAGACTCAATCTTAGTCCAAATCATCGATAACGGACCTGGCATGGTTGAGCGGGTACGCGAACGGTTATTTGATCCGTTTTTTACAACAAAACCTGTGGGAAAAGGGACGGGGTTGGGATTGTCAATCAGCTATCAAATTATTGTGGAGCGGCATCAAGGAAAACTATGGTGTGAGTCTAGCCTTGGGGAGGGCACCACCTTTAATATTCAAATTCCGATTGTGCAGTCGAGTTGAGGTTAGCTTGATGGCAGAGAGGTGGAAGAGGCGATCGCCCTCTTTGACCCAATGTGATGATCCAGCATTTAGCCCTTCATTTGCCTAGGATATCGTGGCTTACACGGTGACCCCAAACACACTTGCCCCGCTGGCATATCCTTGAAAATACTGCTCCGAGCACCAATCACCGCATTCGCGCCAATGGTCACACCCGGAGCCACAAAACAATCGGTGGCGACCCAAGCTCCATTGCCAATAGTAATCGGTGCCACTTGGAGGTGAAATTGGGGATGAGTGATGTCGTGACTGCCTGTGCAGAGATAGCATTTCTGCGACACCACCGCATGGGAACCAATGGTAATCAGATCAAGGCTGTAGAGAAAAGCATCATCGCCAATCCAGCTATGGTCACCGATCGTAATCTTCCAGGGATAAAGAAACCGGGCCGTGGGTCGAATTACCACCCCTTGGCCAATGTTCGCACCAAATAGTCGCAGCAGAAAGACACGGATACCGTGGCTAGAATGGAGGGTGAGAGGGAAGGCGATCGCTTGCACGAGCCACCACAGCATCACGTACCAGGTCGGTCTGCCGCGATCGTAATGGGATTGGTCGTAGCGGCTCAAATCCACCCACGGTGGAGCATCAGTCACAGGCCGAGCCATCACACCTGCATGATTTACCTCAGTAGCCATATCGCAAGTCTAAATTTGGATCTGTAAACGTCATCAAACGTCATCTCCTGGTGCCCTGCCTGTGGCTGGGCACGACTAGGGAGCTTTTGGCTCCGACTTCAACCGCGAGGCAAAGCCTCCAAGGGTTTTCCCAGCGAGACACTGGGAAACAGAGATAACAGGAATAAATGTTCTTGAGTGTAGCAAGTGTAGGGTGCGTGACAACGCACCCTGGTTGACTGACAAAAATTGGGGCTTGGGCGCGGAAACCGCCCCCCTACAAGGGATTGGGACAATGTAGGGGTCAGGTCTCCTGACCCAAGGCAGGGACAAGGTTTTAGGTAGTTTTGTCGGTCAATCAGCAACGCACCTACAGTTAACCTTGATAAGGTGCGTGGC
>JBFRWC010000426.1:0-5382 GCA_051439365.1 Leptolyngbyaceae cyanobacterium
ATCGAGCGGAAGATTGACCTCAGAATGGAACGCGAAAGGGGGTAAGGGTAAGGCCATGCCATCGCCAATTTCCAGGGTCACCCAAAATTGCTCACCCCAGGTACCACTGACGGCGGAGAACAAGAAAGCATCTGGGACATTATTGCTAAAGTGTTGCTGATCGAGGACTTGATGATCGTCTCGGACCTGCAAGGTCAGGGCTGGTGGTAAGGGCTGATCAGGCAGGGCACCCAGGGCAACTAACAAGGTCCACTCGGCTGGCTCTTGCACGGTGGAAGAATCCCAAATCACCGCATAGAGGCGCACCTGTTGCTGATGAACCGGTAAATCCACGTAGCCGCCCCGTGCATGGGGCGGGATATGAACGCCTTGTTGGCTCAAGTTACGGAGGATGGCCTCAAATTGGTCCAAAGATGGCCGGATTTGGCGGAACGCGGCAGTGCCCTGAACCGCTGGGCTAAAGGAGGGCAGCAGGGTCCAATTGAGGGTTTGGGCGACAGGGTCTAACTGGCCTTGGAGCCATTGCCCCACGTTCACTGCCGCATTTACCACGGTGTTCACTGCTGTGGTGGCGGAGGCCAGTGAATGGGCTGGGGGAGTGTCTGGTTGGAGAAGGTCGAGGTCGAGGGTGGGGTGTTGGAAGAGGGCGATCGCTTGTTGCCAGGGCAAGAGTTTCCACAGGGGCCGCTGGCTAGTTTGCAAGCGGGGACGGAGGATGGGTAAGTTCGTTTGCAGAGCGGCGGGACGGGACTGAGGGGCTGGCATGAGTGGAGTGAGGGAAATAGGGGTGGTCTCCCAACAGCGGAGATAGAGCAACGCCGTATTGGGGTCGGGATGGAACCATTGGCGTGGTAGGCGATAGGTCCAGTTGGCCTCGGTTTCGAGGTTGGGATGATCCTGGAGGCGATCGCGCAAGGTATCCAGCCGTAAACTGCCCCAAACGGTGACCCGGTTGAGTTCTTCCTGGACTTCAACCCCGATAAACAAATGGGGCACATGGTCAGCTAACTCCAAGGTGGCTCTGGGCACGGCCACATGGTCATCTGTGAGGCTCCCCAGCGGAATCACGCAGACGCGGAACTGACCAATCTGTAGGTTGCAGACTCCATTGAGTAATCCAGCGATCGCCCCATCGTAAACCGAACTGGTTTCAACCGCAGCGGTAATATCAATGTCCCGTTCCGCTAGCCATTGCTGCACCCCAAAGAGGGCGATCGCATTCTGATACGCTTGCCACCGCTCTGGCGATCGCACCGTTTGGCTGACTAATTGCGCCCGGTCCATCATATCCGGTGACAGGGTAATGGTTTGAGCCGTGAGCAATTCCGCGTCAGCGTGGAGAGACTGGGGTGTCGTGAGGTCTGCGTTCGTGTAAGTGATCATGGGAGAGTTCCTTTTGGGTGAGTGGGTGTTGGAGTTGGGGAGTGTTGGAGTGTTGGAGTGTTGGAGTGTTGGAGTTGGGGAGTTGGGGAGTTGGGTGAGTGGGTGGGTAGGTGGGTGAGTGGGTGGAGGAGTCTTGAGTGCGGCCCTCCGCCTTCCGCCCTCCGCCCTCCGTCCTCCGCCCTCTACCTTAAGTCAAGGTAGTGGCAGAGGCGGCGGGCGAAGCGACTGGTGAGGGGGCCGTGACGGGTCCCGCTGGTTTCTCGTTCGGCTTCGCTGGTGATGGCGGTGACTTCTTCGTTGAGAAAGGTATCGAGGCGTTGGTCGAGGGCTTCTAGTTGGCTGGCGTTGGCAACTTGACGAGCGATCGCTCCCACTTGTTGGCGCAATTCTTGGAGGAGTGCGTGACGGACATCGGCCCGGAGGTCTTTGAGCTTGAGTAAGAACGAGACTTTGTCTTGCCGTTCGTAGCCTAAATGGGGGGCAATTTGGGTCATAGTTAAGCCTTGGCCATGGAACAGGGCCAATCCTTTGAGAAATAGCTGGTCTCGATTGCCCTTGCGTTTACGTAGGGTGGCGACTCGCTGCTCGATCACAGTTTGGATGGCTTGATCGAGGCTGCGCTCAACAACTTGCTGGTACAACGCCATCAACTCATCATTGTTGCCGTCTTCCGACTCTTCGCTTTCTCCCGATGGGGCAATCATCGCTGTCCCCTTTGGATCAAAGTTGGGATCATCAATCGATTCGGTCAGTTGTTTGCCCCCACGGTGGTGGATGCGATAGTCGCGCAGGCAATGGGCCAAGGCTTGAAGTTGCTGCAAGGTTTGGGGGGCGGATGGGGTGGGCAACTGAGTCCGTCCGTCTTCTTGCTGGAGGGTTTGCCAATACTGGGCGATGCGCTGGAGTTGGTCGGGAGTAGGGGCAGGACAGCGCCCAGTTTGCCGCTGTTGAAGGCGATCGCCCCGGTAGACAGTGTGATAGCTTTCCAACAACAGCACGGCTAGCTGCACTTCCATCTGACTGAGACGATAGAATTCTGCCAAAATCCGTTCCAGTTGAGCTTCATTGGTGTCATTCAAAATGGCCCAATCGCTGACAAAGTAAACCCCATGTTCCAGCAAAATCGTATTAATCGTATTGTCATGGCGCACCCGCCGCACGGTCCACACTCGTAGGCTGCTGCGATCGGGATCAAAAGTTTCCACAATCTCGGTGGCAAGGGAACGGTAAGCACTGGCCTGACGGGGGGAACGGGGCGATCGCTGTTGGGCCAACAAGCATTCGTCATGGAGGACCGCCGCCACTAACACCATGCGGCTAAAGCCGTGGTTGGTCCCAAATTGATCGGCAATTTGTTGGCAAGCGTAGTCAATCTGGTGGGAGATGGCACAACGTAAACAGAGTTCCGCTACCGTTGGTCCCAGGGGGATGGGAGCAGGCGATGGCACATTCGGCGATGACACATTCAAGGGCTTGGCCCGATCCGTTGGGGTTGCGGGGCGGGAGAGCAGTCCCACCGCAGTGATTGATGGCGACGCGGTGGGGGAGGCGATACTCCCACCGGAGTGGCGTTGTACCATCGCTGGAGCGGCCCCCACAGGCACCCGCTCAGTCACGGGGGCTGGACGAACTGACGGAGCGGGCGCATATTGGGGCTGGGCCGATGGTCGCGGTTTAGGGTGCCCCTGAGCAGGCTGAATCCGCCCCTGCTTTACTAAATAACGCTGTATGTCTCGATGGGGAAAGGTTGTGCTAGAAGCCAAGTTGGGCAAAAGCGATCGCAATAAGGGGCGGAAATGGCGCTGGGCGGTCGCCTCCTGTTGTGAGATCACCGTATCTCCAACAGCGGTCAAAAATATCCAGTACTGAGTGGCATCATCCATTGGGTGGTCTCCTCTGGTCTTTTCCTCTGGCCATGCTGACGATCCGGTGCAGAGCCATCTGGGCTATTCGCATCCATATACCTCCGAGGGATCGGAGGGTATGGAAAAAATCTGGTTGACTGACAAAAATTGGGGCTTGGGCGCGGAAACTGCTCCCCTACAAGGGATTGGGATAATGTAGGGGTCAGGTCTCCTGACCCAAGGCAGGGACAAGGTTTTAGGCAGTTTTGTCAGTCAATCAGGGAAAAAATAGACGGTGTTTCCCAATGAATTTTAAGATTTTCATTGTTTGAGTCCGTCTATATCTCCTTATTAGACCGCAAAAATACTGAAGCAGGGGCAAATGTGGAGGAATGCTAAAAGTTGGCGATCCAGATTGGGAAAGATCAAGAAAGGACCTGGTGTCAAAAAATCTGGCACGATGCGTTTGCCTCCTTGAGCAAACGTAATTTCGATATCCTAGACTTCAGTATTGATAACCATCACCAGATTTTCTACAGGTGGATTTAGTTCCATCTCTGAATAAGCCTCATGCGTATCCTTTTTCTCCATCCCAACTTCCCCGCCCAATTTCGCCATCTGGCTGCAGCGTTGGCTCAAGATCCACGCCATGAAGTCGTGTTTGCCACTGAACGGCGTGTGCATCCTAGGCATGGCGCAGCCAAACGCCACCTCCCCAAGGTCCAAAAACTGATCTACCCTGCCATCAATGAACTCAAGCAACCGCCTTACCCAGGCTTGGGTGCTGTTACTAAAGCAGTCGCCACTGGGGAACGGGTTTACCTTATGGCCAATCAACTGAAACAACAAGGCTTTATCCCAGAAGTTGTCCTGGGGCATTCTGGTTGGGGACCAACCCTATTTCTCAAAGATCTCTTTCCTCAGGCTGAATTAATTTGCTACATGGAATGGTTCTACTGTGCCCATGGTTCTGACTTTGATTTTGATGTTAACCGTAAACCAACCTACCAAGCAGAAGCAACATTGCGACTGAAGAATATTCCATTTCTGGTGGATTTGTATAGTTGCGATCGCGCCCTCACCCCCACCCACTGGCAGCACCAGCAATTTCCACCAGAATTCCAGCCCAAAATTACCGTGCGCCATGATGGCATTGATACTAACTTCTTCCGTCCCCATCCTACTGCCAGTCGTGTTTGGCCTAAGTTGAACTTGGATTTGACCCACGCCCAGGAAACTATTACCTATGTAGCACGGGGAATGGAACCCTACCGGGGCTTTCCCCAATTTATGGAGGCGGTGTCTCTGCTCCAGCAGCGTCGGCCCCAGTGTCATGTGGTGGTGGTGGGCAGCGATCGCGTCGCCTATGGTGCCCAGCGGCCTGACGGCAAAACCTATCGACAGGCGATGTTGGAGCAGTTCGAGTACGATGGCGATCGCCTCCATTTCACCGGACCTCTGCCCTACGACACCTATCTCCAAGTGTTGCAAGTCTCAACCGTCCACGTGTACCTGACCTATCCCTTTGTGCTTTCTTGGTCGATGCTGGAATCGATGGCCACAGGCTGTACCCTGGTGGCATCCCGTACCCCACCTGTCCAGGAAGTCGTGGAACATGGCCACAACGGCATGATGGTGGACTTTTTCGATCCCAGCGCCTTAGCTGAAAGGGTTGCTTGGTTACTCGATCACCCGACTGAACGACAACGGCTGGGGCAGAATGCCCGCCAAACCATTGTGGAACGCTATGACCTGGCGAAGCTTCTGCCCCAGACCATTGCTTGGCTCCAAGGTTCGGGGGGGAAGGCTTCAGTGGATTATGGTAGTCGCCAGACTACGGAACGGCAGATGAGCGATCGCCCTCCTCAATGGGAATTATTCTGATGGCGCATCATAATCCCAAATTGGAGATGGTACGCACATTGGAGAAGTAACAAGGAGCAAGTAGTGAGTAACAAGGGCGATCGCCTGTCTCTCCCTAACTTGATACTTGTTATTTTAACTCTATTACTTGTTACTTACTACAGTGCGATCGCCATTCCATTAATTGACGGCAACCCCCCCTCCAAATTACGGTTCACCCCATCCCGATCAACTCGCTCCACTCCGTACACTGTAATCATTAACAAACACGGTTAAATCGTTGATGTGACCA
>JBFRWC010000427.1:0-24351 GCA_051439365.1 Leptolyngbyaceae cyanobacterium
AGAACTCCCCCCCCCCGCCGCAACCCCTCCGGTGAGAGAGGGAACGCGATCGCCAGCGGCCCCTCTCTCACCGTCCTCACCCCCCACCAATACCAGTATTCGTATTAACCTAGAGCATATGCGTCACCTGGAGTCTCTCGCGGGTGAATTGCTGATTAAGCAAAATGGTCACATCAACGAGCAAAGCCAAATTCATGGTCTGGTGCAGTCTGTATTGGCCTGTTTACGGCAGCATGTGCAGACGATTCACGAACTATGGGATTGGTCCGACCGAACTTTTGATCTCCATTCAACGACCTTGACTCCGGTTGAACAAGCTGAGCCATCGGAATCTGGGCGATCGCAGCTTGAGCATTTGGGCTTAGATGCCTTAGAAATGGATCGTCACAATCGTCTACACGAGCTAGTCCAAACGGCTTTAGAGGAAACCAGCTTATTAGAGTCACTCCTGGGGCAGGTGAATCAGTCGTACAAGCGTTCAGGGCGATCGCTCCAGGGTCAGAAACGGCTACTGGCCCAAACCTGGGATACTCTGACCAATGCGAGAATGCAGGCGCTCCAGACCGTGTTCCAGCGCCTCCCCCGACTGATACGACAACTCACCACCACCTACGGCAAGACCATCGATTTGGTGCTGCCGGAGAATGATATTTTAGTGGATCGGTTGTTGGTGGAACCCTTGCACGATAGCCTGTTACATTTGTTGCGCAATGCCTTTGATCACGGCATTGAATCAGCCGAAATTCGCCAAGCACGGGGAAAATCCCCTACGGGGAAAATCCAAGTGCGGGCGTTTAACCAAGGCCAATATACGGTGATTGAGGTGGAAGATGATGGAGGCGGGATTGATCCCCAAGTGGTGGCCCAAAGAGCTGTGGAGCGGGGATTAATCCCTGCTTCCCACGTATCTCAGCGATCGCCAGAGGAACTGATGGAGTTGCTGTTCGAGCCAGGATTTTCCACAGCTTCCCAACTGAGCGATTTATCAGGCAGAGGGGTAGGGCTGGATGTGGTGCGATCGCAACTGGCCCAACTTAACGGTAGCGTAACGATTCAGTCTGTGTTGGGCCAGGGCACCTGCTTTACCTTGCGATTGCCCCTAACTCTGACCATCCTCCGACAAATGCTTTGTGAGGCGAATGGCATTGTCTATGCCTTTCCGATTGAGCATATCGAGCAAATTATTTTGCCTAAGCCCAACCAGGTCCGGACCAGTATGGAAGGAAGCTTAGTGCTCCAAGGCATCCAGCGCAATCATCATCGACCTGTTCGACTCTATCGGTTGGGCCAAATGCTCCAATATGCTGAATCTTGCTCCTGGCTGAGAATGACCCAGTCGCCCAAGCCCCAGATCCACAATGCCACCCGGTTGAGTCAGATCAATACCCAGATCCAGGCCCAACGATGGCACCATAGCCCTCCACCGGGAGCCTCATCTGTGCTTGATCCAGAGGCGATCGCCCCCGGTCGAACGACAGCAAACAGCCCTCCTTCCCATATAGCTAGCGATTTATCGCCCATCTTACTGCTGCGATTTAATCATGAATTGCTGGGCATTATGGTAGATAAAGTGATCGAAGAACAGGAATTGGTGATTCGTCCTTTGGGGCAAGCGATCGCCCCGCCCCCCTGCCTCCACGGCTGCTCTATTTTTGGAGATAACCAACTGGCCCTCGTCCTCGATCCGCTGACCCTAATGCACCAGGTTTTCAGCCAGACCTCTGCGGCCACTACTCCCCCACCGACGCTTGTCCCCTCTTCCCCATCTTTCCCCCAGTCTGCCGGGGACAGTAGTGCAGCAGCGATCCTCCCCTCTGCCACCGATCTCCCTGCAGTACCAGAGCCAGTAACGATTTTGGTGGTGGATGATTCGCCCACGGTGCGGCAACACTTAATCCATTCATTAGAAGACAAGGGCTATCGGACCCAACAGGCCAGCAATGGTCGCGAAGCCCTTGCCTATTTGCGGATGTCTACTCTCTCTCGCCATCCCGCCCGCCCTGCACCGAGTTTGGTCATTTGCGATGTTGAAATGCCTATCCTGGATGGTTTTCAGTTTTTGATGGAGCATCGGGGCGATCCTACCATTGCTCATATTCCCGTTGTCATGCTCACGTCTCGTAGCGGCGACAAACACCGCAATATCGCCTTGGGTTTGGGCGCGAAGGATTATTTGACCAAACCTTGTCCCCCAAATGCCTTACTGACTACTCTACAAACGCTGATTCCCAACCGTCATCACTAGGATGGAACCCCAATGTCAAAACCCACCATCGATACGACTGCAATTGCAGTTGACGCGGAGCTAACTCTGGATTCAGGAGACAATCCAGTGAGCCCAGCCAACAAAACCGATCACCCCGTCGATCGTTGTCAGGCGATCGCCTTTACCATTGCCCACTACTGGTTTGCCATCCCCGTTCCGGCCATTCTCAAGGTGATCCGGTTAGACCCAACAATGACCTCTGATATTGAGCAGAGTGGCTTTATCATGCTGGAAGGTCGCCCTCTCGCAGTAGTAGATTTGCGTTTGACGTTGCCAAGTCTTCAGCAAACGCGCCTGTTCACGCCCGATGCCCAGACTCACTTACCCCAGTTCGCCCAATCCTCGACATCTCCAATCCCTGAAGAGGCTGGGGTTCCCTGCCTAATGGCCATACGACCAACGCAAGAGGAACTATGGGCGCTCCGCGTCGATCAGCCTCCGGCCTTACTCGAACTGCCCCTCTCCTATGTCCATCCGATTGTGTCTACAGCACCCCGAAGTGTAAGAGCGATCGCCCAACATATGGCGGTTCTACCTCCCAAAACGTCTGGACCTTGGGTACGTCACCCCATTTTCTTGATGAACCTGGCTGCTGTCTACCCGGGCGGCCAAGGCCGATGATCCCCAATTGAAGCGATGTGCCGCATTAGGTCCATAACATCAACGGCGTACCATCCCCCGAAAGAGAGAGTACGCCGCTGACATGTCTTTACCAAGGTCCAGCTTGACAAAGTAATCCCCGAAGGACCGAGGATACGATAAAACCCAGGTTTTTGAGGAGGGCGCACCCCCCTCAAAAAACCTTCACATTTTATTGGGTTCTCATCCCTAAACCTCATCACCAGCATTAACATCACCCAGATCCATATCCCCCAAGTCTGTTCCATCATCAATAATCATGGCCGATGATGAAGATGGGGTACTTGGAGCGGGATTACCCATGCCACCATAGTTGGCCGGCCCCCCAATGAGTTCAGTATCAGTCTCGGAGGCCGCTGAGCTAGGCCGACGTGACGCAGCATCAACAGGGAAAACATCGAGCCCCCCTTCCAGTTCATAGGTGCGGGCTGTGCGATCATCCAGGACAACGTCCTGCAAATCGACCTCCCCTTCCAAAACGCCAGGGTCCATATTGGGGTCCATGTTAGCCGACGCTGGTTCTTCGTAGGCATTAAAGCCTGTCCCGGCAGGAATCAAGCGCCCAATAATCACATTTTCCTTCAAACCCCGGAGCCAATCAGATTTTCCTTGAATGGCTGCTTCGGTCAAGACACGAGTCGTTTCTTGGAAACTGGCGGCTGAAATAAAGCTATCGGTATTCAAGGATGCCTTGGTAATTCCCAACAGAATCGGCGTGTACTCCGCAGGGGCACCTCCTGTAATCGCCATTGCGTTGTTCACCTGTTCAATTTGGTACAGTTCAACCAATTCACCCGGTAACATGGTGGTATCGCCGCCGTCATCTACCCGGCCTTTGGAGGTCATCTGCCGGACAATTACCTCAATGTGCTTGTCGGAAATATCCACTCCTTGAGATTGGTACACCGATTGCACTTCGTTCACCAAGAAGGTTTGAACTTTGGCCAAGCTAAAGAGAGCGGCATCGTGGATGCCATCTTGTTCCCGCTTGAATCGGAAGAAAATATCCAAAATTTCGTGGGGATTGGCGGGACCATCGGTGAGGGCTTCCGCCGCCGCCACCTGTTGCCCATCACCCACAATCACATTTTGGCCAGGGCCGATGGGATAGTCGGTCACCGCGCCATCAGGTTCGATGACTTTAATTTCCACGACCTCATCGTCAGTGTAGATGACCTGAGTCGTGCCGGGACGCTCAGCCAGGATACAGGCTTCCTTGGGTTTCCGTGCTTCTAGCAATTCTTCGATTCGCGGCAAACCCTGGATAATATCTCCTGTTTTTGCCCGCTCAAAGACCAGCAGGACCAAACTATCACCCCGTTGGACTAAATCGCTGTCATCAATGTGCAGCACGGCACCGGATGACACGCGGTAGGGACGGGCAAGTCGGATCAACACTTCGTTCTCTAGGACCTCGGTCACAATTCCGGATTCGGGGGTGGTGAGGTCAGCGGTGATCCCGTGACCGGATACCAGTAAATCTCCTTTGCTCACCGTGGCCGCTTGTCCCTGCAAATTTAACCGCAGCAAGTCTGATTCTCGGACAATCAGCACCCGCCGAATCGCTTCTTGCCCTTCTAAAATCCCCCGGATTTCGCCTGCTTCTTTACATTGAATTTCCGTTGAGGCGACGACCGCGCCAGGAGCAATGCGATCGCCCTCAGTCACCAACAGCCGCGTTTTCGTACTTCCCTGAGTTTGGTCCGCTGCAATATCTCGCCGGATGGTTAAGGTTTCCAGAATAACCATCTGCAAGCGGGTAATTTCTGGGTCTTCCTCGTCAGTCATCAGCTCAATATCTGCCGCCAATTGCGCGGCATTTTCGTCCATTTCTAAGACGAGTTGGGTGCGCAATAGCTCCAACCCCGTGGCGGACTTCACCCGTTCCCCATCCTTATAGGCAATCCGTTGCACCGCTTTGAGATTAATGGAACGCCCTTTGCCTTCCCCAACTGACTCTTGGTTTGGTACTGCCGGATCATCTTCAATATGGAATTCAGTAACGGGGCGGAGAAGCAGGGCCGATCCTTCAGGAGTTTCCACATACTCAACATAGCAGAGGTCTTCGGGGACCAAATCTGGGATAATTTCTTGACCAGGGCTGGCAATGGTGCCATCTTTGGCCATCATCTCCTCGGTGGTCTCAGTCATGTGCAACTCACCGGGCTTGATCACCACTTCCCGTAAGATGTCATTCTTCTGTGACACTTCAATCACACCGCTGCTCTGGCAGAAGATGTCCTTGACAATTTCAGTTCCAGCTTCTACATACTGCCCGTCTTCCACTTGCAGCAGAGATAAATCCTTGTTCACTTCGTGGGCTTCTTCCGGAATCCAGATAATGGTGCCCCCCTGAACCACCTCATAGCCCTGTTTTGCTTTTCCTCGCTTCGAGATTTCAACCCCGGAGTACTTGATAATCCCTCCCGTTTGGGTGTGATATCGATCGTCGATGAGTTCTGCAACCACCTGATTGTGGGTGACTTTGGTGCCAGGGGTAGCAATCAAGGAAAAGCGCTGATTATGAGTCGTTTCAATAATGTACTGTTCACTGCCTTGGTGGCTATCGACAAAGATGGTGGCATCGTTGAGTAAGACAGAGGAGGTGACGATCTCGACCTCGCGGCTTCCCTTGCTGTCGATATTGTCGGGCAGACGCACAATGCCACCATATTCGGTGACTAGCTTAGTTTCTGCCAGCACACTATTCGTTTCGATGCGATCGCCATTTTTCACCACTGGCTCAGCACCAGGGGGCAAGTTGTACACCTCTCCTGCGAGAACCCACAACAGGCCACCCCGCTGGGCAATGCGAGTTGTATTGCCTTGGCGATCTTTTTTCTCTTCTGGGATTAAGTCTGCAAATTTGACTTCTCCGGCGAGATCAGAGGTCACATCTTTGGTGGCTCGTTCAGTCACTTGGCGTTTCTGGGACTGCAACTCAGATAGAATTTTGCCTTTGTGGACTTCCATGCCGTCCTTAGCAAACATGATAGAGCCTTGAGAAACAACAAATTTCTGCTCTTTACCCCCACCTAGGGGCTTGACAATCAGGTTCACATTGGTTTCGACAATCAATGCATCTTCTCCGTGACGGGTCCGAAAAGCACGGGATTTTAGCTGATCAATGTCCGGAATCGACACAACCCCATCAAACGGGGCACGAATCTGCTGGGCCACTTCCCCAGTAAAGACACCACCTGTATGGAAGGTCCGCATCGTCAGTTGGGTCCCCGGCTCACCAATAGACTGAGCCGCGATAATCCCCACGGCTTCACCCAAATCAACCCTTTCCGCATGGGCCAAACTCCAACCATAGCAGGCTTGACACACGGAGCGACTGGCCTCACAGGTGAGGGGCGATCGCACGTCCACTTTCGTCACCCCTTTGCCACAAATCTCCTCGGCCAACTCCGCCGAAATCGCTTGATTTCTGGTAGCAATGATCTCCCCGGTTTCAGGATGGAGCACATCGTGGGCTAACACCCGGCCCAATAAGCGATCTTCAAGAGGGATGAGGATGCGATCGCCATCCGTCATATTGCCCAACGGAATAAATCGTTGGGTGCCACAATCCAACTCACGGATAATCACATCCTGAGACACGTCTACCAGGCGGCGGGTCAAATACCCGGAGTCTGCAGTTCGTAGGGCCGTATCCACCAACCCCTTCCGGGCACCATAGGAGGAAATGATGTACTCCGTAACGGTCAACCCCTCCCGGAAGTTAGTTTTGATGGGTAAGTCAATAATTTCCCCTTGGGGATCAGCCATCAGCCCCCGCATTCCCACCAACTGCCGCACCTGAGAAATATTCCCCCGCGCCCCAGAGAAGGCCATCATGTAAACCGAATTGAGGGGATTGGTGGCCCGGAAGTTTTTCACCACTTCGTCCTTCAGTTCTTCACTAGTGCCATTCCAGGTGTCAATCACCTTTTGGAAGCGCTCCACCTCGGTAATTTCTCCCTTCGTGTAGCGACTTTCGGTTTCCCGAATTTCGGCTTCAGCCGACTCCAACAAATCTTGCTTGATCGGTGGTACCTGTAAATCATCCACGCTGATAGACACGGCTGCCTGAGTTGCATACCGAAACCCAAGGGTTTTCATCGAGTCAGCCATCTGCGCCGTGCGGGCTGTACCGTAGTTGGTGAAAGACCAAGCTACTAGCTTGCGGAGTTGCTTTTTATCCAGGACTCGATTGCGAAACGGAACTGGTTTGCTTGCCTTGTATGTTGTGTGTTGTCCGCCCATCATCACCATAATTTACCCTTGGTTTAACTATAAAAACGTCAGATTTGGTCGTGTCTCTGTTTGCCGTTCTCTCATCCATTGCCTCCATTCGTCACCCCCATCCATCGAGAGATGCCACCCATGAGTTTTCTATCACCCATGTTTGTGGAAGTAGGGATGTGTTGCCCTTCCTCAACCATCAATCGGGTTATCGGTGCCGATTGTGGTGATTGGGTCTCCCTTGAGAGCGATCGCCTCCTTAGTTAGCCAAGGCATCATGGATGGTCTTGTTAAAGATGATCCGCCCCGGAGTCGTCTTAATATACTGAGACACCAAGTTGCCCTCTTCATCCTCACGTACCCGTCGCCACTTATATACCGTCGTTACCATGCCATGCTCGACTTTCGGCTCCTCAATTGGTGTCTCATCTTTTTCCGCTGTTTCCACTGGGCCATCAAACCGCACCCAAACATAGGCATGAAGATCCACCAACTGCTGTTGATACGCCGTGATTGCATCCTCCATGTTGGAGAAATAGCGACCTTCCCCTTTCGTCGCCTTGGGATTTTCTACCGTGAGATAATAGCAGCCCAGGACCATATCCTGGCTAGGAGTAATAATCGGAGTGCCCGTTGCTGGAGACAACACATTGTTAGAAGCCAACATCAACAACCGGGCCTCAGCCTGGGATTCCAACGACAACGGCACATGAACCGCCATCTGGTCACCATCAAAGTCAGCGTTGAAAGCCGGACACACCAAAGGATGCAACTGAATCGCTCGTCCTTCTACCAACATGGGTTCGAAGGCTTGAATTCCCAAACGGTGGAGGGTGGGTGCTCGGTTTAACATGACTGGGTGCCCATCAATCACTTCTTCCAGTACATCCCAAATACTGGGATCATTACGCTGAATCAGCTTTTTCGCCGCCTTAATGTTATTCACCAAGCCTTGGCGGATGAGACGATGAATCACAAACGGTTGAAATAACTCGATCGCCATCTCACGGGGCAACCCACACTGATGAATACTCAGGCTTGGACCCACCACAATCACGGAACGACCAGAGTAGTCTACCCGTTTTCCTAGCAAGTTCTGACGAAAACGTCCTTGCTTTCCTTCAATAATGTCCGACAGCGACTTGAGAGGACGATTATTCGCCCCCACCACCGTCCGTCCCCGTCGTCCATTATCAATCAGCGCGTCTACCGCCTCCTGCAACATCCGCTTTTCATTCCGGACAATAATTTCTGGAGCTAGAATTTCCTGCAAGCGGGCCAAGCGATTGTTGCGGTTGATCACCCGACGATACAAATCATTCAAGTCAGAGGTAGCAAACCGTCCTCCATCTAACTGCACCATGGGGCGCAAGTCCGGCGGAATCACCGGAATAAAGTTCAGAATCATCCAGTCCGGTTGAGATTGGGTGGCAATAAAGTTATCAATCACCCGCAACCGTTTGATCAACTTGGCCCGTTTCTGCCCCTTAGCATTGGCAACCGCTTCGCGGAGTTGCTCCGCCTCTTCCTCTAATTTCAAATCCTGAAGCAACCGTTGCAAGGCTTCCGCCCCAATCCCAACCTCTACCCCATCGAGCTTGGACTCTTCGCTGTAGAGTTGGTCTTCAATCTCAATCCACTGGTCTTCAGTCAACAGTTGCTTGTAGCTCAGGTTCTCCGCATTGCCGGGGTCAAGCACCACGTAGGAGTTGAAATACACAATCTGCTCCACGTCTCGCAGCGGCATATCCAACAAGATGGCCATGTAACTGGGAATGCCCTTGAGATACCACACATGGGCTACTGGAGCCGCTAACTTGATGTACCCCATTCGATGGCGGCGCACCCGGGATTCCGTTACCTCTACGCCGCAACGCTCACACACAATTCCGCGATGGCGCACCCGCTTATACTTGCCACAGTGGCACTCCCAGTCTTTCGCGGGACCAAAAATACGCTCACAAAATAGCCCGTCCATCTCAGGTTTGAGAGTCCGATAGTTGATTGTTTCAGGCTTCGTGACTTCGCCGACGACCATGCCGTTGGGGAGGGTGCGCTCTCCCCACTGACGAATCCGCTCTGGCGAAGCAAGGCCAATTTTGACATAATCAAATCGTTGCTCTAGCTTTGGCATAGGTGGTTATCCTTGTCTGATGAGTTTAGGGAGATGATCTTGGGGAACAGAGAGAGTCAAAACGGATCAGGTCTCAACCTAATTCTGGGTAAACAGGCTGACATAAACTGAGAGATTGTTGGGGACTAGGCATTGGATATTAATAGCTTTTAGCTTTTGACTGTGAGCCAAACGGTTCCTACTGATGCTTTCAGGACTGAATCGAGCAGGCAATGAACGAAGGATCACCGTAAGGCTTTCGTCACCGGTCCTCCTAACCCAGTAGGAGATCCAGCTTAAAGAAGCTGACGGATCTCACACTGGGCTGTTGTGCTAGTTAGAGCTAGAAGCAGCTTGCTCTTCAGCCGTGGACGGGGGAGCGCCTTCCTCTATTTCGTCAGACGAGATCGACTCATAGGTTGGACGTGAGGGCGTGCGGCGACTGCTGATATCTGCCATCAAATCAACCTCAATATCCTGGCTGGCACCATCTTCGCTCGTCTCTAGCTTGTGAGCCACAATATCCAAGCAGAGCGACTGTAGCTCACGCATCAAGACCTTAAAGGATTCTGGCGTCCCAGGACGAGGGATCGCCTTGCCCTTGACAATGGCATTCAGGGCTTCATTCCGTCCCTGCATATCGTCGGACTTGACCGTCAACAATTCCTGGAGCGTGTAGGCTGCGCCAAAGGCTTCTAAGGCCCACACCTCCATTTCTCCAAACCGTTGACCGCCTTGCTGCGCTTTACCCCCCAGCGGTTGCTGAGTCACCAAAGAGTAAGGACCAGTGGACCGGGCATGGATCTTATCGTCTACTAAGTGGACCAGCTTTAGCATGTAGGCTTTGCCCACAGTGGTGGGTTGGTCAAATGGTTCACCCGTCCGGCCATCGTAGAGCTGAATCTTGCCAGGATTATCAGGGTTAAACACCCAGTCATTACCAGACTGCTCTCTGGCTTCCTGTAATTTCCCATGGGTGGTGATCCGGGAGGCTTCTTTGCCGTACATTTCATCAAAGGGGGTCATCTTGAATCGCATGTCGAGGACATGGGCAGCCCAACCTAGCAAGCACTCAAACACCTGACCGACATTCATCCGAGACGGTACGCCTAGGGGGTTGAGAACAATGTCAATGGGCGTGCCATCGGGCAAATAGGGCATATCTTCAATCGGTAAGATCCGAGAAATAATGCCCTTGTTCCCGTGGCGACCCGCCATCTTGTCCCCAACTTGGATCTTGCGCTTTTGGGCCACGTAAACCCGGACCACCATATTGGCACCAGGCGGCAGTTCATCCCCTTGTTCACGGGTGAACACACGCACATCGACCACGCGACCCTTTTCACCGTTAGGGACCCGCAGTGAGTTGTCCCGTACATCTCGCGCTTTCTCCCCAAAGATTGCCCGGAGCAATTTCTCTTCAGGGGGTTGATCGGATTCGCCTTTGGGCGTAACTTTCCCCACCAAGATGTCACCAGCCTCAACCCAGGCTCCTACCCGGATAATACCCCCTTCGTCGAGTTGTCGGAGGGCATCTTCTCCAACATTAGGGATCTCACGGGTAATTTCTTCTGGACCTAACTTAGTCTGACGGGCTTCAATCTCAAATTTTTCAATGTGGATGGAGGTGTAGTAGTCTTCGTACACCAAGCGTTCACTGATGAGAATGGCATCTTCATAGTTGTAGCCTTCCCAGGGCATGTAAGTGATCAAGACGTTCTGGCCAAGGGCGATTTCACCTCCTTCAGCCGCAGACCCATCCGCTAGCACTTGCCCAGGAACGATGCGATCGCCCTCAAACACCAAAGGACGCTGGTTCAAGCAAGTATCCTGGTTCGATCGCTGATATTTCTGCAACTCATAGGAATGCTCATGCCCCTCATCATCCCGCACTCGCACCCAGTTAGCATCTACATAGGACACCACCCCAGCCGTGCGGCTGACAATCACCATCCCAGAGTCACGGGCTGCTTGAGCTTCCAGTCCCGTCCCGATTAACGGACGTTCTGGTCGCAACAGTGGCACGGCCTGCCGCTGCATGTTCGACCCCATGAGCGCCCGGTTCGCATCATCATGCTCCAAGAATGGAATCAAGGAGGTCGCCACAGAAATAATCTGCACTGGAGAAACCGCAACTCGGTCTACCTCAGTGGGAGTCGTTGTGGTGAAGTCCTGGCGGTAGCGCACCGGAATGGTATCACCAATGATGTAGCCGTTTTCATCCGTGGCCACATCCCCCGGTGCCACCCGTAAATCATCCTCTTCATCAGCGGTCATGTAGGTGGGGCCTTCTTCTTTCAGAACCCGACCATTTTCTACCCGATAGTAAGGGGTTTCTACAAAGCCATAGGGATTCACCTTGGCATGGGTCGCCAGCGAGCCAATCAATCCCGCGTTCGGACCTTCAGGGGTTTCAATCGGGCAAATTCGACCATAGTGGGAAGGGTGAATATCCCGTACTGCGAATCCGGCCCGTTCACGGGTTAAGCCCCCTGGCCCAAGGGCGCTCAGGCGACGCTTATGGGTCAACTCAGCCAGAGGATTGGTCTGGTCCATAAATTGGGAGAGCTGAGAGGAACCGAAAAATTCCTTAATGGCCGCAACCAACGGCTTGGGGTTCACCAAAGAGGCCGGAGTCAAAGATTCCGCATCCGAGACCGTCATCCGTTCCCGAATGATCCGTTCTAGGCGATTGAGACCTACCCGCACTTGGTTTTGCAGCAGTTCACCTACAGAGCGTACCCGGCGATTTCCCAGGTGGTCAATGTCGTCCACTGAGCCGATGTCAAACTCTAAATTGATTAGGTAATCAATAGAGGCGAGAATATCCTGAGAGGTCAGCACCCGATGGGTGTCGGGAACGTTGAGACGCAACTTCCGATTGAGCTTGTATCGCCCAACTTTGCCGAGGTCATAGCGCTTCGGGTCAAAGAAACGGGACTCTAGAAGCTGTTGCCCCCCTGCAACCGTTGGCGGCTCCCCTGGACGTAGCTTCCGATACAGTTCCATTAGGGCATCATCTTCACCAAACTGTCCCTCTTTCTCAATGGTTTTCTGGAAATAGGCCGCATGACGGAGGGAATCGAAAATCTCGCTATCTGATAGTCCTAACGCCTTGAGCAAGACCTGAGCGGACAACTTCCGGGTTTTATCGATGCGAACCCAAACTAAGTCATTCTTGTCGGTTTCAAACTTGAGCCATGCTCCCCGGTTGGGAATCAAGCTAGCGTTATAGGTTCGGCGACCATGCTTGTCAATCTCAGACTTGTAATATACCCCTGGACTCCGAACAATCTGGTTCACAATCACCCGCTCAGCACCGTTGATGATGAAGGTTCCCCGATCGGTCATCAGCGGCAAGTCCCCGATAAAGACCTCTTGTTCCTTAATCTCGCCAGTCTCTTTGTTGATCAAGCGAGTGGGGACATACATCTGTACAGAATATGTACTATCTCGTCGTTTCGCTTCGTCTACGTTATACTTGGGCTGCTTTAGTTTGTAGTTTTTCCCAAGAAAATGAAGCTCAAGCTTGCCCGTGTAATCGGTAATCGGTGAAAAGCTGTCCAATTCCTCAATGAGTCCTTCTTCCAAGAACCAACGGAAGCTTGCCCGCTGAATCTCGACCAAATCTGGCAAGGTAAAAACAGGTGCGGTTTGAGCTAGATTAGTCGTCATGCGTCTCCTCAATTAGGTTCGCCCTAAACGGGTTCAGAATAATACAATACTACCTTATATCTGTCAACTGCAAGGTCATCCTCCTCTTCTATACAAACTTTTGTAACAAAAGAAGGGGGATTGAGTCTCTCCAGGATAGGGATATGCTCTCGATTGGGTTTGGATTAGTGTGGAGAAACAGGTTGGATCGGCGCATCCCAGAGAAGGGTTGCTGCTGGTATCGAGCTAGTTTGAGGATGATTTCGGGCTGACCTCAGATTCATCTCAGTCGGGGAGGACGATGTTGAATAGATCACAGGCGTTTTGGCTCGTTTGTGCCGCGATCGCCTCTAAGTCCGTGCCCCGAACTTCAGCTAGCGTCTCAGCAACATGGCGCACATAAGCAGGCTGGTTGGGTCGCTTGCCTCGGTGAGGAACCGGAGATAGAAACGGGCAGTCCGTTTCAATTAAAAGGCGATCGCTTGGGACCATCCGAGCTGACTCTTTAACATGAGCAGCACTCTTATTGGCAAACGTCAAGATGCCGCTAAAGCTGACATATAGCCCTAGGTCTAAAAACCACGCCGTTTCTTCAGGGGTTCCACTCCAACAATGCATTACGCCTTTGACGGGACCATGTTCCTGCCAGAAGGCTCGCATTCTATCCGCCATCACCTCAGCCGCGTCTCGACAGTGGATAATCACGGGTAACTCTAACTGATGGGCCACTTGCAGTTGGGCCTCAAACACCTGTCCTTGCTGCTCTGGGTTGGTGGCTTTGAAAAAGTCTAGACCCATCTCGCCAATGGCAACAATGCGCTGATCGGATTGGGCTAGGTCTGTGATTTGTTGAGCCATCTCAGGAGTCCACTTCGCCGCATCCAGGGGATGCAGCCCAACAGCAAAGGAGAGTTCTTGGGGAAACTGATTGGCGATCGCCTGGATGTCACTAAACTCACTTGGCTCCACACAGGAATGGATTAGATAAGCCACTCCCGCAGATCGCCATTGCTCAGCAACTTGAGGCAGGTGTCCCTCAAAGTCAGAAAAATTTAGATGAACGTGGGTATCAACTAACCGCATAGAGATTCGGGTAGGACGTGAGTTTAAGAACCGACAGCGGCAGTAGCAGTTTCGGCCTGCTTGACAACCCGCGACAATCGGGCTTTCTTGCGAGCACCATTGTTACGGTGCAGGACCTTACGCTTGACGGCCTTATCAATTTTGCTGAAGGCAGCCGACATGTACTGGTTCACCTCTACCATGTTTTCTGGAGTTGGGTCTGACGTGTAGTTATCCACAGCGACGAAGCACCGTTTCATCAAGGTCCGTACCGCAGATTTGTAGGCTTTGTTGCGAAGACGATTCCGTTCGGCAATTTGAACACGCTTAATGGCAGACTTAATATTGGGCACAACAGGTTCCTATGAAAAAAATCTATTCACTACTTCACGAACATAACATTGTACAGGATTGGTTCGCATTTCTCAATGTCTTAGTAAAGTTGGAAAGTTGGGGAATTGAGTGGAGTTGGGGAGTTGAGGAAGTTGTATCCCCTTTCGTTTTAATTCAAGCAGGTGCCTGGTAGAAAAGACGATCTTCAACTGGGTGCGAACGTTTCGCTGGAGTCGGAGGCATCTGGTCTACGGACGATTTGGCTAGGGGACGATCTCGCCACACGGAACATACGAAATATTCGTCTTCCTCCCCCAAGAATTTACGGGGATTTACGGGGATTTACGGGGAAACCTACACAGTTCTCTGGAATCCGCGCTACTCTAATGGGTGAGAGTGCACTAATGTCGATTTCGAGCTTGACTGAAGGGTTGACCAATACATTCAGGGCGCGTTGCTTGAATTCAGATATTGGCACTGAGACTGGTGTTTCTAAAGATTTTGTGTGGCCATGCTGCGAATAGTTACCCAATTGGCTGAGGCGCAAGCCGAACTCCGTCGCATATGCGATCGCACCTATAGTGAGACGGCTCTCGACCAGGAATTAGCGGTACGAGACATACTGCAAGCCGTCAGAACCGAGGGCGATCAGGCATTGCTGCACTATACCAAAGAGTTTGATCGACAACAGCTTTATGCCGAAGACTTAAAGGTGACGGGTGCAGAGCTAGAAGCAGCCTACCAGCAAGTGCCCACTCCCCTCCTAGAAGCCATTCGACTCGCCTGTCGCAATGTGGAAGCCTTCCACCGTAAGCGGGTACCGCGTAGTTGGGTTGAATTCGGGGAGCAAGATGTGGTTCTGGGCAAGCGCTACACTCCGGTGGATCGGGCGGGTCTCTACGTGCCAGGTGGCCGAGCCGCCTATCCCAGTTCTGTGATTATGAATGTCATTCCCGCGCGGGTGGCGGGAGTGCCTCGGATTGTGATGGTGACTCCTCCAGGAACCGAAAAGCAGCTCAATCCCGTGGTCTTAGTCGCAGCCCAAGAATCGGGGGTTGATGAAATTTATCGAGTGGGGGGAGCGCAGGCGATCGCCGCCCTAGCCTATGGGACAGCTACCATTCCCAAGGTAGATGTAATCACGGGACCAGGCAACATTTATGTTGCGCTGGCGAAGAAAATGGTCTACGGCACGGTGGGCATTGACTCCATTGCGGGTCCGTCAGAAGTTTTAGTTATCGCCGATTCTACGGCCAACGCTAGCCATGTGGCAGCGGATCTGTTAGCTCAGGCTGAGCATGACCCGATGGCCGCCGCTATTCTGATTACCACCGATTCCGCCCTCGCTCGACAAGTGGTAAGCGAAGTCCAGACCCAACTGGAAGATCACCCCCGCCGCATTGATACGGAGAAGGCGATCGCCCACTATGGCCTGGTGATTATCGTCGATACCCTAGATACGGCAGCCCAGCTCTCGAACGAGTTTGCACCAGAGCATCTGGAGCTAGAAATCGAGGAACCGTGGGATTTGCTCAACCACATTCGTCATGCCGGAGCGATCTTCCTTGGCTATTCCACTCCCGAAGCGGTGGGCGACTACATTGCGGGGCCAAACCAT
Source organism: Leptolyngbyaceae cyanobacterium (assembly GCA_051439365.1). Classification (GTDB taxonomy): domain Bacteria; phylum Cyanobacteriota; class Cyanobacteriia; order CAKZMO01; family CAKZMO01; genus JAAHGY01. The sequence goes on from JBFRWC010000427.1 coordinate 15,916, forward strand.
ACCTTACCGACATCGGGAGCCGCCCGCTATGCTTCCGCTCTGGGGGTAGAAACCTTCATGAAGCATTCCAGCATTATCCAGTACTCGCCCCAGGCTCTCCAGTCTGTTGCCCACTCCATCGATACCCTCGCAATGGCGGAAGGGTTGCCGTCCCATGCGGCATCGGTTCGCATCAGAACTCAGGTGCCAGAGTCACCAATCTCTGATTCCGTTGAGCAATCAGGGAGTGAGACGTAAGGGCGAAACGTGTCATGGTGATGGCAACTGGACAGAGGTTTGGATCTTTTGGATGAGGGTGTTGAACGGTTGCCAGTTGTCCTCGGCAACGATCGGCTCCCAAACAGCCTCAATTTCGGCGCGAATGGGAACCAGATCGGGATTCCGCTGAGCTAAGCGCTGGGCGATCGCCTCCATTTGATCCAGGGAGTGGTGGTTGAGGGCTTGTTGGTAGAGCGATCGCCACCGTTCCACCAGGGATTGCTGCTCATCATCAGTCGCTTGTAACTCATCCGCCAGAATCGCTGACGTGTCTTTTTGCCAGGTTGGGGTGAAAGAGTGGCGCAGCACTTGGAAAAACTGATGATAGCCAACATCCAGATCGTGTAACAGCCGCAGTGTGGTTTGAATGAGGTCTGCTGCTAAATCAGGGGGCAAGGTAACAAAGCCCAACCGGTTCAGTAGGAGCCGGCTATACTCTGAGTGATAGGTGGCATCATAGAGCGTCAGGCCCGCTTCTAGCTCAGCCAAATCCATCACCATTTTCAAGGGATACTGGAGCAACTCTAGGTTCCAGCGACAGGCGCGGGATTGGTTGCCGTAGCAATAGCGTCCACTGTAGTCAAAGTAGGCGGCGGTGAATTGAGGATCAAACGTTTCAATGAAGGCATAGGGGCCATAGTCAAAGCTCTCTCCCGTGATGGACATATTGTCCGTATTCAGCACCGCTTGACAAAATCCCGCCGCCATCCACTGAGCCACGAGCTTGGCGATCCGCTGCACTAACTCGGCGAAAAACTTGCCATAGCGATCGCCTTCCGCCTCCTGCTCCAAGTGAGGATAATAATACTCGATCACATGATCCAACAATAGCTGCACTAAATCCGGTCGCTGAAGATAGTGTAATCGTTCAAAAGTACCAAAACGAATATGGGAGTGGCTAAAGCGAACCATCACCGAAGACCGGGTAGGAGACGGTTCATCCCCGCGCCAAAGCGGCTCCCCGGTCTCCACTAAACTCAGACAGCGAGACGTATTCACTCCATGCGCATACAGCGCTTCAGCCGCAATGACTTCTCGTACCCCACCTTTCAGCGTCAGTCGGCCATCCCCTCCTCTAGAGTAGGGCGTGGTCCCCGATCCCTTAGTGCCAAAGTCGTAGAGCCGTCCATTTGTTCCTCGCACCTGGCCGTAGAGGAAGCCCCGCCCGTCACCCAAGTGAGGGTTGTACTCTCCGAATTGGTAGCCGTGGTAGCGCATGGCGAGAAATGGCGATCGCCTAGCGGCAGTGTCGTAGCCGCCCCGCCCCCGAAACTGACCAAACGCCTCCAACCACATCTCATCGGTGACTTCGGCGGAATCAAGGCCCAACAATGGCAGAATGGCATCATTCCGAAATCGGAGATGGTGAACAGGAAACTCAGCCGCCGCAACCGGATCGTAGTAGTCGGTCCCCAGCAACTCAAACGCTGGAACATAGTCAAGGGTCAGGAGGGGATTATGGGAAGATGCCATAGCTACAATTGTCACCAAGCAAAAAGATTGTCACCAAGCAAAAAGAGAGAGTTCCGTTTATTGTGCCACTCTTGGATAGGGATTGCTGAGAGGTGGTGGGTCGTCATCAGGATGACATTGGTATCAGGTTTAGCCAAACCATTTGCCAGGATGTCAAAATCCGGCTAGAATCTTGACATACTTTTTAACATTTGATTTTAACTTCTCAGACTTCGTGGATGACGGCTGGGGGCGCGATCGCACTCTGCCCTAGATAGATTATCCTGAATTGGCTGACTGCTGGCGGCATCGACGCTCATCCTCACGGAAATTGTCCCCTGATGGCCTGAATATTGGCGATCGCCCCCAAATAAACCCATCTAAACAATAGTTGCATTCTTGTGGTGGTCTCCTCTTCCTTGCATAGAATCTGGGATTATAGTAACTCCTACTTGACTAAGCGCCGACTCCTGACGCATTGGTGCATCATTACTCATCGTGGCTTCCAAAGCTTAGTTTCCAAGTCTGCGGTAATGGAACCATTGCCTGCATCGCCTTGGGCAGAATTCATTTGATTTAGCCCGGTGAAATCATTCATTAAGCTCCTATCGTTCACCTCATTTGTAACCAGGGACATAGCCTGTGACTCTACAGCAACTAGACCAACATTCCTCCGACGCGCCGACACCCCCGGTTAACCGCCAAATGATCGTTATTCTCGATTTTGGCTCCCAATATTCCGAGCTGATTGCCCGTCGCATTCGGGAAACTCAAGTCTATTCTGAAGTTTTGTCCTACCGCACGTCCCTAGAGGATATTCAACAGCTCAACCCCAAAGGCATTATTCTGTCGGGTGGTCCCAACTCTGTCTACGATGCCTACGCTCCCCAATGTGACCCCGGAATTTGGCAATTGGGGATTACGATCCTGGGAGTGTGCTACGGCATGCAACTGATGGTACAGCAGTTGGGCGGTGCCGTTCAGCGAGCAGATCGAGGGGAATATGGCAAAGCCGCTCTTCAGATTGATGATCCGACGGATTTACTGACCAATGTAGACCACGGCTCGACCATGTGGATGAGTCATGGTGATTCGGTGACCCAACTGCCCGATGGGTTTGAGATTCTGGCTCATACAGACAATACCAAATGCGCGGCGATCGCCCACCACGCCAACAACCTCTACGGAGTCCAGTTTCACCCCGAAGTGGTTCATTCTATTGGTGGCCAAGCTTTAATCTGCAACTTTGTCTATCACATTTGCCAGTGCGATCCCACCTGGACGACTGAAGCCTTCGTGGAAGAAGCCGTGCGAGAAATTCGGGCCAAAGTGGGAGATAGACGAGTCTTGCTGGCCCTATCAGGAGGAGTAGACTCGTCTACCCTGGCATTTTTACTGCATCAGGCCATTGGCGACCAGCTCACCTGTATGTTTATCGACCAAGGGTTCATGCGCAAATACGAACCCGAACGATTGATTGAACTTTTTGACCAAAAATTTCATATTCCCGTTGTTTATATCAATGCGCGGGAACGCTTTTTAGCCCAGGTATCGGAAGTGACCGATCCGGAGGTGAAGCGGAAGCGAATTGGTCATGAGTTTATCCACGTCTTTGAAGAAGAGTCTAAACGCCTGGGACCATTTGATTATCTTGCCCAAGGAACCCTGTATCCCGACGTGATTGAATCCGCAGACACCAACGTTGATCCGAAAACGGGGGAACGAGTGGCCGTCAAAATTAAAAGTCATCACAATGTCGGAGGCCTGCCCAAAGACTTGCAGTTCAAGCTGATTGAACCCCTCCGCAAACTCTTTAAGGATGAAGTCCGAAAAGTCGGGCGGACTATTGGTCTGCCAGAAGAAATTGTCCGCCGCCATCCATTTCCGGGTCCTGGCCTCGCCATTCGGATTTTGGGTGAAGTCACCGCTGATAGACTCAATATTCTCCGGGATGCCGACTTCATTGTTCGCGATGAGATCTCCCGCCAAGGGATGTATCACGACTTTTGGCAAGCCTTCGCGGTCTTGCTCCCCGTTCGTAGTGTGGGCGTGATGGGCGATAAGCGCACTTATGCCTATCCGATTGTGTTGCGGTTTGTGTCCAGCGAAGACGGTATGACCGCTGATTGGTCACGGGTTCCCTACGATTTGTTAGAAACAATCTCTAACCGCATTGTTAATGAGGTAGATGGGGTTAATCGAGTCGTGTACGATGTTACGTCCAAGCCACCTGGAACCATTGAGTGGGAATAGGCATAGTATGCCGATGTTGAGCGCAGCATGCTTCAAAATTTGTCTCAACTGTCCTGACAACGTGAGCGCGGCTGGCAGTAGAGGCATAGGAATAACGCCAACGAGAGGGCCGCAACGTACACGAGTCGAAGATTTAAATGTTGAGGAGCAAGGATTTAATCAAATCTCAGTCTTTTGTGGCTACGGTGTACACACATCTCATTTTAAAGCCCAAAACTTGGCTTTGCCCCCCTTAGTCCCCCCTTGCAAAGGGGAAACTCCGGTCCTACCCCTTTGCAAGGGGGAATTAGAGGGGGTAGTTCGACTTGTGTGAACACGGTAGGTCTTTTGTTGGGGGTGGCGGAGACTCGTTCCCCACAAAAAGGTTTCACATTTGATTTAATATTCTCATTCCTAACTTTTCTCAAGCCCTGTGGAAAACTAAGGCTCTTCTGTGGAAAACTTTTGCGATCTTGTGGATAGCTTGCCGGACGCTTGAAGTCCTTGATTGGCAAGGATTGCGTTGATCCAATTTTTTTAAGATTATGAGATTGAGACCCGCCACAGGTCTGAGTTTTCCACAGTTTTCCACAACCCTGTGGGAATTTGTCACGTTGGGATAGATGTCTAAATATCACGTTATCTACAGATTTTCTTAACCATCTGCTATTACGGAGAGGTAGGCTACTCATCGCTGAAGGAGCACCATCATGGGGATGGACTGGCAGCAGCTTCTGACTCGTCAACGGTTGGGCAAAGACTATCCAGAAAGGCAAGAATCCGGACGGACCTGCTTCCAGCGAGATTTTGATCGCCTGGTGTTTTCCTCATCATTCCGTCGGCTCAAGGACAAAACCCAAGTCTTTTCCTTGGTGGACAATGACTACATTCGGACGCGCTTGAGCCATAGTATCGAAGCCTCTTGTGTGGGGCGATCGCTCGGTCGGATTGTGGGCGAATCGGTGATTGCTCGCTATCCGGAATTAGGTGCCCATGGCTTTGTTGCTTCAGACTTTGGTGATATCCTTGCTGCTGCCTGTCTCGCCCATGACATTGGCAATCCACCTTTTGGCCATGTGGGAGAAGATGCCATCAGCCATGCATTCACTACTTGGAGTCAGTCCTCCATCGGCCAAGCCATCGTATCTGATCTCACGCCGCAACAACAGAGCGACTTCACTGCCTTTGAGGGCAATGCCCAAGGATTTAGTATTCTGACCCGGTTGGAAATGCACCCCCGGTCGGGAGGCATGGGTCTCAGCTGTCCCACCTTAGCGGCATTTATGAAGTATCCCTGTGAGTCCTTTATTGCCGAGGGCGATCGCGCTGACTATCGAGGCAAGAGCATTGACAAGTATGGCTTTTTCCAGGCAGATAAAGATGCCTTTGAGACGGTGGCGGAAACGGTGGGGTTATTGTCCCGGAGCGATCGCGCTCATTGGTGGACCCGTCATCCCCTTGCCCTGTTAGTGGAAGCCGCTGATGACATTTGTTACCGCATTGTGGATATTGAAGATGGGTGTCACATGGGATACTTGCCCTATGCTGATGCCTTGGAACTACTAAGGGCTATTGCTAATACGTATCAACCAGAGTCAGGAGAACAACCCAAAGAAACCCTCACACGCCTTCGAGCCTGTGCAATTAACACCCTGACTTACGAAGCTGCTGAGATCTTTCTAGATCATGAAGCGGATATTTTACGGGGTACATTTGACCAGGCATTACTGGACTTGAGTTCCCATCACCAAGCCCTTAAAACCTTAAAAGAAATCACAACAACAAAAATTTTTGACAATCCTAAAGTGCTCAAAATTCGAATTGCGGCCTATGAAGTCCTCGGGACTCTCTTTCAGGAGTTTATTACCTCAGCCTTTGGCGTGAGTGAAAAGGGAAAGCTCTTGTGGCAAATTCTACCGGAGCAATACCAATCTCAACCGACCGATAGCGACTATTTCAAAATCCTCAAAGTGACCGATTATATTGCAGGAATGACTGATTCCTATGCCACGAGCCTATTCCAGCAGTTAAAAGGAATCTCTCTATTGGGGTAAGAAAAAAAATGAAATATGGCTCAAATGGGGGCCTGTCTGAATCGAATGAAGTGACTCGTTTCCTAGCCCCCTGCATCCCCAGCCAACTTAGCTTACTTATTGGGTTGAGGAGTCATGCGTAAATAGGGCTTAACCTCAGTGTATCCCTTGGGAAACTTCTGCTTCAGTTCATCAGGATCTTTGATGGATGGCACAATCACACAATCATCGCCATCCGTCCAGTTAGCGGGAGTCGCTACGCTGTGATAAGCCGTTAATTGCAATGAGTCAATCACCCGCAAAATTTCGGCAAAATTACGCCCCGTGCTAGCAGGATAGGTCAAGTTCAGCTTGAGTTTTTTATCGGGTGAAATAATGAAAACGGTTCGTACGGTTAGGGTGTTGTCCGCATTGGGGTGGATCATGTCGTAGAGATCGGACACCTTGCGATCGCTATCCGCCAAAATGGGATAGTTCATCGTAGTGGCCTGGGTTTCTTCAATATCCTTCGTCCAACCCTTGTGAGAATCTACATCGTCAACGCTGAGGGCGATCGGCTTCACGTTCCGAGCATCAAAGTCAGCCTTAAGCTTCGCTACCGTACCCAACTCAGTGGTGCAAACAGGCGTATAGTCCGCTGGATGGGAAAATAGGACAACCCAGCTATCACCCGCCCACTCATAAAAATCAATTTCGCCGATGGTTGACTGTTGCTTAAAATTAGGAACAGTATCGCCTAGTCGAAGAGCCATCACATAACCTCTCTGCCCACAAATGTACGATAGAAGCGCTTTCAGAACGCCAGTGATCTCCCATCATTCAATCCCTGCTCAGTTACAGTTCTACAAATGATAGGAGCAATCACCATAACATTGACAACGTTAAACGTAAACACCTGAAAACAAAAATATTTGTGACAAAACTGTAATGAGGAAAGGCACATAATGTATACCAGTATTTATCAATTTCTTCAAATAAGCTTCAATTTATTTGAAGCTGGGTCAGACTCCAAATTGATAACATCTCGCTTTGTAAACTTAAATGAATCAACTTTCAATTAAAGAAAGTCTTTTGGTTTCAAATAAAACTCACCAAATATTAAGCTAGGGTTAAATCACTATTAAATGGCTATTACTTATTAATAGCGTGATTACAGTAGAAAAAGTAGGACACTGAGTTGAACATTGATCTTGTGGTTCTAAACTTGATGGGTAGTATACTGCGTTGGCTTGTGGCTCTGATTCAACCCATACTTGTGCCCCTTTGTTGCCTAACAGCTTGGTTATTATTAGCGATCGCTTGCTGGGGCCTGTGGTCAGCGCTCCACCGTGGGATTGCCCAAGCCCGACGAATGCATCAAATTCCCTGTTCCAACTGTCAGTTTTTTACCGGAAACTATCTTCTCAAATGTACTGTGCGCCCAGATATTGCGTTATCTGAAGCAGCCATTAGTTGTTCAGATTACGCAGCGACCGTTTGTGGTCTTTCGTCCGTGGGTCGCTACCGAGAGTAAGTCCAAAGAGAAAGTGTATTTTTTGATACAGAACTAAGTGGGCATAATTGCTCAAATATCTTGGTAAGACACAATACCCAGTATTTCTGCTGTTACTCGGCTTTTGTTACTGAACTTTTGTTACTGAGCGATTGGGACAGTATCTACCGCTTAGCTAGGATTAGGGGAAAGAAGAGTGGGGTAGCGTCTCAATCCAGCAACTTTGAGTCAGCCTAGGTGTTGGTAGCCCTCATGTTGCCAGGGGAAATAATAGCTGGTTTTTAACCTGTTTGTACAATCTCAGGTCGGCACTCAGCAATTGGGTGTTGGGGAGATGATGGGTGTTGCAGATAGGCAAAACGGGAGCCATGTGATATTAGTGTTAGGGTCACTTTGGGAATCAGGGTTTTAATGATGCGTGATTGTTTGAACTAACGGGCTGGTAGCAGTTTTCTGAGCTGACATTCCTGCTGATTGGTGTGAACAATTCGAGAACACGCGATGCTGAGATGACCTGGTTTCAGGATGTTTTCCATTTTCCATTCAGAAAAGTTTCGGGTGCAAGAATAGTTTCAATTTTTCACCCAGATTTTGAATGTGTACAAACTTATAAATAGTTACAGATGTATAAAATGAAGCGAAGCAAGACCTGGTTGCGTAGTAGACATCGCAACCCTGAGTCATCTGTCTTGGCGGCTTGGTCCACCCCGGAGAAGGCGATCGCCAATTTGACTCGAACCCTCTCCAAGCCGGGAAACCGCTGGCTAATTGCCCTGCCCCTGGCAATAGTCATCGTCGGAGTCTTCGGCGTGTCGGCCTCTGCCCAAGATGAGGCACCCCTCACCCCCGAGGAAGTTCAAGGGGTGCTAAACGCCATCTGGATTACCATTGCCGCCGTCCTCGTCATCTTCATGAACGCAGGCTTCGGCATGTTAGAGACCGGATTCTGCCGCCAAAAGAATGCGGTGA
>JBFRWC010000428.1:0-7607 GCA_051439365.1 Leptolyngbyaceae cyanobacterium
CCCAATTGCAAATCCCATCCTGACGCGATCGCCTCCAATATTTCTCTTCGTTACTGAAATGACCTCCAAGGTAAGCTAAAACTATTTTAGTTTGCGTATTTTGGTAGCTGAACCCCGCCAGCGGCGGGGTTCAGCCACGCAAATTAAATGGCAATCAGCTTAACTGGCTTGCATCTTCTATCTTTATCATTCCCCACTCAATGGGGTAACTATAGGTGGAAACCTAATGAAGTAAGAGTTTTTTATGGGGGACGCGATTTATGAAGGACGCGACAACGCCACACCCCCCATAAAAAACTTAGATTTTATTGAATTCTTGAGCCTAAATCCTAGATGTCAGTTTCAGGCAAACTCAGTTCAGCCTCGGGCAAACTGGGGTCCAGCTCAAGCAAATTCGATTCAATCCCAGACGGATTGGAGTCCACCTCAGATGAATTGGAATCGAGCTCAGGTGAATTGGGATTAAACTCCAAGCTGGAGTCCCGGCTAGAGTCCCTCTCCAAACTGGGGGCAAGCTCCGTTTGGAAAGGCTCTAGTTGGGGAGGTTCTGCTTGGAGAGGTTCTGCTTGGAGAGGTTCTACGATCGTAGTGTCAATGGGCAAGATGGGGGCAAGCCGATTGCGCCATTGTTCTTCTTGGGCGATCGCTCGTTGCCAAGTTTCAATTTGTAGTTGGGTGGTCCTGTAGACAGCGGTACCGGACGGAACCAAGTTTGCGATTTCAATGGCCTCTTGATAGCTGATGCTAGCGATTTGTTGCGCCTGGGTCAGAATGCTCTGGCTCCATCGATCCATTAAACGAGCCGATTGGGGATAGTTGGGATGACGCTCAGAAATACGGCTCGCAACCTGGATGGCCCTCGCCCAAGCCGATGGCGTATTTTGACGAGCGATATCATTGGCTTGTTGAAAGAAAATATCGCCATTAACATCGTCTTGCCACCGCCGAATTTTTGCTTGGGCTTCATCATGAAGCGCCCGATTGGGGCGAATCCGTTGAGCCGCCGCGATCGCCGCTGGCAGGTTCCCCCGATTGGCAAAATTGACCGCATCATCCAAGTAAGGACGGTCTTGTAGGGTTTGGACTTGGATCGTCCATTGGTTAATCAAGTTATTCGCCTGGGTCGAAAGGGGACGACCATCTGGAATTAGTTTAGCCTTGCGAATGGCGGCATCTAGCGATCGAATACTACCCTGCGCTGCCAGCCGACGGGCTTCGTCTAGATGGGGTTGATCTTGCAAAGTATAGATTTGAGTTTGCCAACCATTAATGGCGGTTTCAGCTTCATCAAAACGGGGATGATTATAGCCAACAAGTTGGGCCTCAGCGATCGCCGCCTGCAAATCAGGAATGAGACCCATGGCCGCCAACCCCCTGGCCCGGGACAGATGATGGATATCCTGAACTTCCAGCTCCCAGGTTTGAATCAAGGCTTGGGCGTTACTGTAAAGGGGACGATTGGGACCCAGATCTTGAGCCTGTAAGATCGCCGACTCAAGATCTGGGACCATGCCACTGGAGGCTTGAGAGATCGCGAAGGAAAGTTCTCGTAAATCCTGGGCCTTAGCCTTGAACTCCACACCATTGGGCAAGTTGCGAGACACCTCCATGGCAGTGTCCGCATCTCCAGCAACCAGTGCCTTCACCCCCAAATCCACCAACTCTTCGAGAAAACGGCTCAACGCCCGACGTGCAGGGGGGTATAACCGACTCGTGGGTTGAATTTTTTCCAACAGCCCCATTGCTTCAATCAAATCCGTCACGTTATTGCTCTTGGCAAGGCGACGGGCCTGGTTCAACAGTTCGGTATCAATGCGGGAGGATTCAATCAACTCCGTCAAAAGGTTGTACTGTGCGGTTTTCCAGTACTCGTTCTCGACGGTGAGAAGCTTGGTGGCCAGGGTGAAGGCTCCCCGTAAGTCCTCCTGCTCCAAGAGAGCTTCAGAGTCTTGATAGATCTTTTCGGCATCAGCCCAGACTGTCTGCCATTGGTCGATGCGAGTGTCCACTTGTTCGTAGGCAGCTAGACTGCGGGGAACGCGCTTGGCGGCAGCGATCGCCCCTTCCAAATCACCCTGATGAAAACTAATCTCAGCGAGGTCCAACATATCGAGGGACCACTGATCAATCAAGCGATTGACCCGACTGCGCAGGGGATGATCCCCAGGGAGTTCATCGACGAGGGCGATCGCCTCCAGTAAATCCCTGGGCGTATTTTTGTCCGCTGCCTGTTCGGCACAGTGCATCCGCAGGGAGGCCGAAGCCATCGGCCAGAAAATTTTAGGACAATTGGGCAAGGACGGCAGCTTAAAGAGAGTCGCTCCGGCAAACCCGGCCACCCCTCCCGTGATCGCAATCGAGGTGGTCATCCAGAAGAGCCAGTGGCCCATGATGCGTGGCAGCCAGGGTCGCCGCCTGTGAGCGATAGCTGGGTCAGGATTGCGACCAGTTGATGGGGCAGGAGACCGGGATGGGGTTGCGGTGGATAAGGGAGCAGTGGCCATCCATTCCGGAGTCGGCTGAGCCGGGGGATGCGGGTGTGACGATCCCTGTGGGTAGGGGGATGGAGCCGCCCCATGAACATAGGGCTGGCGCTGGGGATGCCTCATGGATGAGGAGTGGGGTTGTTGGGGATAGTTAGCCATACTAGCTTATGTCACGGGAACTCCGACAAATAGGTTGGAGGTAGGATATGACGTTGGGCGATCGCCACAAGCCTCACTCAATTGATTCAGATCGCCGTCCCAAACTGTTAGCAGTTTGAGAACCAGGCGTAGATGATGAACCAGTCGACCTAAACGATAACCAGACCTAGACCAGGCTATCTTCAGGTTACTTAGGCATCACCTTACTGCCAACACCAAATTGTTGCAAGGGTCCGTATTGTTTTTACACAGCCTCTTATTTGATGGCTTGGGTTGGGTGTCTTGGGTTGGGTGCCTTGCAAGTATTATGCAGGGCCGCAGGGGACAAATCCTGATTATTCTCGGATTACTCACTCTGATCCTGACATAGAGGTAACAAATTTATCAGTGGTCCCTCCTAAAGATAGGTGGAAAGAAAGGTGAGCGATCGCTCCCATGCCTGTTGAGTGGCCACCGGATCGTAGATGTCATTATTTTCATTGCCAAACGCATGTTGGGCCTCATACCGATAGCATTCATGGGTGACCCCACCTGCCTTGAGCTTGGCTTCCAAGGCATCCACCTGTTCAATCGGAAAAAAAGCATCATTCAGGGCAAAATGGCCTTGAAATGGAATGGAAATGGTGCTGGTATCCCCGGCAGCTTCCGGCGGCACCCCATACCAGCAAACCGCCGCGTCTACTTCCGATACGTGCACTGCTGCCAGCACCGTGAGTGCCCCACCCATACAGTAGCCCATCACCGCCACCTTGGGACTCTGCTGCTTCAAGTACTGCACCGCGCCCCGAATATCTTGGGTGGCGGCATCGGCAAAGTCCAGCCCTCCCATCAGGTGTTCGGCTTCGGCAGCTTCCACGGTGACGGTGCCCCGATACAAATCAGGCACCAACACTCGATATCCTGCCTGGGCGAGGCGATCGCCCACGCCTTTGATCTGATCATTCACCCCCCACCATTCTTGAATCACTACAATCCCAGGGGCTTGACTGCCAGTGGTAGATTCAGTGGTAGGTTCGGTGTAGTAACCATTGCAGGGTTGGGCATCCGGACGTTGAAATGTAATGGTTTGGCTCATGGCTGGTTGAGTCTGCGTTTAGTGAGTCTGCGTTTAGTGAGTCTGCGTCTATTAGATTGCCGGATAGCAATGATTTGCCGAAACCGGACACTTAAAAAGATACCAGGACTGGGATCAGAGCGCGGCTGCAATGTTAGGGTTTTAGTAACTCGCGACTCCATTACCCATACTCTGTCTGTGATGAACGATTTTTCTGAATCCCTAAACTTGTCCTCTAAAGCGCTTTTCCCAACTCCGCCATCAAATACCGACTCCCAAGGCGATCGCTCCCGTCCGATTACCATTGCGATTATTGGGGATGTGCATGATCTGTGGGAGGAGTGCGAAGAGGCGATTCTCAAACAATTAGGGGTAGATTTGGTCCTGTTTGTGGGGGATTTTGGTAATGAAGCAGTAGGATTAGTAGGCCAGATTGCCCAGATGGATTTGCCCAAAGCGGCGGCAATGGGCAATCACGATGCCTGGTATACCGCTACCCCTTGGGGCCGCACCCAATGCCCCTACGATCGCAAACAAGAAGACTGGGTCCAGAAACAGTTGGATTTGCTGGGGTCGGCCCATGTGGGCTATGGCTATTTGGATTTTCCTGCGTTCAATTTAACCGTGGTGGGCAGTCGTCCGTTTAGCTGGGGCGGTTCCGAGTGGAAATATAAGAAGTTTTATCGCGATCGCTTCCAAGTCCGCAACTTTCGAGAATCCACTGAGCGGATGATGCAAGCGGTCAACGCTGCGGCCCACTCCACCATTATTTTTCTGGGCCATTGTGGTCCTTATGGTCTGGGCGATCGCCCCGAAGACATTTGTGGGAAAGATTGGGGCCGGAGTCTGACCGGGGGCGACTACGGTGATCCAGACTTTGCAGACGCGATCGCCCAGACCCAACTGATGGGTAAAACCGTTCCCCTGGTCGCCTTTGGTCATATGCATCACGGTCTCCGGCATCGTCAGGACCGGGAGCGGGTCAAGGCGGTTCACGACGGCAGTACCCTCTATCTCAACGCGGCCAGCGTGCCCCGGATTCGGGAATATCGAGCCGAAAAAGGAGGCGATCGCCCCCTGGCCCATCTCAGCCACCCACCCACCCATCCAACCGAACGCCTCTATAATTTTTCGCTCGTACAACTAAGTGACGGACACATTACCGCCGCCCGTTTGATCTGGGCTAACCACGCAGGCACCATTATCAAAAGCGAAGAATTATATGAACTGGCATTTCAGAGCACTTCGGGGTAGAATGAAGAGCCTGTTCTAGGCATTAACGTTGGGCATTAACCCTGGGCATTAACCCTGGGCACTGGTGCTAGTCAGTGGCAAGTATGCCTGAAAGAGGGAGCTAAGAGGCTCCAATTGGGAGAGGTGGCAGAGTGGTCGAATGCGCTCGACTTGAAATCGAGTGTACCGCAAGGTACCGAGGGTTCGAATCCCTCCCTCTCCGTTCAATATTTTCAAAGAAACCTAGCATGAGCAATTAGAACAGTTCAGAATAACTAGATTGCTGTTGTCTCATGCTAGGGGACTTGCTAGAAAATAAAGCCAGGTGGGGGGTGGTGAGCATAGCCCACCGCCCCTCACCTGATGTGGAATGCTTTTCCTGGACAACTTGGAAGCTCCTTTCTAAAACCCCTCCCACCTCACAACCCCTCCAAACCTATGACCATTTCTGAGAATTACATAAACGCCTATTACAGAAAGGTACGAAGTATGAAGGGATGCCTGCCATTTCCAGCCGTTACCAAAAAATACGGATAGCTTGTAATTGTGTAACCCTGTAGGTTGTCTAGTGTTGCGGATTGGGTGTTATGGAAAAGCCTCTATTTCCTCCAGATGAGGAAAAACGTTTGGCTGCGTTGCAGCGGTATCAAGTATTAGATACGCTGCCGGAGCAGGAGTTAGATGATCTCACCTTGCTGGCTTCTCATATTTGCGGCACGCCGATCGCCCTGATTTCTTTGGTGGATAGCGATCGCCAATGGTTTAAGGCACGGGTTGGGATTGATGCGACGGAAACCGGACGGGATATCTCTTTCTGTGGTCATGCCATTGTTGATCAGAAATTACTTGTGGTTCCTGATGCCACCCAAGACCAGCGGTTTTTCGATAATCCCTTGGTGGTCCAAGACCCGGAAATTCGCTTCTATGCTGGCGCACCATTGATAACCCCGGATCACTATGCCTTGGGAACCTTGTGTGTGATTGATCGACAACCCCGGCAACTCACGCCCCAGCAAGTTGATATGTTGACCGCCTTGAGTCGGCAGGTGGTCAGTCAGTTGGAACTGCGGCGCACCCTCAAAGCCCAGCGAGAAGCCTCTCTCAAGCAAAAACTGTTCTTTAACTATTCCTTGGACCTCTCTTGTGTCGTGGGATTGGATGGCTATCTTAAAGAGCTGAACCCAGCTTGGCAAAGCGTGTTGGGCTATAGCTGCGAAGAACTGATGGCCTTGCCCTGGTCCACCTGGGTCCATCCTGACGATCGCACTGCCTTTGAACAGGTGGTGGCAGCAGTGAGTCAGCGGATGAGTGAGGGCATTTGTTTTGAATGCCGTTACTACACCAAATCCGGTGATTGCTTGCTCTTGGATTGGTCAATGGTAGCGGAACCAGACGGTCAGGCGATCATTGCCACCGCGAGGGATGTGACCGATCATCAACGGGTGCAAGAATTAGAAGTGGCCAAACTGCAAGCTGAACAGGCGAATGCGGCCAAAAGTGCATTTCTGGCCAATATGAGCCATGAACTCCGCACCCCGCTCAACTCAGTGATTGGCTTCACCAACATTCTGTTGAAGAACAAGGCTCAAAATCTCCGTAAGCAAGACCTGCTCTATCTCGATCGCATCCTCCACAATGGTAAGCATTTGCTGTCGTTGCTGAATGACATTCTGGACTTGTCAAAAATTGAGGCGGGTCGGGAGGACTTTACCCACGAGCCCATTTCATTGCAAACCTTGGTGCCAGATGTGCTCAAATCCTTGGAAGCGGAGGCCCAAAATCGGCATTTAACCTTGCAACCCCGGATTCCGGAGGCAGTCGCCCCGATTTTGGGGAGTCCTCGCAGCATTCGCCAGGTGCTGATTAATCTGGTGGGGAATGCGATTAAGTTTACCAAAGAAGGCTGTGTGGAAGTCTGCGTGGAGGTGGCCGATGATGGTGTGACCCCGCTACGGATTAATGTGGTGGATTCGGGCATTGGCATTCCAGCGGAGAAGCAAGCCACTATTTTTGAAGCCTTTCGGCAAGCCGATGACAGCACGGCCCGGAGTTTTGGCGGCACTGGACTAGGGTTGACCATTTCTCGATCGATTTGCAAGGCCCACGGTTGGCCCTTAGAAGTGGATAGCCAGGAAGGGCAGGGGACGACTTTCTCCATCTGTCTGAGTCCCAATGCGCCCAGCTTGAAGCACCAAATCCCGATCGCCCAGTCACAGTGTCTTCCCTCCTTCCCCCAGTCCGTTCCCCAGCCTGAGGCGATTTGTGGGGATCACACGATTCTGGTGATTGATGACGATGATGATGCTCGGCTAATCTTGGAGCGCTACGCCCAGGATTTTGGTTGTCGGGTGTTGGGGGCGGATTCGGGCGATCGCGGCATCCAACTGGCCCGTACTATCAAGCCATCTCTGATTACCCTCGATCTCTGTATGCCAGACTTAGACGGATTTGAAGTCTTACGAATTCTCCGGGATGATCCAGCATTGCGGGATATTCCGGTGGTGGTGTGCAGTATTATCGGCGAAGAAAACCGGGCTAGTTTATTGGGAGCGGTGGAAATTTTGGATAAGCCGATTGATCGCCAAGATCTCCATCAGGCCATCCACCGATATGTGGCCCGCAAAGTGAATACCGCCCTGATCGTCGAAGATGATGAGGATTGCCAAGTCTTGCTC
>JBFRWC010000429.1:0-3577 GCA_051439365.1 Leptolyngbyaceae cyanobacterium
AAGACGCTCGAGGTTTTGTGACCTTAGATTAAGCAGCAACTAGTGCAGACTTACGAGCAAAAGGAACGATGTTGTTAGCAGCGTTTATCTTTAAGTTTGAGTCCGGTATTTGCGAGAGAAGACTCACTCTCGACCTGAATCACGTAGTAGTGTTCGCCAAAACGTCGAAACCGTTACAGCCCCGAAGGTTTCCCTAATCACAAGCAAACTTGTGCTAGAGTACCCACTATTATAGCGTCAATAGTTCAGACTTGCTAATCTAGCTCCTGGGCCAACACCGCAGCGATCGCCCCTTTTGCATTGTCTTGGAACTCCTGAACATTCACCCGATTCAGTAATCCAACGGCAATAATCATGCCTACGGCTTGGGCTGCAAAAACAAGACTATAGGCTGGAAATAAAGCAGACTCTTCCACTGGACCTCCATTCGCAAATGTTAGGACTCGTCGGCCCACATCCAGGATCAATCCTCCCGTTACTGTGGCCGATGCCCGGGCGATCGCTTGGGCCAGCCCCCACGCTCCAATAAAGGTACCCGCTGTTTCAGCCGCT
Organism: Leptolyngbyaceae cyanobacterium; assembly: GCA_051439365.1. GTDB lineage: Bacteria > Cyanobacteriota > Cyanobacteriia > CAKZMO01 > CAKZMO01 > JAAHGY01. Next base: position 553 of record JBFRWC010000429.1, read on the forward strand.
GTTAGGTCAAGCATTAAGCTAATGGCTCCATTGGTGGTAACTCCTGCTCCAAAACCAAACAAGAATACCGCTAGGTGTAAAAATTTGGGATTACGGGTAAAGCCTGAGCCGATAATTAACAAAAAACAACCAGCCACCATCAAACAACCTAGTCGTGCAGTTCGCTTTTTACCAAGATAGGGAACGACAAGAAATCCAGTTAAGGCAATCCCTAGGAGGGTACCGTTCCCCCAGGACATGTTGAGTCTGGTGGTCTCCGAAATTTGCATCCCAAAAACCTGACCGCCATAGGGTTCCAACACGGCCTCCTGCATAAACAGGCTGATGGTCATCACGATCAAAAACGTGAAGAAAATTCCAGTTTGGCGACTTGCCGTTAGAATGCGGATGGCGCGTCCCAGGGTAATTTGATCGTCTCGGTCAGCCACAATAGAACGGCTGCCGTAGCGAGAATATTTCCGCTCGATCCCGATGGTCCCGACAAAAGTCATCCCGATGACTATAGCTGGGATGATTAGAAACAGACGATTGACAGCAGCTTGCACTTCTCCAATTGAAGCGTCTAGTTCTAAAGGCTTAAGCAGAACACTGCCAGCGATCGCCCCAATTACAATCCCGACCATCAGCATGGACCACACCGTACTGACTAGCTTAGATCGGTTCTCTTCATCAGAGATATCCACCAACATGGCGGCGAAGGGGGTAGAACTGGCACTGAGCGCCAACCCATAAAACATGAACACTAGGCTGAGCAGACCAATCCAGAGATAGCTGCCCGTAGCCCATCCCACTGCCTCAATACTGGCATTCAGTCGCCACACGACTTGAACGGCAAAAAATGCTGTGGAGGTGAACAAGACACTCCCAATCCAAACGTACCCTGTGCGATGCATCCCCAGCAGGGGTTTTGAGTCTGATAGCTGGCCAAACCACAGTCGGGCCGGAGCCACAAACTGGTGCATGGCGATCGCCCCTGCTGCCAATAGGGCTGGGACTCGCAGCTCATCGATCAAGATCCGATTGAGGACTCCTAGGGTGAGGACTGACATAATGCCTAGGCCCATTTGAAACAAGCCCAACCGCATCATGGTCAGGATGCTAATCTCCGGTAGATCCGGGGGCGAAGAGGTGGGGGGGGGCTCCGATGTGGCCCGGTCATTGGCCCGGTCATTGGCCCGGTCATTAGTCTGGTTATCAGGCGGGTCATCGGAGAGCCGTGGTAGGCCAGTGACATTGGGGTCAAGCTGACTGGAAATTGATTGCTCAGGGATATGTTGCATGAGGCTAGACTGTTAAGCTCTGAACACATTGCTGCAAACTAATTTGCAGATCTTCCAAGGCTCTTCTCAAATCATCCCCAGTGCGAAATTCGTCTAACCGCTGCAAGGTGTTACCGTCTTGAAACAACAAAATCGTGGGGAGGCTAGTTAACCGATACATATTCGCTAACTTAAGATTCTCATCGGCATTGATCCGAACCACCTTAATGCCCTCACCAAACTCTAGCTTTAGGCGGGCAAAGATCGGGTCAATCATCCGACAAAGGCCACACCAAGGTGCCCAAAAGTGAACTAGCACAGGGGTATGAGCGTCCAGAACTTCACTAGTGAATGTTTGATCACTTGCGACAATTGTCATAGTTATTTTTTATTAAATGCGAGTCACCTATGGGATCTCATCTTAGGGGATCAATGACCGAAATAGAAGTAGGGATCAAGCTTTCAGCCCCACCTAGCACTGTAAAGAATTATGAAGAAAAGGATTGGGAAGATTAGGGATTCATCGCTGCGTACTGAATCCTCGCTGCTTAAAGGTTGGCAAGGGCCGTCCACCGCAGTAGCGCTGGATGCGCCCACCACAGCAGAGCAATAAATCCGGCAACCCCCAAGTATGCAGGGCGAAGAAATTCATCCAGTTTTAGGGGTTGTCGTCCATCTAACACGGCGACAAAGGGAATGACAGAGGTTCGTGCTTTCGCAGCGGTAAAGGTATCTCCATAGCGGGAGTAAAGGCGGCGATCGCCATGCCACACCGCGAACAGGTGATGCAAGATCAGCCCGATGGATGTGACCACCGTGAAACTCGTCCCCAGCCACAACGTATGGGCAATACACCAAATAACTAGCCCCACCAGTTGGGGATGGCGGGTAATCCGGATAATCCCCGTTTCGTAAAGATGGACCTCTGGTTTCTGAATCGCGGCAATTTCCAGCAGATTAAAGGTCGCGGGATAGAGAAAAATAAACGAGATGGCCGATAGTCCCCACACCACTGCTCCCACGCCAGGAACTCCTTGCACACTCCACAACTGCACCCCATCGTAACGGTGGTTAAAAAAGTAAATAATCAGCACGGTGGCAAAGGGAATGCTGACCAAGGCAAAGAAGACCCGGTACAGGCGCGCCCCAATTTTCGCTTCGCCCCAAGGGCGGAGGGCGGCGAGACCGCTGTGGGCGATCGCAAACCCCAGCAACAGTCCCGCGATCACCAAATGGCTAGGGGCTAACCATCCAGACGTAACTGCATCACTCATCCGTTACCTTTGCTCCTGTGTGCCTACCCAAATTATGGTAGAGCAATTCGTGGCCTTTTCCATGTCTTTACGATCGCCACAAACCACTACCGTTCAAGTCTTGGCGTGTGAGGCCGCATTCAATAGCGATCGCCCAGAGTCAGGAGACTATCACCGAATTTAATAGGATCATTTCCCTATAGACAAAAGTATCTTAATATTGTTCATATGAATCAAGTCTGTCTAAACTGACTCGGATCAGAAAACTCTAGGATTTAGCATTTAGGAGGAAATGTATGGCTCTCGTACCCATGCGACTGTTGCTTGACCATGCGGCTGAGAACGGCTACGGTATCCCTGCTTACAACGTAAACAACATGGAGCAGATCATCTCCATTATGTATGCTGCTAGCGAAACCAATAGCCCTGTTATCCTACAGGCTTCCCGTGGTGCTCGTAAGTACGCTGGTGAAAACTTCCTGCGCCACTTGGTTCAGGCTGCAGTTGAGTCCT
>JBFRWC010000430.1:0-7250 GCA_051439365.1 Leptolyngbyaceae cyanobacterium
GTGTATAAGAGACAGACCTTGTATCGATCCAGGGATGATATTTATCGGGTGCAATTTGACCACAACGGCAATACCAATGGTCGGTTGGGACGACTGACTCTAGAGGGAGTTAATCCTCACAGAGCGCGACGATGCGTGTTTGTCTCTACCTTGATTGGCACCCTTCGCAAGGCTAGCGATCGCCCCACTGCCCGCAATGGTCGCTATTGCTACTGAAAGATGCGACTCTTCTTCAAGAAAAATACGGGTTTCCCAAGCTTTTGTAGTCTGGGCTACAGTACCATGCAATAAAAGACCGCTAGATTTGCTCATGTTCATCGGTACATCCGTCTGAGTGTCCCGTGTTCTCAGTGGCTGATCCGATTAAAGTTTTTTTAAGTTGTGTGAGTTGGGAGTCTTGAACAATATGTCAAGTCAAGTGAGTCGTCGTAAGTTTTTGCTGTACAGTTCTACGGCCCTAGGAGCCAGCGTGTTGCTGAAGGCTTGCGGGAATCCTGACGCAGCCAGCCAAGGAGATGCGGCGGGTAGTGCAGGCGATACAATTAAGGTGGGAATCCTGCACTCGTTGAGTGGCACGATGGCCATTAGTGAAACCACGGTGGTGGATGCGGAAGAGTTGGCCATTGAAGAGATCAATGCAGCGGGTGGAGTTTTAGGCAAGCAAATTGAAATTGTCAAAGAAGATGGAGCCTCTGATTGGCCCACGTTTGCTGAGAAAGCGGAAAAGCTGATTGACCAAGATGGTGTGGTCACGATCTTTGGTTGCTGGACTTCGGCTAGCCGCAAAGCCGTGAAGCCTGTATTCGAGTCCAAGGACCATATGCTTTGGTACCCCGTCCAGTACGAGGGCCAAGAATGCTCTAAAAATATTTTCTACACCGGAGCGGCTCCCAACCAACAGATTGAACCTGCGGTCGATTGGCTCTTGGAAAATAAGGGCACCCAGTTCTTCCTGGTGGGTTCGGACTACGTTTTCCCTCGGACTGCCAATACGATTATTAAAGAGCAGTTGAAAGCAAACGGTGGGGAAACGGTTGGTGAGGATTACCTGCCGTTGGGCAACACGGAAGTAACCCCAATTATTGCCAAAATTAAGCAAGCGCTACCGAACGGTGGCGTCATTTTCAACAGCTTGAATGGAGACAGTAATGTGGCCTTCTTCAAGCAATTGAAAGGCGCTGGCATGGGACCGGATCAGTATCCAGTCATGTCCGTGAGTGTTGCGGAAGAAGAGGTACGCCAGATTGGGAAAGAGTTCCTGGTTGGTCACTATGCGGCCTGGAATTACTTCCAGACGGTAGATACTCCTACGAATCAGGATTGGGTGTCCCGCTTTAAGGCCAAGTATGGGGAAGAGCGGGTGACCAACGACCCGATGGAAGCGGCTTACATCATGGTTTACCTGTGGAAGCAAGCGGTTGAGGCGGCTGGCACCACGGATTTGGCGGCAGTTCGGGCAGCAGCAGTGGGGCAGTCTTTTGATGCGCCAGAAGGTCCAGTGGAAATGAAAGCGAATCACCACATTTCCAAGACGGTGCGGATTGGTCAGGTGCGAGATGACGGGCTGTTTGACATCGTATCGGCGACGGATGGTCCGATTGATCCAGTGCCCTGGAACCAGTATGTCCCTGAAACGAAGGGGTTTGCCTGTGACCATACCGATCCAGCCAAGGGTGAGAAGTACGAAGTCTAGGCTTGCTCAGGTCCGAACCAGAAAAACAGGTCAGGAAAGGCCAGATGTCTTTATTTGTCAGTAGTTTATTTGATGGAGTCAGCATCGGGGCGGTGCTGTTGATGTCCGCTTTGGGGTTGGCGATCGTCTTCGGTCTCATGGGGGTGATCAACCTAGCCCACGGGGAAATGATGATGTTGGGTGCTTACACCACCTATGTGGTCCAAAATGGGGCCAAGGCAATGGGCGAGTTTTGGGTCAATATCTACATTTTTCCGGCGCTGGTCTTGGCGTTTGTCGTGGCGGCTCTGGTGGGCATGTTCCTGGAACGCAATATTATTCGGCTGCTGTATGGTCGGCCTCTGGAAACCTTGTTGGCGACCTGGGGCGTGAGTTTGATTCTACGGCAGTTTGTCCGCAGTGTGAGCTGGGGCTTTGTGGCGGGGCTGGTGATTTTTGCGTTACTGTTTTGGGGCGGACGGTGGCTGTTGCAGCGGGTCCGACCCGGTGGCTTGGGCCGAATGCACCAGGGAGCGATCGCCCTGATTACCCTTCTCTCCATTGGTATTAGCGTCACGGCGGGGTATTTGCTCACCGGATTGGGGACCAGCAGTTTTTGGGGCAAGCTCTGGTTTAGCGCCCGGAATGTGGATGTGACTCCCCCCGGTTGGCTCCAGGGTGGGTTGCCCGTGGGCAATTTGACCTTTCCCTATGCGCGACTGTTTATCATTGGCCTGATGATCGTGTGTCTGCTGGGGACTTACTGGTTCTTGCAGCGATCGCCCTGGGGATTGCGAATTCGAGCTGTCACTCAAAATCGCCAGATGAGTGCTTGTTTGGGCATTCCCACCGACCGGGTAGACGCTTTAGCCTTTGCCCTCGGCTCTGGGTTGGCGGGAGTGGCGGGGTGTGCCGTGACGCTGCTGGGATCGGTGGGTCCAAACCTGGGCAGCAACTACATTGTGGATGCGTTTATGGTGGTGGTGGTTGGTGGAGTGGGTCAATTGCTGGGCAGTATTGTGGCGGCAATGGGCATTGGCATTATCAGTTATTTGATTGGGTCGGGCACCCTGGGGTTTGTCCTCAGCAACATGGGGGCTGACTTTTTGCAACCCGTGATTGACCTGCTGAATTTCTTTGCTACTTCCAGTATGGCTAAGGTGATGGTCTTCGCTCTGATTATTGGATTTTTGCAAGTGAGACCTGCGGGGCTGTTTCCGCAGCAGGGTCGCTCGGTGGATGCTTAGGGGAAAGTTAACAGAACTATGACAAATCCAGTCAGTACCATCGGATCACGACTCCGCAATCGGCAGCGATCGCTCTGGGTTGAAGTCGGCATTGTGGGAGCGATCGCCGTTCTCGTGATTTTGATTTTGCCCCTACTGCTCTCCGACTTCCGGTTGAAACTGGTGGGGCGGTTCCTCGCCTTGGCCATTTTGGGACTGGGGATTGATTTAATTTGGGGCTACACCGGGTTACTCAGTTTGGGCCACGGCATTTTCTTTGCCCTAGGCGGGTATGCCCTGGCCATGCATCTCAACTTGCAGTTACCCGATGGCCAAATTCCCGAATTTTTCAGCCTCTACGGTGTGAAGGAATTGCCCTGGTTTTGGCAACCGTTTTACTCGTTGCCGCTGACGTTTATCGCCATCTGGGTGATTCCGATGGTGACAGCCGGACTGCTGGGCTACTTAGTGTTTCGCAACCGGATTCGCGGGGTTTACTTTTCAATTTTGACCCAAGCCATGCTGGTGGTCTTTTTCAATTTCTTCAACGGTCAGCAAAAGCTAATCAACGGCACCAACGGGTTGAAAACCGATACCGCTACCTTTATGGGAATGCTGATGGGGTCTGATCAGGCCCAAATGCTCCTGTTTAGCCTCACAGTGATTATGTTGGCGCTGGCTTATGGTCTCTGCCGCTGGCTCACCGGGGGACGCTTTGGTCGTCTGCTGATTGCCATTCGGGACGATGAAAGCCGTACCCGTTTTCTGGGCTACAACCCCACTAGCTTCAAGACCTTTGTGTTTGCCGTATCCGGTGCCCTCGCTGGTATTGCCGGAGCGCTCTACACCGTGCAGTCGGGTATTGTCTCGCCCCAATATATGGAAATTGCGTTTTCCATTGAAATGGTGATTTGGGTGGCGGTTGGTGGCCGGGGCACCTTAATTGGCGCGATTGTGGGTACCTTGATTGTCAACCTGGCCCGGAGCTTTCTGAGTGAGCAGTTTCCTGAAATTTGGCTGTTCTTTCAGGGAGCCTTGTTCCTAGGAGTGGTGACGGTCTTGCCCCAAGGCATCGTCGGCTGGTTGCGCTACCAAGCTCTTGATCAAATTCGCAGCCTCCTGGGTCATCCCCAACCCACCAGTACCTACCCAGCATTAGAAACCGATCCGGAGGCCCAGTATGAGCAAGAAAATCTTAGTCACTGAAGACTTGACCGTGAGCTTTGGTGGCTTTAAGGCCCTCAATCAGTTGAATTTCAGCATGGACGTGGGGGAGTTGCGGGTCATTATTGGTCCCAACGGTGCAGGCAAGACCACGTTTTTGGATGTGATTACGGGGAAGGTGCGTCCGACAGAGGGACGAGTCATATTTAAGGATCATGGCAATTTGCGATCGCTCTCCGAACACCAGATCGCCCAGTTAGGCATTGGTCGCAAATTCCAGACTCCCAGAGTCTACCCGATGCTGACCCCACGGGAAAATTTACAGTTGGCGTGCGATCGCCCCAAAGCCGTCTTCCCCAGCCTCTTCGGACGCTCCTCCAGTGCCTCCCGCCAAACCGTGCAGGGATTACTGGAGACCACCGGGTTAGTTGCCAAAGCAGACTTACAAGCCCAGTACCTCTCCCACGGCGAAAAGCAATGGCTGGAAATCGGGATGCTCGTGGCCCAATCCCCCGATTTACTGCTAGTGGATGAACCCGTAGCGGGTCTCACCGACGAAGAAACCGTCCTCACCGGAGAACTGCTGCTATCCCTCGCAGAGAGCCACTCCATCATCGTGATTGAACACGACATGGAATTTGTCCGCCAAATTGCCCAAACCGTAACCGTTCTCCATCAAGGCTCCCTTCTCTGTGAAGGCAGCATGGAAGAAGTCCAAACCAACCCCCAAGTCATTGAAGTCTACCTCGGTAGCCCCACCGAACCCGCCCCCAGCAGCGTACATTAGCCCTCCGGTTTCTCAATCCAAAATCTAAAATCCAAAACCCAAAACCCAAACTCCCATTCATTCGCTTATGGTTTCCACCGCTACCTCTCCCCCCACCGCTGCCACCACCACCCCCATGCTGCAATTGCAGGAACTGGACGTGTATTACGGCGAGAGTCACATCCTGCGCCAGGTGGATTTGAGCATTTTACCCGGTCAGATGGTGTGTCTGATCGGGCGCAATGGCGTGGGCAAAACCACCCTGCTCAAAAGTGTGATGGGCTTGCTGCACCCCCGCCGGGGCAATCTGGTTTACCAAGGGCGCTCCATTCGCGCCCTCGCGCCGGACCAACGGGCCAAACTCGGTATTGGCTATGTGCCCCAAGGTCGAGAAATTATTCCCCGACTGACGGTGCAAGAAAATCTCCTGTTGGGGCGGGAAGCCCAGCGAGGCCGGGGCGGGAGCGATCGCTTTGACGAAATGCTAGATCTATTCCCCGCTCTCAAATTCCTGTTGTCCCGCATGGGCGGCGACTTGAGTGGAGGGCAACAGCAGCAATTGGCGATCGCCCGTGCCCTCATGGGAGAGCCATCCCTGCTGATGTTGGATGAACCCACCGAAGGCATTCAACCGTCGATTATTCTGGAAATCGAAGCCGCAGTCCGCCGCATCATTGAGACGACTGGAATTTCCGTGTTATTGGTTGAACAACATCTCCACTTTGTTCAACAAGCCGATCGCTATTACGCCATGCAGCGGGGCGGCATCGTTGCCTCCGGTTCCACCGAGGAACTGAGCCAGGATATTATCCAAGAATTTCTCTCAGTCTGATCTAGGAAATCACCACCTCCACGGGTGCATTGTCTGGTTCTGTCTTCGCCGCATAGGCCATGGCCCGCAGCGAGGCCGAGGGGGTTTCGGCAAGGTTGAGTAAGTTTACATCAGACACTGGGGTGGCGGCCAATTCCAGACCTTCCAATTCCAATCGCTTCTGCAACGCTTTCAGCAAATCAAGATAGACTTCCCAGTAATCCTCTGTTTTGGTCCAGGCACCCAGACCAATCCAAATGCGGTAGTCATATGTCTCATTCCAGGGCCGGATGCCAGGGCCAGGATCTTGAAGGACTTTGGGATGGGACAGGGCCACATCAAACCACATATCCCGAATGTAATCAATATCTTGATCCAAGAGGATATGAATACCAAATTTGAGTTTGCGAATTTTTCGATGGGTGTAATTGGTAATGTCACCGCCCCAAACCGTGTTGTTAGGCAACGTCACAAGATTGCCATCCCAGTCTTTCAGTTTGGTATTGGCCAAAGAAATGGAGTGAACAAAGGCCCAATATCCGGCAATTTTAACTTCATCCCCTACATCAAAGGGCTTATTCACCATTAACATTAGGCCACTGGCGAAGTTCCCCAAGTTACTCTGGAGAGCGAACGCAACCACGAAGCTAGCCCCCCCAACGAGGGCTAAGACTGGCCCCAAATTAACTCCTAGTGAGGCCAGAGCCAGCAACATTCCAGCCGAGAAACTGCCTCGTTTGATCAGCTTCACAATAAAGCTACGCAGGAGGGCTGACACTCCATCAACCTGACGTAGCACCGTGTCACTGACTTTACCCAGGCGGGGTGAAACCAACGTTGCTATGCAGATAATTCCACCAAACTTTAAGAGGCTAAAGACAAAGCGGATGCCACCATCTTGGGATTTGATCCAACCAACCAGGCGTATTCCCATGCCTTGGGTGTCGGTGAGATCGAGCTGGATGCCGCTAATGGCATCAATATAAGTCCGATAAGAGACAACATTCCCTCCTTTTTGTTCGAGGGCATTTAGGATAACGTTAAATCGCTCAATAATCGCGGTCTGCTCTTCCTGTAAGTCAGTGGCATTAATCAAGAGTTGATTCTTAATGTCCGTTTCAGTGGTGACGATGCTATCTAGTTGGGCAAGAGCCGCTTCAAGCTGAGCATCAATCGAGTCCGTCGGATTGATAGTAGATGGATGCACATTGGTTGGCAGTACGCTGGTGTTTGGCCCTCCGTCTGCAACCAAAAATGCATCTGTGGGACTCGTCGATAGAGGCCCGTTGTTACTCTGTAAGGAAGCCGATTCATCCTGGGACGAATCAAACTTCTCAGGGGCGATCGCCCGTGCGGCTGAGATCACCCACCATTGAATGGTGTTGACTCGATTGGCCAACTGCTCATACTCTTCAGAATCGGGAGTGATCCGACTTAATTGCTCTTCAGCAGCCTCTAACTGTTTCAACCGCTGAGCCAAGGTAAGCTAAAACTATTTTAGTTTGCGTATTTTGGTGGGTGTATCCCCCCCCCGGCGGGGGGGATGGAAGCAAAGAAAATTGGAATCATCGTTTAGAAAATTTAGTTTATTTGCTACTAGTAGGCGGTAAA
>JBFRWC010000431.1:0-16094 GCA_051439365.1 Leptolyngbyaceae cyanobacterium
TTTTGTTTGCTTTTTTTGGTGGCTTAACCCCGCCGCTTGGGGGTTTCAGCCACGCAAATCTTAATAACGGCGATGGGGCGAGAGGCTTATGGAAATTTTGTCGGTGACTTTAAAGAACTTCAAAACCCATCGCGATCGCCAATTTAAGTTTTGTCCCGGCACCAATGCTATCTGTGGGGAAAATGGGGCAGGAAAAACCAGCATTTTGGAGGCGATCGCCTGGACCTTGTTCAACTATCGCGGCAGCTATCGTAAGGACGATCTGATCCGCAATGGCTGCCGCAGTGCCCAAGCCACCGTCCAGTTTATCTCCAGTCGTGATCAACGGACCTACAGTGTTCAGCGCTGCACCAGCAAAGGCTACACCCTATTCGATCCCCAGCTTGATCAACGATTGCCCTACAGCCGCATCGATGAAGAAGTGTTGCCCTGGCTACGGGAGCATCTGGGGGTGGTGGCAGGTACGGATTTACCCCGCTTGTTTGAAAATACCCTTGGGGTGCCCCAGGGGATGCTGACGGCAGATTTCCTGTTGTCGGGGGAAAAACGTAAGCGAGTCTTCGACGCTATCCTCAAGGTCGAAGAATATAAAGAAACGGCCAAGGGACTGGGTGATCTGCAACGGTACGCCGATGGCAAAGTCCAAGCGCTAAAACGGGATTTGAGCCACTATGAGGGAGCGTTGCAGCAGCGACCAGAGGTGGAAGCCCGGTATCAGCAAGTGGGTCAAGGAATTCAACAGAATGAGAGTCAGCTAGTTCAGTTGGAGCAGCAATTAACTCGGTTGCAGCAGCAGCAGACAGAACTGGAGCACCAAGCCCAAGCGGTACAGTCCTTGGAACAGCAATTGCAGCAGCATACTTTACAGCTAGAGGGTGCCCAGCGGGAACAGGTGGTGCGACAGGAGGCATTAGCCCAGGCCCAGGAAGCGGTGCAGATGTGCGCTGAGCATGGAGCAGGGTACCAGCACTATCTGGAGACGGAGGCCACCTTGAAAGATCTCCAAGCCCAGCAGCAGGAACGGCTGGGGCTGTTGCAACAACGACAAGCCGTGGATCAACAACGAGCGATCGCCGAGCAACGCCTTGCCACTGTAACCGAAAGGCTACACCAGATCCAGCAAGCAGAGGAGACCATTGCCACGCTCCAATCGGCGATCGCCCAGCAGACCGAATTAGAAGCCCAAAAGCAAGCGGCGGAACAGCAATTGCAACAGTTACAACGATGGGTAATGGAGCGGGACACCTTAACGGCCCATCTGCAACGGCTACGGCAGGATTGGCAACAACAGGCCCAAGCGATCAAACGAATTGAGGCTCTGGAGCCAGAGGTGTTAGCCCTTCCCGCGTTGGAACAGGAGCGCGATCGCCTCCAGTCCCAATTGAGTCGGGTGGAGGTGGCAAAACAATTTGAAGCCGAATTCCGCCAGATGGTCAGCCAAATCACCGACCAGCGCGATCGCCAATCTCCCTTGGTTCAAGAGGCGATCGCCCAGATCCAACAAGTGTTGGCCCATCACCCTTCCCCGGATCTCGCCCAGACTCTCCACACTATCTTGACCCTCCTGCAATCAGACGGTACCCTGACGACGGAGATTAGCCAACGGCTTCAGGCCATCCTTGCGGACCTCTCCCATCAGATTTCCCCAACCCAGCTCAAACAGCAGCAGCGAGAGGTTCACCAACGACTGCATCAAGGGTATCAAGCCCAAGGCGAATGGCGGGGGCTGGCTGATCAGCGCGATCGCTTGGGGCAGATTAAAGTGGAAGGGGAGCAGACCCAAGCCCAAATTCAGCAACTAGAAACCCAATTGACCACCCAAGACACCGCCCAAGCCCAATATGTTGAGATCAACGAAGCACTGCAAGCTCTCAATGATCCCCGCAAACAGGCTCAATTACTCCAACAGCAGCTCTCCCACAAATCAACCCTGATGCAGCAACAGGCAGACCTCAATCAGGAAATAACCACCCATCACACTACCACTCAGCAGTTAGGGGAGACCTTAACCCAATTTGAGACCCTTGATGCCCAAATTGCGACAAGTGAACAGTTGCGCCAGACCCACCATTCTAGCTATCTGGCCTATCTCAAGTATCAGCAAACCGCAGCCCAGCTAGGGGCGTGGCAGGCCAAGATTTCGGAAAGTCAAAACCAGATCGATCGGCTAATGGCTGAAAAAGAGACAGTGCAAGCAGAAGTCATCCTAGCCCGTACCAACTATGATCCCCAGGTCTTACAACAGGTGAACCAAGACTACACGACTATTCGCAGTCGCTGGGATCAACTCCAAGGCAGTCTGCCGGAACAGCGGAGGCTCCTGGCAGAACTGGAATCTCGACGCACCGAGTTGGCCACAATGGCTGAGCAGCGCGATCGCACCCAGGTAGACCTAACCACTCGCCAGAGCCGCCATGACTTTATCAGCTTTGCCCGAAATGCCTACAAAGAAGCGGGTCCACGGATTACCGAACGCTATGTGCAGGTGATTTCCAAAGAAGCCGATCGCCTCTTTCGGGAACTCTTAAATCGCCAAAATGTGGCCCTAGAATGGACCCGTGATTATGAAATTCTGGTACAAGAAGGCCCACATAACCGCCGATTCGTTAACCTATCGGGAGGGGAACAAATGTGCGCTGCTTTGGCGGTGCGATTGGCCTTGCTACGGGTGTTAGCCGATATTGATATCGCCTTTTTTGATGAACCCACCACCAATATGGACCGGACCCGCCGGGAAAGTTTGGGAGAAGCGATCGCCAACCTCAAAACCTTTCACCAGTTATTCGTCATCAGCCATGACGATACCTTTGAGCAGTTTACCGAGCATGTGATCCTCGTCCAACGGGACCAAGCTGAACCTCAAGATGGCTGAGCATCACTGAGCATCACTCAAATCACCGCCCTAGGCCACCGTTAGGGTTTGTAGCGTTGCTTGCATTGCAGAGACGGCATTGTTCTGGTTGTCCGTGGATGATTGGAGTGCTGTTGCTAATTCTTGCAGCTCATTGATTTTATCCTTGGTGTGGCGCAACGCATCTTGAATGGGCTGGAGAGTGTCCTGGTAGGTGTTCACCTTTCCCAGTAGCTCCGCAGCGGCTGTCCTTTTCTCTAACCACTCCTGCTCTTGCTGCAACAGGTCTTGACGCTGACGCTCCACTGCCTCAGCCTGTTGTTGGACTTGAGTCTCCTGTTGGGCGATCGCCTCCTCCAACTCCGTAATTTGCGCTTCCAGTTGCTGCACCTCCTCAGCCAACTGCCCCTTTGCCTGGGCGAACTGGTCCACTAGAGGGCCAAAATCGATCATCGCCTCTGCCCCCGGGGGCATCGGTAACCCCTGGCGGCGAGCTAATACCACCTCATGCTTCAACAACACCGCCTGACGTTCTTGGACATTGCGACGCTGCCCCACCAGGGTCTCATTCAGCATCCGATAGCTTTCCTGCTCATCATTCAGTTCCGTTTCCAGTTGAAGGCGGTCGTACTCACTCGCTGCCGCAATCCGCTGCCGTAAATCATCAATGTCTTGCTGCTGAGCATTTAATTCCTCTTCCTGAATACTGACAAAGCGGGCATTTTTCTCCAAATCAGTGTTCAGATCTTGAACCGTTGCCTGAAGCTGCTCAATCGGCATCTGTTCCAGAGCATCTGTATCCACTGTCGTCCCACTCTCACTGTCCCCGGCACCAGTGTACTGACTAAGGGACTGCTGTAAGTCTTCCTGGCGCTGGGCATTCGCAGAGAGCAGGGTTAACATCCCTTGCTTCAGCGCCACCAAATCCCGTTGACCATCCAACACCGCTTGCGCTTTAACCCAGGCATCCCTTGAGGTGTGCCAATCATCCCAGATCACTACACCATCCCCCTGTTCCACCTCAGCCTGAAGCCGCTCAGAGGTTTGTCGGTCTTCCTCTAACTGGGTCCAGTATTGATCCAACGTTTCCTGTTGCTGCCCCAGTAACGTCTGAGCTTGACCCAAAATTTCACTCATCGATGCAGTTGGCAGGGGATGGCTGGCAATTTGCCCCAGCAACTCGTTCAGTTGTTGCGACTGCTCCAGCCCTAACCCACTACTCTGACTCGTCTCCCCTTGTTGTTCTTCAAATTTCTGCCGCTCCCCGTTTAGATGTGCCCAAGCCCCTTCCAGTTCCTGGCTTTTACGGTTGAACTCCTCCTGGATCTTATCGGCCTCCGTTCTAGCCGTCTCAATTTCTTGGCGTTGGGCTTCTAGCTTCTCTAGCTCACTTTCCACCTCTTGAACCTGTTCCTGCCGAATTTCCAACTCCATTTCCCGGCGGTTTAATTCTTGACTCTGATAGGTGAGAGACTGCTTCCACTGCTCAATGTCTTCTTCTTGAGTCTTGAACTTTTCTTGCAGCTTTGAAAAATTCTGCAATATTCCAACTAGCTGCTTCCCTGCCTCTGTATATCGCTGGACACTGCGATTTCCGCTCAAATCGACTAGAACCAAGGCTCCCGAATTGTATGGAACGTCGTCTGGAGCCGGAATCACCTCTTCCCCCACCGCACTCCAGCTATACTCAGCGCGTTGGCAGGCCAGCAATCTGAACTCGGTTTTGCCGCTCCCGAATGCTCTCGTTTTTTTCAGCACTTCAGCTAGATACAACACACTGACAATCCTCTTCCTACAGTTTTGGGCATTTTATTCAGGTGGTGGATGACTCAAAATCAGCCAGATTCAGACAACGATGGCGCTAATCTTTTTCCATTGAGTGAGAAGTAACGAGTGAGACGATCATTCCCATGGGTCTCCGACCCTGCATCCGTCATCGCCGCTCCATCGCTTAACGATATTTACACCCAGATTCCGTCCTTTGAGCCTATTGCTTCAATAATAGTAACGAAAGACTGAAAAGATTTGCAGTTTCTTCTTGGCGGAATTGATCACTGTAACTGACATGACATCCAGTCCCAGGAAACCGCAACCAGGATGTTTTTGCCCAAACGAATAGTCGGCTCTACGAGTAGGATGAAGATCCTCCGTAATCCTCGGATTCTTTGAGGCTTTGGCATTCTATCGCTTCATGACCGCCTATTCGCCAAATGTTACTCTTCGGACTATGCTATCACTGTACGCAGGAATGCTGGCATAGCCTACCATAGGCTGGCCAGAACCAAGATGACCATCACTAGTTTAAGAATAATTCGGCAAAGGGGCCACTATTCTAGAGTCACCCTTGTACATCAAAAATAACCTAAAAATTTTCATCTTGGGGACTGTGACGGTTGATCGACGACAATGTTCTATGTGGGAATAGTTATTTAATGGAGAATGGTGGGACAAGTTGCAATAACTTGTTACTTATGGGTGGGTTGTTCCCTAACAGCTTTCTTCCTAGCAAGTGCCTTGCCAGCAGGGTGGAGTCAACGCTGTCGCAGTGCTGGCCATCATCAGTGCTCATTATGGGGTTAGGCACAAGACGATACGAGGTAGATGGTTACAGCTACAACAGTTACGGATCAAGATCAATCAAAGACAGCAAATGGTATTGACTTAGATGCAGGGTGAGCTAAGTGAAATCGATATCCGGAGCATATTGCAGCTCATTGAACTCGGCCAGCGGACGGGGGAGTTATTTGTGGAGGCATACCCTTCCCAAGCACCGTTGAAGGGGATGGATGGCTTCGCGTCTGACAATTCGTTCCTACTGCCTCCTTTCCCCCCGCTGTCCGAGCCGATCGCCTCATGGTTTGTGTTTTTCGTTCATGGCCACATCATCTACAGTTCTGACAATAGCAATAATTTGCAGCGATTACGGGATTATTTACGACGATACGATCGCGCCCATTGTCTGGACGACATCTGCGCTCCAGCGATCGCCACCATCAACGCGCCAGAATATGGCCACTTGTGGTCCCTGATTGAAAACAAACTCCTCCCCCCCCAACACGGCAAGGCCATTGTCGAAGGGATGATTCGGGAAACCCTATTTGACTTACTCGGTCTACATCAAGGCTCATTTATTTTTGAAACCAGCGCTCCCTTGTCGCCGCCCTTGGTTAACGTTGAATTCTCCGCCCTAGTCGGGGATACCATGAAACAAGTGCAAGCTTGGAAGCAACTCCATCCGCACATCCAGTCACCCGATCAGTGCCTCTCAATCGATAATCCCATCCCGCTTCAGACTGCCCTCAAACCCAGTACTTACCAAACCCTGAAGCAATGGACCCAGAACTATCCCTCGATTCGGCAACTGGCCCGATACCTCAACCGCGATATTCTGTCCGTGGCTAAAGCTCTCTACCCCTATGTCCGCCAAGGCCTCGTTCAACTATCGCCACCCCAAGATCCTAGTCATCTCGATCCAATCCCATCCTCTCCAGAGGATAAGTTAAAGTTCCACTCTCCTCCTCGGATGGTGCCGCCTCGGATTGCGCCGCCTCGGATTGTGTGTATCGACGATGGCCTGACTTGTCGGCAGACCGTCGAGGCCATGCTACAACCCCACGGATACCATGTGACCACCATTGCCAATCCACTTGATGCTCTCAAAGCAGTCTTTCAAATCAAACCCCATCTGATTCTCTGTGACATTGCCATGCCGGAATTAAACGGATATGAGCTTTGTGCGATGTTGCGAAAAGCTACAGTCTTTCGACAAATTCCCATCGTAATGCTAACAGGTAAGGATGGATTCATTGATCGGGTAAAGGCTCGGATGGTTCGGGCAAACGACTACCTCACCAAGCCTTTTAGCGATCAGGAGTTATTCACTGTTGTAGAAAGGTACATAAGGACAGATGCGCTCTTGTCATCAGGTGACCCATATCTGCCAACATCGGCCCATTCTAATCCCTCTGGCCATTCTGCCAGTCACTCCTCCCAATCCTTGCCCCCAGACTCCTCCACATCCGTTCCTCCCCCCTAATCGGTCAACACGGCTCTACGGTGGCAAGCGTACTCACTTTCCGCCGATTCGGCTGCCATTCCTTAATGCTAGGAGCAGTAGGCGATGTCGTTATTCTTGACAAAGGCTTTAAGCCAGGGAGAATGTGGCGCATAATGTAGCAATAGTCATGTAGTAAGCAAATGAAAGGAGAGAATCGTTTAGATTTCAGCATTAGAAATTGACTGATTTGCCCTTGAGTTGGACGAACATGGCACTTAAAGTTACTGTGTGTCTTTCCCGTAAAATTTTCGGATGGTAGGTAGGAGAGGATGAGTACAGTTTTAGTAGTAGAAGACAGCGTAGCCCAGCGGGAAATGATTACGGGATTGCTGAGGGAGAATGGCCTAACGGTTGCTGTAGCCAGTGATGGAGTTGAAGCGTTGGAACAAATCCAGGGCGATCGCCCAGACCTAGTTGTGTTGGATATTGTCATGCCCCGGATGAATGGCTACGAAGTGTGTCGCCGGCTCAAAGCTGATCCAGATACGCAGGACGTTCCAGTGGTGATGTGTTCGTCCAAGGGTGAGGAATTTGATCGGTATTGGGGCATGAAACAAGGGGCAGATGCTTACATTGCTAAACCCTTTCAAGCAAGGGAACTTGTAGGAACCGTTAAGCAACTGCTGCGGGGATAATGCTCTGGGTGGTAATGTTCCGAGGATAATGTTTGGTTTGATTAAGGTTTTGGTTTCTAAAGACACAGAGAGTTTATGTTAGGGCAACTGTCATGATCGGTAATCCGGATTTTCTTACAGGTAAAGGGCAAGAGCAGGTTCCCGAATTTCAGGAACTTGAAAGTCCGGAAGGCGAGTTGCATCTACGTTTTTTATGTATCTCTGGCGAGGAGTTTGCCCTACCTGCCGTTGGGATTAAGGAGGTGATTGAACCCTCTCCGGATCGAATTACCGCGATACCGAATATTTCCCCATTGCTTTTGGGTACGCTCAATGTGCGAGGTCGGGTGATTTGGGTTGCTGACTTGGGGCAGTTTTTGGGAAATCCTGCACCGTTAACCACTGATCGTTCGGAAATTCCCGTGATTGCTGTAGAGGATCAAGACATTATGCTTGGACTGGCGGTAAACGAGATTATTGGCATGGATTGGCTCAACATTGACGATGTTCAAGTGCCAAGAAATGCACCCGATAGTATGGCTCCGTTTATCAGAGGAGAATGGCTGTTTGGGGAGGCGAGCAATCAGGTCTTGTGGCTGCTGGATCAGGTCGCTATCCTGCGTTCAGCCCGATGGGCCACTTAGTGATGGATTCGGAAAAACGCAGATCGTACCTGTAACCGTTGGAAGAACTCGGATGAGGTTGGAGAAAGGCACATGGTGTTAGGGACTGAAAACATGCAGCAATATCAAATAGCTGAGCGGGCATACATGCAAGGGCAGTATGAGGAAGCGGCTGGCGTAATTGATCAACTCGCTGACGACTATCCCGAAGACCTCAATATTCAATTACTCAAAGGTCACATCTACTGCTATGGTCTCCATCAGTACGACATTGCTACTGAGTCCTATACGAAAGTACTGAACTTGACGACTGAGCCAGAGTATGTGGAGTATGCCAACAATGGGATTGCCTTTGCTCAGGAGCAGGCAGGTGCCATGCTGAGTAGCAGTGACGGCGAACAGACATTCGATCCCCAGGCATTTGACCCACAGGCATTCGATCCCCAGGAATCGAGCATGCCCGATGACCCTCTGACGCCCTCTTCAGACAGCGCTGAAGGTGTCTTTGAGACTGATGCCTTGTCTGTTGAAGGACGTAGTTTTGATGCGGCCAGTGATTTCGATGCGAATGGCTTTGCGGATAGCACCTCTGACCTAGATGAGCTTCAAGATTTTGGGGCGACTGATTTTCCTGAAACCACGGATCAGTCTGATGACGAGTGGTTGCCTGATGGGGAGGATGATCCCTTTGCCAATCCCTTTGCCTCGGATGAAGATAGCGCATTTGCAGATGAGCCGTTCTCTGATTTTGAATCGGAGGCTAACCCATTTGGTTCAGACGATCCGTTTCAGGCTGATGACTCCTTTCAAACCGATGATCCGTTTCAAGCGGAAGGTGCTGTATTTGATGAGGTTCCGTTGGAGCCGGAACCGAGTTCATCGCTGGGAGAATCGTTGGATGATGAAGTATTTGATGACAATTCCTTTGATAATGCTTCGTTTGGGGAGGATTCAGCATTCCCTGATGATGTATCAGAGTTGGATGAACCAGCGGAAGATCCGTTCGATCCGGGGATGGATACGGACTGGCAAGATCCGTCTGATGCCCTCTCTCAAGAACAACTCATATCTCATACGCCCCTGACTCATTCTGCCCCATTTGCGGACTTAGCGTCTGAGGATGAAACCTTGTTTATGATGCCCGGTCCAGACGGGATGGATTCTAGTGAAGAAGCCTCGACCTATGATGACGGTTATGGGAATGAGGGGTATCCCATCGATCAACCTGATGCCTCATTTGGATCGGAGCCTCAAACCAATGGAGCTGAATCTCAGGATACGACCTTTGCGTTTACAGAGAGTAATGGCTTTGATGGCGATCGCGCCGGAACCTTGGTAGACGAGAACTTTGAGCCGCCTACAGAGGATCAAGCCCTAGACGACACGGAAGCTGGCACCGTTCAATCAGGCAATAATTTTGACTTTCTCAACGAGTTTGACGAATTTGACGACGTTGGCAACTTACCTGATTTTGATCTGAGTGATAACTCTGCGGGGTTTAGTACGCCAGCAATGGACTCAGAAATGGTGGACAATCCCCAAGGGAACACTGGTGCGGGGACTGCAGACATGGGGTTTGACTCAGAGGAGTTTACGCCCAGTCAGGCGTTAGGCCAAGAGGATGATGTCTTTAGTTTCTCCACCTCAGCCGACCAAATGCCGGCCTTTGGGAAAGCCAGTAGCCAACCCATTGAGCGAGAAGTATCGGTCAAGCAGGGCATGTTTGCGCCCCTAGAAAATGCCCCCATGCCCACCAAGAAACTCTGGGTCGCGTTGGCCACAGGGGTGGCTTCCGGGCTGGCAGTGGCCCTAGTTGGGCAAGGGGTGACCCGGTTGATCCCGGAGCAAAAGCCGGCCACTCTGGTACAGACGGGGTTAATGACGGTTGCTGTAGGATTGGTGGGGGGGGGGACTTCTTGGGTGGTGTGTAATGGAGCCTATCGCTCGGCGGATAAAACTGTGCAAGAGTTGCGCCACCAGTTTGAAACCGTATCTCAAGGCAATTTGAGTGCTCGATCGAAGATCTTTTCTGAGGATGAATTTGGTCAGTTGGCGGCTGAGTTTAATCAAATGGCACGGGTGATTTTGACTACCACCAGCGAGGCCCAACGCAAAGCCGAAGAACAAGAGCAAGCGAAAGAAGATTTGCAGCGGCAGGTGATTCGGTTGCTAGATGATGTGGAAGGAGCAGCACGAGGGGATTTGACCGTTCAGGCCGAGGTGACAGCAGACGTACTAGGGGCGGTAGCGGACTCGTTTAACCTCACCATTCAAAACCTGCGGGAAATTGTGGAGCAGGTGAAGTTGGCAGCGCGGCAGGTGAGTAAGGGTTCGACGGAGAATGAGATGTTTGCGCGATCGCTCTCCTCTGATGCCCTGCGACAAGCTGAAGAGTTAGCGGTCACTCTGAACTCCGTGCAGGTGATGACGAACTCGATTCAGCGGGTGGCTGAAAGCGCCCGTGAAGCGGAAGAAGTGGCCCGTTCTGCATCTTCTACAGCGCTGCGGGGTGGGGAAGCGGTGGAGAAAACCGTGTCCGGTATTTTGGAAATTCGAGAGACGGTGGCAGAAACCACCCGGAAGGTGAAACGTCTGGCGGAGTCCTCCCAGGAAATTTCTAAGATTGTTGCCTTGATTTCACAGATTGCCTCTCGGACCAACTTGCTAGCCCTGAACGCCAGTATTGAGGCGGCACGGGCTGGAGAAGCCGGTCGAGGATTTGCCATTGTGGCCGATGAAGTCCGGCAGTTGGCGGATCGGGCTGCTAAAGCCTCGAAAGAAATCGAGCAAATCGTGTTGCAAATTCAGAGTGAGACGGGGTCGGTAATGACGGCGATGGAAGAAGGCACTCAGCAGGTAATTGAAGGGACCCGGCTAGCGGAACAGGCCAAGCGATCGCTAGAAGACATTATTCAAGTCTCGAACCGGATTGACACCCTCGTGCGCTCCATTACCGCTGATACGGTTGAACAAACGGAGACCTCCCGTGCCGTAGCCCAGGTGATGCAGTCTGTGGAATTAACCGCTCAGGAAACCTCGCAAGAGGCTCAGCGAGTATCCGGTTCCCTGCAAAACCAGGTTGGCGTGGCTCGCGAGTTGCTCAACTCAGTAGAGCGATTCAAAGTCGATGTATCCGAAGCCCGGTAGCCTCTCAACCCGCGTTTGTCCCACACCAGTCGATTCCCATTGTTTTGATAGCTATTACTCGATGGCCATTGCTTGATGGCTATGGGGCATAAACTCTCACATCTTACTGCTTGCAACGATGTACCACAGAATGTCAACGCAGAAATCAACGAATTAATACAAGTCTGTCATTTTAGAACACACTTTGGGTATGTTGAACACAACATATGATGTGAAACGATGTGGAACAAATTACATTGGCAAGCATGATTAGCATGAGTGTATTCAGGACGGGTGTAATTCAGGACGGGTGTGGGTAAGATATAGGCAATTTTGCGTTCTAGGCGTTAGCCAGTTGGAGGGCGTGTATTGCCTTTGGCAAGAAACTCTTAAGACAAGAAACAATTCTTAGGAAGTCATTCTACCGGGGGCAATAACAGGGAGCAGTATTAGTGCTATGTTTACTCAACACCTTGGGAAATAGGGAGGATAAACATCGCTAAAGATTAGATGTGATCAAAGTTTGCAAGGCGTTCACTTAGTGGGTTGAGAGGAATACGACGATGCAATCGGAGCAACAACAGCGAATCATGGGCTACTTTATCGAGGAGGCCAAAGACCACCTCGGTACGATTGAGAAAGGCTTGCTCAATTTGCAAAGTACAATGGCTGATGCTGAAATGATTGGCGAGGTCTTTCGAGCGGCTCACTCGGTGAAAGGGGGAGCGGCCATGTTGGGTCTTGATAGCATCCAAAAAACGTCCCACCGCCTTGAGGACTATTTCAAGGTGCTCAAGGAATGTCCAGTTCAAGTGGATCAAAAGCTGGAGACTCTCTTACTTCGGGTTTTTGACACGCTGCAAGATTTGCTGGGTCATCTCCAAGGTCCATTTGGCCTTACGGATGAGAAGTCTGATGAAGTGATGGCCGAGGTGGAGCCTGTTTTCGGCCAATTAAATGCTCATTTGAGTACCTTGGTGACCCATTCAGGTGGAGATAAGCCTGTTGATGTCGATCTATCGCCTCACTCTGCGGTGACGGCTCGTCCTGCTATTGATGAAGCAGCGGCATTAAAACGCTTTTTCCAAAAGGATGTGGCAGCAGAACTCCGCAATCTATTGGGATTGTTCAAGCAGGCTGATACCACAGAAAGCCGTCAACAATTGCAAGATATTTGTCGAGCTTTGGATCAGCAGGGGGAAGCGGTGGGTGCGTCCCAAGCTTGGGGTGAGTTATTAGACACAAGCAAACGAGCGATCGCTCACCCCGATAATAGCTACCGCCAACTTGCCCCTGTGATCATCAAAACACTAAAGCAAGCTCAGACCTTAGGGGCCGCCAACCGCTGCCCTGACATCGAAGTTAGTGAAGCTTTGTTGAAACTCTGTCCGGCTGTCGTAGAAGAGGCGATCGCTCCAACCCGTTCCGTTGATGCCATGGAGACAGAAGACCTCAATGATCTGGGTTATGGTCATTCTGATGTTGTCAGCGATGCCTTTGGGCTAGACAGTGGGGAGTTTTTCTCCGATAGCTCCGCCGACCAGCCCAACGACCAGCCCAACGATAGTTTCGGTGATAGTAGTTTCGGTGATAGTAGTTTCGGTGACAGTTTCGATAACTTAGACAACAATAACGATAATATCGACGACAGCGACGTAGCGTCCCTATTTGGAGACAGTTTTGCAGATAGCGCCGATGCTGACGACGAGGTTGACTTGGCCGATAGCTTAGATTTGATTGACACCCTGGATGTTGCTGAAGAAACCTCCCCAGGGGCAGATCCATCTGATACGAATACGAATGTGGATAACCTGCTGGATGCCTTGGATGCTCAAGGGGACAGCGCTCACCATCAGCGGGTTGGCCCCCAAGTTGGGCCAGAGGCGATGGACAGTCTAGCAGATCTATTTGATAGTGAATCCTCCCAAAATTTGAGTTTCGACTGGTCTGAAGAGAATACTGGGGTGGCAGAACCAGATGAGCTATCGGACGATTTGGCGCTGGATGCTCTCAATGACTTCTCTGACTTGTTGGATGACGACACCTTAGGGAGTTCGGCAGACTTCTCCACTAGCGAAGATGATATTTCCGCTATTCTAAACACGTTTGATCATGATGAGATGCCCTTGGCTGAACCAAGTCAGACCGATGTGGGTATGGACATGGGCGAAACTGCAACCGCTGATGATCCCCTAGGCTTGGCCACGGACATAGAAGCTGAAGGGCTGGACAACTTGTTTGATCAAGCTCCCCTTGCCTCAGATAATCTTCTAGCAGAAGACTCTAGCTCTGGGCTGTTTGAGGATACGGCTTCGGCTACAGATGCTCTTGACGGAGAGACGGATACAAATCAGACTACCGACGAATTGCTCATCACTCCCGAAGAGGAGGGCGATCGCTCATTCGATTCAGAAATCGATGCGAGTGAATTGGATAACCTGGGAGCTTTCTTTGCTGGTCAAGAAGAAGCCGATTTCGGTGATGTTGATTCTCCCCTAGACACAGGGAGTCCTGCTCCAGAATTATTACCCGACGAGTTTGACGGTCTGTTCGCGGATATGGCGGAGGTGGAGGGGCTTGAGCCGGAGCAAACCCTGGCTGGCATGGACTTTAACGACAACATCGGTAGTGGTGCAGACCGTGAGATAAACAGTGATGCCAACCGTCGTGCCGATGATGATATCTGGGGAGAGCCTACCTCTACGACCTTAGGGACTGAGGACATGGGAGAAGATATCGATCTGTCCGATCCGTGGGCAGATTCTATTGCCACAGACGGTCAGCCTGAACCGCTAGGCAGTGAAACGAGTCCGCAGGCGATCGCCTTGGACCTGACTACTGGACCGGAGTCAGATGCCGTAGACGATCTGTTTGGCACGGATGATCCCACTTCTCAAAACAGCAATACCGATTTGGAGATTGATGACGATACCCTCAATGATGCATCGTTATTCGACGACGATACCCTCAATGATGCATCGTTATTCGACGACGATTTTGATACCCCTGCCGATCCCTTTGCTGAGTTGGATACTCCCCTTGGAGACAATCCCTTTGAGGATAGCCCCTTTGAGGATAATGCATTAGATTCATCAATGGCGATGCCAGCGATCGCCTCTAATCAAGCCGTCACCGCTACGGAATCTCTAGAACCAGACTTCGATTTTGGCCAAGACACTTCCCTGTCCTCCGAAGCTACCAATAGGGTGGACAACCTGGATGGTTCACTCGCAAGCGATGGCAATACGAACGACAGTGACATCTTAGATAGTCTTTTTGGGGCACCAGCAATGGTCTCGGCAGGAGACCAAAGCGAGGATCAAATCTTTGAAAATCCAGGCGAGGAAGGCTTGGCAGATAGCTTTGAGGATAGTTTGACTGAACGTCCCACGTTTGAGGACGAGGCTGATTTTTGGCTAGATCAAGAAGCAGAAGCCAGTAGGGACGAACTCAGTGGGGACGAGCCCAGTACCACAGCGGAGGGAAGCGGTGAGTCTGATGATTTGGGCTTTGACCTAGGTTTAGACTTGGGCTTGACAGCAGATCCGTTTACGGAACAATCCAATGAGCTATTGTCTGAGTCAGTTAGCCCTGATCTAGCAAGCCCTGATCTAGCAAGCCCTGATCTAGCAAGCCCTGATCTAGCAAGCTCTGAGCAGGCAGGTGTGGATCAAGAAGATGCCTTTGGGTTTCTCGATGATCTGGCAGACGACAATGCTGGGGATGCATTGGACTTGGAAGGAATGGAGGACATGGAGGGTTTAGGCTTTGACGATGAGGCGATCGCCTCACCCTCTACCGCTCCAACCTCTGCGGACCCAACGGAAACCCCCTTTGACATAGACCTAGATCTGGCTGAAGCAACAGATTTGCCTGATAACTTGGTCGGTGACTTAGCTGATAACCTGGCTGAACACCCTATTACCGATAGTTTTGACCTCGACAACGACGATAATATTTGGGCTGATGAGAGTTCCTCCACTGGGCAAGATGATTTCGATCTTGCAGTGCAATCCAGCCCATCCTCAGATGATGTTCTAAGTGCTGAAGATGATCTTGGGCTTAACTTAGACGAGACTGAGTTCAGTGCCGATGCGGGTCTGAGTGCTGATGTTGTTCCAAGTGCCAACAATAACGATGATCTTGGCCTTGGCTTGGATGAGGTTGACCATAGTACCGATGCGGTCCTGAGTCTTGAAGATGATCTTGGTTTGGGCTTGGATGAGTCTGACTTTAGTGCTGATGCAGCGCTGAGTCCCGATGTAGTTCTGAGTGCTGACGATGATCTCAGCCTTGGTTTGGATGAGTCTGACTTTAATGCCGAGGCCGTCCTGAGTCTTGAAGACGATCTTGGCCTTGGCTTGAATGAGTCTGACTTCAGTCCTGATGCGGCGCTGAGTCCCGATGAGGATCTTGGGCTTGACTTGAACGAGACTGACCTTAAGACCGAGGATGTTCCAAATCCTGAGGATGCTCTTGGGTTTGGCTTGGATGAGGTTGACTCCAGTATTGATGCTGCACTAAGTCCCGATGATCTTGGCCTTGCTTCTGAAGATGCTCTTGGGTTTGGTTTGGATGAGGTTGACTCCAGCATTGATGCTGCACTAAGTCCCGATGGTGATATCAGTACTGATAACGACCTTGGCCTTGGGTTGGGCGAGTCTGATTTCAGTCTCGATCCTGCCCTGAGTGCTGAGGATGATCTTGGGCTTGGCTTGGATGAAGCTGACTTTAGTCTGGATGGGTCTCCGAGTCCCGATGCTGTTCTGAGTGCCGAGGATGATCTTGGGCTTGGCTTGGATGAGGCCGACTTTAGTCTTGAT
>JBFRWC010000432.1:0-5669 GCA_051439365.1 Leptolyngbyaceae cyanobacterium
GATAAGTATAACAGCAATACTAGATCGCCAATGGATGAAGCTGACAGCACGTTTACAGTGCAGAGTTGCTGTCGCACATCAACGAACGCATTGTAGAGTTGAGCAATATTGACTTCTAAGTTGCGACGAGAAACATCATTGGGTTCTGCGGATAACCACTTATCCTCCCGTTCCTGATCGTCAACCATATCAGTCTCCAGGTCGTCTGCTTCATCTGGCAATCGAGATGAAACCAATACCCCAGCAACCCCGCCGACGACTCCGCCCAATAACGTACCGAGCAAAAACCCACCCAAGAAATTGTTTTGTTGACCCATCGTTCTATCCTCCCTGTGGAATCTAATTGACTACTCCCCGCTCTAAAGACACGGGGATTCGTTAAGAGTCCAGATACGGATTCTCACGGGCGAAGTCAAAACGCCCCTACTGAGTTCCATCAGGCGAATCCCGATGGTTCCCGCTACTTTACGAATGATATTTAAGGCTCCATTACAATCCGCGTTTACAGACCAGTTTTGGGCAGTACGATACAGCCCACGCTTCACCCTTTTGCCAGATGGCTTCCACTCTGCTGGTTTTTCACCGAATACGGGAAGATCATCATTGTCAAGGGCACTCGCCTTGCTGGTTACGATTGTTTTTTACTCATAGTGCAATTGTAGCCTATCATGTAGATAGTCGCAATATCATCGACAGAGCTAAAGTGAGAAAAACATCCGCAAAATATAGGCGAACATCTCATGCTGTTGGGCTGGCTCACGTTCATATCGTTTGGATTCCTAAAAGACGGAAGCCTGTGTTGGTGGGCAAGGTTAAAGCTCGGCTAGCCCAGATATTAAATGAGGTAGCAGCGGAAAGGGGATGGCTGATCAAGGCGTTAGAGATCGCCCCTGATCATGTTCATGTCTTGGTGGAGCATTCGAGCGAGGTGGCGATTCACGAAATCGCCAAGGCGTTCAAAGGACGGTCTTCACGGCTGCTAAGAAAAGAATTTCCCCATCTCCTTAAACTCCCTAGCCTATGGCCTAGATCCTATTTTTATGACACGACTGGAGCGGTTAGCACCGCTAAAATAATGGCGTACATGAATGACCCACATCACGGCAGCTAAAGCGGCTCGTGTCGCGTTTCCGCCCCGGATTAAAATCACGGGGCTACCACGCTCCCGGACTTTTCCGTGTGAGATTCCGATAATTTTTGTAGGAGGATTAAAGCGTGAAGTCTACGACTTTAAAGGTTTACGATACCTGCTTCATTTCATCGTAAGCAGCATACACCCCTTTGACGTTGTACCAATTGAGAAATACACGGGCAATCTCCAATGCCAGTTGGGGTTTGCCTTGATCAATCAGCCACTGCAAGAAAGGGGCCATGCTCTTTTCATTTAAAGTACCGCCAACTGAGAGCAGCCCCCACAGTGCCCGATGAAGCCAGGTCATCTGAATCATCATTCGCACAGACCATGTGGGATGTTTCTGATAAAACAGGACTCCCATGCGTCCCCGCTGAATTTCTTTGTCAATCAGGGAGGGGATTTGATCGAGATTGAAGGCTGGATGCCAGTGATAACCCACGGCTTCGGGACATTTGATTAGGGTTAAGCCCAAGTTTTTCAAGCGAACACCAAGCTCTAGGTCTTCCCAGCCGTAGAGTTGGAACTGAGTATCAAACAGGCCAGCTTTTTCCAGCCAGTGTTTAGCGATCGCCACATTCCCGGTGGCGAAATAGGCCGCTGAAAAGTCTGTGATCTTGTACGGCTCCGATGTCGGGTCGTCGAAATTGCAGGTATTGACCACTCGACCATAGGTGAAGAGGCGATCGCTTCCCAATTCCCACTGCCCCTGAGTTAACGCGACGGCATGGGCTTGGAGGAACCCCTCCAGCACCACCAAATCACTGTCGATAAAAATAATGGTGTCCCCCTCAGCCGCTTGCACCCCTCGATTACGAGCAGCGGCTGGTCCTTCGTGGGACTGTTGTAATAGGCGGGCATGTAAAAATTCCTTGGCCTGAGCTTCAAGCCAAGGAACGGTGTCATCTGTGGAACCATCATCCACCACTACCACTTCATAGTCTTGGATGAGGGAGCGATCATAGCGCTGATGCTCCAACATCTTCAGGCACTTTTCTAAGATAGGCTTACGGTTGTAAGTGGGAATAACAACGCTGAAAAACACTATGCCTGTGATCCGGTGTGATGACGAGAGACAATCTTCTCAAAATCGGCTTGAGTTTCTTGGAGCAGTTGCTCACGGCTGTTGTTGGCCAACTTAATACTGGGCACCAAGTTACGGGCTTGTAACGCCATATGAAGCTGGAGATGAGCCACGTACTCACTAAAATCGTCTTGGCCCTGCTGGCTGGAGTGAGAGGGATTGATATTGCTTTTCAACGGGTTTTTCTCCTGGTTAAAACGTGAGTGCGTTCAACTTAATCTTAAATTTTTCAGGGCTGTACTTCAGGTTGATTCAATTCGGTCAGGCAAGAGAGGAATGTATCCGTACGATCTCGGACCTGACTGTCTAGAGTAACGTATCATGAATGCCCACTTTAATATAGCGATCGTTAACACTACGCAACGAAGTGCAATGTGAGATGCTAAAAAGGTAAAGAAAAATCAAGTTGATTATGGATGTTCTGTCGTGACTACACTGAAGGCACTGATTTTTGATGTAGATGGAACCTTAGCGGAAACTGAGCGGGATGGCCATCGTCTAGCCTTTAATCGAGCGTTTAAGGATGCGGGGCTAGATTGGCACTGGGACGAGGAGCTTTATGGAGAGCTGCTGGCAGTCGCTGGGGGCAAAGAGCGCATTCGCTTTTTTATCCGGGAATATGCGCCTTGTTTTCCGGGTACCGTCTGTATCCCTGGCAAAAGTGATACCCCAGTCAACTTACCCTACTTTATTGCTCAGCTTTACGCCACGAAAACTGGATTCTATCAGCGGTTGCTGCGGGATGGCAAGATTCCCCTGCGTCCCGGAATTAGGCGATTGATCATGGAAGCCCGTCGTCAGAAGATCCGCTTAGCGATCGCCACCACCAGTGCCCCAGAAAACGCGATCGCCCTGCTCCAATCCACCCTCGGTCCAGAGAGCGTCCGCTGGTTTGAGGTGATTGCCGGCGGCGACATCGTCCCCCAGAAAAAGCCTGCTCCTGACATTTATCATTACGTTTTGAGGCAAATGTGGTTAAAGCCTGAACAGTGCTTGGTGTTTGAGGATACGGCCCACGGACTCACCGCTGCCACCAAAGCTGATCTCAAGTCCGTGATCACCGTGCATGATTACAGCGACCAGGACGATTTTTCCACGGCGGCTCTGGTTTTAGACCACTTGGGTGAACCGGATCGACCGTTTGAGACAATCGCTGGTCCCGCAGGGACCGCGACTCACTTCAACCTGGATCTGGCTCAGCAACTGCTGGACGGCACAAGTTAGTTAAGCCATAAAGTGCTGTCAGCACCAGCGTAACGCCCCAAGCATAGTAAGCTTGCCGATTGTTTAACATCCCTCCCTTGGTTAGTGGGCTAGTCGGGGAGTTCCAGATTTTCGATACCAGATATAACTGTGGCTGATTGGACGCGATCGCCCTGCTGAATCTCATCCACCACATCCATCCCCTCAGTCACGTAGCCAAAGACCGCATACTGACCGTCCAAAAACGACAAATCAGCCAGGGCAAAGTAAAACTGAGATGATGCAGAGTTGGGGGCTTGAGACCGGGCCATGGCGATCGCTCCCCGACTGTGGGGAATCTCCGGGCCTACGTTGAGACCAGCGCTGGGAAAGGTCTTGCCGTAAAGCGGTTGATCTTGTCCCTGCGGCGTAATTTCCAGAGGAATGTAACGAGGAGCCCCCGTCGTCGGATCGACAAAGTTCCCGGTCCCTAGCCGAGGATCGGGACCATCAATCGTTTTACTCTGAGGATCACCCCCCTGAACCACAAAGGGTTCTGGCTCTCGGATCACTCGATGAAACGAGACCCCGTCATAAACCCCTTTTTGGACTAAATCGACAAAATTGCCGCCTGTAACGGGAGCGTTTTTGCCATCCACCTCAATGGTGATGCTCCCGCCATTCACCGCCATTTGTACGATCGCCACTTCATTTAACCGAGGCAGATCAGAAAATGGGTCCGCAGAAGGGGCATCGGCTGACGGAGCCGAGCTACACCCCACCAGTAGTAGTACACCCAGGATGGCCGCTAATCCCTTGTGAACATAGCGTTTGATGGTCTCCATCGCTTTCCCAATTATCTCCACTAACGTTGCGTTTCACAGATTTACATAACCGAGATCGCCTCACTATCCTGGTCGGCGATCGCCCCAACAGAAATCGTGCCCAAATTTGGCGGCTTAAGTTTGCAGGTCCAAATTACAATCCTTCCAATGGCACATTCAGAAAACGCGCCAACTCAGCTCCCTGGTTTTCCAGCGTTGCCAGGGCCAGTGGTTGGCCCACACGAGTCAATGGAATATCGCCTTTGCCCTTAACCCGCAGGTAGAGCGATCGCTTCGTATTCAAACCATCTTGGAGGACCACCTTCACAGCTTGGACATCACTGAGCGCATGGATAACCTTGATTTCACGGTTCTTGCCAGGAAATCCCGATCGGGTAATTGTGGCTTCTCCAGTTTGCTTATCAAAAACATTGGTGCCTCCACCCACATCCCAGGTAATCACTAACCACAGGTAAAGTGCCAAGAGCAAAGCAGCAATACCGTAGAAGCCCAGCGCAATACCTTGGGGAATAAAGTCTACGTCACTAGATGGGCCAAAGGAAAACAGCGTGATATTGAAGTAGATGGATAGGCTCGCGAGGAAGAACCCCGTGCCACCAATCGAAACTATGGTGGCAAAAAAGTAGTTACTGAGGCGGCGAGAGCCGAGCACGTCTTGCCTCAACACGTCGTTGGCAGGAGTAGGATTGGTTGCCGGATTGCTACTAGAGGTTGTCGATGCCGCCATATTGTTTCAATGATTCTTACTAACGGTGTGCGGTACGGTTGGTACGGGTTTCATTCTAGCCAAATTTGGTGACGGTACCCTCTGAACGCCCAAAATTGTGATGATCTCAACAGAGGATTCCAGGGCAGAGCCATCCACAGAGGGTCGCTCAGGGTTTAAAGCGGCCTAAGTAAGATGCTAAATCTGGATAAATTCATCAGAAAGAATGCCAATTTACCCTACTATTGATATATCAAGCTTATCCGTATCCCTCGGAATAAGCAGTACAGAACAGTGTTGTTTGCCTCCGTATGAGCCGAACTGAGGGACTCTGAGGGAATGTTCCCCCCCAAATGATGAGAAGGTACGTATCAGATTGTAAAATTTTGAGTATCTACTTATCATATAGAAACGCTGTTGTGTTTTCGGAACAACCGTTAGGTCTGGTTCGGGTTTCACTTCAGGGCGAGGCGGTAGCGTAGCTGCCACTTTGTCCTAGGGCGGTAGTAGAGCGTAACGCTGTGTATCCTCCTAGCGTCATAATATTCGCTCTAAAATGGCAATGATTCATTTGCTAAACGTCTGGAACTGAATAATTTAAGAGGATTTGAAATGACCGTAGCAATGGGACGTGCGCAGGCCCAGCGAGGATGGTTCGACGTCCTCGATGACTGGCTAAAGCGCGATCGATTCGTCTTCGTCGGTTGGTCTGGCCTACTG
>JBFRWC010000433.1:0-17592 GCA_051439365.1 Leptolyngbyaceae cyanobacterium
CAGCATCCACGACTCTTTTGCTGACTAGAGTGGGTCTGACGTTGGGGGTATTGAGTTCAGCGATCTACTTTTGTCTCCCGCACCTGACTGCCATCAGTCATGTCCAAGTGTATGAAACTGAGATACCTTTGATTGAGACAGAGGCTGACTGTGAAGGAGCCGCAAATTCGGAAAGAGTCTGGGCAGATGATGCGTGCTGGGATTCGGGGCAAGTTTTAAGATAAGCTATCCCCTACCAGTTCAGTGTGTGTCCTGAACGAGCCACAGGGTACCAGGGGGAGAGGTGCAATGGTCCAACAAGGCAAGCTAATTGTGTTTGAGGGCGGTGAAGGCTGTGGGAAGACTACGCAACTCCAGCGATTATTTGCCTGGTTGACAGAGGCATTTGATTTGGCCCAGCCTTCAGCCAGCGCGACAAACCCGTTCAGCAACCTCCACGGCAGACCCACAGCGGTTTATCAAACTAGGGAACCTGGTGGAACAGAATTAGGCCAGATGTTACGGGGGATACTCTTGGGGAAAGAACCCGATCCAATCAGGCACCCGATCGCTCCTTCTACAGAACTTTTGCTTTACGCCGCCGACCGAGCGCAACATGTGGCGACCGATTTGCAACCCCGACTCCAGCGGGGAGAACTGGTGTTGTGCGATCGCTACACTGATTCCACCCTTGCGTATCAAGGATATGGGCGGGGGCTAGACCAGGGGTTAATCAACCAGTTGAACGCGATCGCCACCCAGGGTCTACGCAGCGATCTGACGCTCTGGCTCGACTTGGATCCAGCGGAGGGATTAGCCCGAACGCGGCAACGGGGCGCAGCGGATCGGATGGAACAAATCGACATTGCGTTCCATCAACGGGTTCGCCAAGGGTTTCAGGAACTCGCGCAAGCTGACCCAGAGCGAATGGTCCGGATTGATGCTGCTGGGACACCGGATGCCGTTTTTGCCCAGATTCAAACCGTTGTCACAGCACGATGGGATCAGTGGTATCCTGTCCAGACCTAGACGTTGGTCATGACTAAATTTTGAGATGGGGACTGAACAGATGAGGCCGGATGGCTCCCTGACGATGTAAACACGGGTTGGGTCAACGCATCCTGCACCAAAGCACAAAAATGTTGAATTGGAGGAATAGATAGGCGATCGTCTGTGGTGACGAGAACCACCTCACGGCTGAGTTGTAGAGGGCTAGTGGGTCGCACGGCTAAGGAGGGGTCATGGCTGATGTCTAACAGGGCGGATTGGGGTAATAGGGCCAGAAATTCCCCTTGGCGCACGATGCCACGAAAGGCATCTAGGGTGTTCAATTCCATACTGGCCTTGAGTTCTAAGCCCTGACTGGCAAACTGTTCTTGGAGCAACCGGGACATGCCATAGCCATCTTTGAAGATGACTTGGGGATACTGGGCGATCGCTTCCCAGGGCACCGCCTCATACTGACTCAGAGGATGGTCCGTAGCCATCAGCAGATCAATTTGCTCTGAATAGAGCGGACGGGCCACCATCCCTGCCCCTCGGATCAGTAACTTGTTATCCATCACAATGGCCACATCCACTAGACCATCTCGCAACACTTTGAGGGCGCGATCGCTTCCTAACGACGTGACCCGCAATTGCACTTGGGGATAGTCCGCACAAAACGTCTGCAATACGGGAGGCAAGTAATACGCACAAACCGAATGAATTGCGGCAATACACAGCTCTGGCTGTTTCCCATCCCGCAAATCCGCAATATCCCGGACTGCCGTGTCCCATTCCTTACAAATTCGACGGGCACGGTCAATTAAGCGATCGCCTCCCACCGTCAACGTTGCTTGGGCGGCCCGATGGAACAACGGCAGCGCCAGCTCAGTTTCCAAGGCTTGAATTTGGCGACTAATGGTGGATTGGGTCACACCACATTGTTTGGCTGCTTTTTGAAAGCTACCCGTATCCGCCACTGCCAAAAATGCTTGCAACTGCTCAAGCCGCATCCATCCACCCTGCCATCATTGCCTGATTTTGCCTGATATTTGCCTACTTGTTCTGCGCTTAGTAATGGACTTAGGCTAAAAGATGACGATGATTAAGTTTGTAGTTTTAACTACATAAACACTGTAGATGTTGACTAGAAGCCCAATTCATCGCTAGAGTAGGGTCCACAAAGCTTCAGGGACGAGGATGCCAGGACCATCACGGAGGGATTGGAGCGATCGCCATTCTGCCTCAAAGGTATCTTTGCCTTCGACCGCTTGTAGAATCGGCTGTTCATACAAACGACGGTCCACAAACTCGGCATCATAGACAAAGACAATTTCATGGCCCGGTTGGCCATTGACGGTGAAAGTCGATTCTAGAATCCCCACCAACGCCACGTGGCAAATGGCGGCCCCCAACTCCTCCTGGATTTCCCGAATCACCGCATCATAGCTGGATTCGCCAAAGTCAATGCCACCCCCTAACGGTCGATAGAAATACTCTTGTTTGATTGCGTCAAAGCCCGAATGGACGAGGATTTTATCCTGATACCGAAAGAGGCAAATGGCAATGGGGCGAATACGTTTCTTTTTCATTGAGAACTATCCCTAACACTGGCTTTTAACTTTAAGCTAGTCACCAAGGAGATCAAGGTCCGTGTTGCTCTGAAACGCCATAAATGTCGGCGTGGCCGCAATCAAGTCAGAGGGTTGGGACGGCATGGGTGGCTGAATCTCCACTTTGACGACGGTACTCATGTTAATCACCACCGTCCGATCCGCCAGATGCAAAATCCATCGTGCTTGTCCCATCAACTCCCGCAGCAAATGTGGTTCAGCACTGGTGCCCTCCATCTGGTCCGTTGGCACGTAGATGGTATATGACTCGTTGCGGCCATCGAGGTAGTGGAAGGTGAGTTCAGTGGCGATCGCATTGGACATGGTTAGTTCAGGGGTTGGGGACAAGCACGGGGGCGTTGTCCGTACAGGGAATTTTGTTCAAATTGGGGTTTTACCTCTTCGTTTTTCATTCCTCGCTCTTCGTTCTTCGTGCCACCCTCCCATCATCCCACCTTCGGACAACTCGGTGCTTTGGGGGAGGCGATCGCACAATCATCGACGAAACAGGGCTGTTGTTGAATATTATCGTCGTCTTCCACAGGAGTGGCATGTTGGCCAAAAATCATTTCACAACTGAGGTCATCAAAGTTGGGATTCATGGTGACGGGAATCCCGAATTCGTTGGTGAAGAATTCCTGGGTGGGCACTTTGCAAAGGTTGACACAGAGGCCAACGCAGGCACTTTCTTCCAGGTAGCGACATTTTTTGATCTGGACTTTGCTAGCTTGGGTTTGGACCGTGCCGTCAGCTTGGGGAATATCCGCTGTTTGGACTTCGCACGGTCCCACCAACCATTCAAATAAATTGGCAGCAAACCAAGCGTTGGATTCGCACACCCAGCGAGTTGGTGAGAAGAGGGTACGAATTCCCCACAGAACCGGGGCAGGGACGAGCGATCGCAGCACAATCCCGACGACCGCTTGTTGTTCCTTGGGCGTGCGGCCCCTCATAATTTGCTTCGATAGAGCCACAAACCCAGCGTAGCCAGGGGTTGGCCTGCAACCAATCGCGTTGGCCATTTTCCTCGAAAACAGGGCAATGAATAAACGGTCCCAAATTTTGTCTTGATAAACCGTCGGCGAATCCATGGGAGATGGGGAAGAAGTCATAAACGCAGTCGGCTAGTTAACAAATCTCACAAGAGCCTATCGTCCCTCAGCTTAACGTGAAATTGATGTTATTAGGCTCCGATTACCCTTCACCCTCATTCCCTAATCATTTGAAAACTGGAGGAGAAAAGGCCCCCAAAAACCCTTTTTATTTCCCTCGTTGCAGTGGACAAGCTTCTGGCAGGTCAGTTAGAATTTGGTGCTGGAAGGACATACTGTACGAGTCTTCCGCCTTACCTTGGGCATTTATCTTAACCTTGGGTAGAGGAGCTGCTTGGCCGTACCCATACCATTCACTGTTTTGGGTACACCCTTGACTTCCAGGCACTTGGAACGAGTACTCGTGTAATCCTACGGACTCTAAGGAACAATATCCATGCAAATTGGCATCATCGGTTGTGGCTTTGTCGCTGACTACTATCTCAAAACGTTGGCTCTGCATCCAGAACTCAAACTCATTGGCGTGATGGATCGGGATAGCGATCGCGCCTCCCGTTTTTCGACTTATCATTCCGTTCCCGCCTACTCATCCCTCGACGAACTGCTTGCCGATCCCAAAGTCGAACTCGTCCTCAACCTGACCAATCCCCACAGTCACTACGAAGTCTCCAAAGCCTGCCTAGAAGCAGGAAAACACGTTTACTCCGAGAAACCCCTCTCCACCGATATGGGTGAAGCCAAAGAACTCGTGGAATTGGCACAACAAAAAAATCTCTACATCGCCTCCGCCCCATGCAACTTTCTGAGTGAATCGGCCCAAACCATGTGGAAAGCCCTGCGCGAGCAGGTCATTGGTAAAGCTTACCTCGTCTACGCAGAGATGGACGATGGCATGGTCCATCAGATGGCTTACGATCAATGGCTGAGTGAATCGGGTCTTCCTTGGCCCTACAAAGATGAATTTGAAGTGGGCTGCACGTTGGAACATGCAGGCTACTACCTGACCTGGCTGGCCGCATTCTTTGGTCCTGCTGTCAGTGTTACCGCCTTTTCCGATTGCCTGATCAAAGACAAGGAAGTTGCCGAACCCTTAGAGGTCAACGCCCCTGACTTTTCCGTTGCTTGCATTAAATTCGCCTGTGGGGTAGTGGCACGGTTAACATGTAGTATCCTCGCACCCCACGACCATACTCTACGGATCATTGGCGAGAAGGGGATTTTGTACACCAAGGACTGCTGGTACTACGCCTCCCCAGTCTATATCAAAAAGCGGATCAACATTCGCCGCAAGACCTTTATTAGTCCCTTGCGGCAGAAGTATCCCTTTGCCAGCAAGCCCATATCCAAGTTTGGTTACAAAGGATCGCAGCAAATGGACTTTTGCCGGGGTGTAGCTGAACTCGCCGCCGCCATCAAAGCAGAACGACCCAGCCGCCTTTCTGCTGATTACTGCCTCCATGTCAATGAAATGGTGTTGGCCATTCAAGATGCCCTGGATACGGGTGCTCCTTACAAAATGACCACAACCTTTGAACCCATTGAACCAGGCTTTTAGTTCAGGTCTCGCACAACTCAAAAGCTAGGCCGAGGCACGATCTTGAGCTGCTTGGTCAAACAAAACAGCCAGCTTACTTGCCTCGGTCCAGGCATTGTGCCGTTCAGCTACTGCCTCCATGCCCATCTTACCCATCACCACCAGATCCTCCGATGGCGTATTTAGGATCGATCGCATGGCCGTCACCAAGTCAGGAACCGAGCCAGCGGGCACTAACCACCCCGTTTCCCCTGGCTTAACCAGCTCAGGAATCCCCGCAATATAGGTGGTCAGGGTAGGACGACCCAAGGCAAGAGCTTCCATAATCACCACGGGTAACCCTTCCGCAAAGCTAGGCTGTACCAGGATTTGAGACGCTTTCATATACTGCTGGACCTGTTGATTGGTGGCCCAACCCGTAATCTCTACATAGTTCCCAAGATCTTTCTGGTCAATGATCGATTCCAGCTCACCTCTGAACGGTCCATCTCCAACCAACAGGATCTTGAACTCCAGCCCCTCTTGAGCGAGCTGGTGGGCGGCTTCTAGCAAAATAAAGTGTCCCTTTTGTTCACTCAATCGCCCCACACAAACAAATTGCCGCTGATTGGCCGGCAGTGAGTAGCTTTCTTCTAGAAACGTATCGTCTACCCCACAGTGAATCTCGTGAATTTTGGACCAGTGTTCATACCCACACCACCGAAATAGCTGACTTTTGCTAAACGAGCTAATCGTCAAGACAAACGCAGACTGGACAATTTTTTCGGGTAAGGACAGCCCCTCCACGTCGTCAAACTCATGAGGCCCATGGACGGTAAAGCTATAGGCAGGGCCACCAAGGGTATGGCATAACATGGCAATCGTTGTGGAATTGGTAGCAAAGTGGCAGTGGACTTGCTCCACAGGGTCTTGCTTAAGCCAAAGAAACAAGGTACAAGCTTCCAGCAAATAAGCCAAATGAAACAACACGCCACGACTCGATTTCATCCCCAGACGAATGGCTTGTCCCAACGCCGCCGCAAACTTAATTGGATGAGTCAAAATAACCTGGAGAAAGTTCAGTAGTAATCTGACAAATCCTTCGCGCAGAATATAGCGGGTCTGGTCAACTTCTTGCTTATCTGCTTGATCAATCAGTTCAATTTCAGGGTAACGGATAGAAAACCGATGAACCGTCAATCCAGCCTGCTCTAAGCCTAAAATCTCACGCCGAATAAACGTGCAGCTTAGATAAGGATGTTGATTCATGACATAGGCAACTTTCATTGGTTGAACCCTCAGCGAATGAGAAAAATACAAGAAATTAATAGAATCAAAGCTAGCAAAATAATGATGACCATAGATTAAATCTACTCACGAATGTGGTCCATTATTTTCATCAGGCTTAGAGTTTCATCTAAGGGCATCATTGAACTTTCCGTTTGACCATTCTGCAAACAGCGAACCACAGCTTCTGCTTCGTAGTTGTAGCCATTCCCCACACCCACATCGGTTATTCTATTCTCTTTTATCAGCGGGGTAAGATAAGGTTTGAGCATTAACAGTGTCGTCTTGAATAACTTGTTTTGCTTGAGTAATCCGATTAACTTTTGCTTCAAACTAGGAGCAGTCATAGTCTGACTGGTCTGGTTTTCTTCGATGGCATCAGGTGGAGTGTGGGTAGAAATGGAGAGTTGGCAGGGAAAGCAGAAGGGTTCGTTCAGGCAAATCGTGCCGTGGGTTCCCATGATGACCATTTCGTTGGAACTGTAGGTATTGAATGAGGCTGAAATGGTGGCGATCGCCCCTCTGTCATACTTCAGAATAACGGCAGCCTGCTCATCCACGCCTGATGCGCCAACATTAAGTTGACTCACGATGTGATCAGGTTCACCTAACAGAAAAGATATTAACGAAAGGCCATAAATGCCCCGATCCAGTAATGCTCCACCACCAACATTAGGGTTACGAAGATTTGAGTTTGGAGCCACAGGCACCCCAAATTCTGAATTGATTAAACGGACCTCACCAATTTTTCCAGCTATGAGCCAATCACGTGCCTTTTGCACTAAGGGAAGAAACCGTGTCCACATTGCCTCCATGCAAAACAACTCTTTTTCTTTTGCTAAGTCAATCACCGTTTGGGCCTCTTGGGAATTAACCGTAAATGGCTTTTCACACAGGACTGCTTTACCAGCATTTAAACACAACAGGCAATTGTCTTTGTGAATCGCAGGAGGAGTAGCGATATAGACAACATCAATGTCGGGATTCTTAACAAGTTCCTCGTAACTCATGTAGGCATTGGGGACTTGAAATCTTTGGGCGAAGGTCTTAGCTTTAGTCTCAGTTCTAGAAGCAA
This sequence comes from Leptolyngbyaceae cyanobacterium, assembly GCA_051439365.1. Classification (GTDB taxonomy): domain Bacteria; phylum Cyanobacteriota; class Cyanobacteriia; order CAKZMO01; family CAKZMO01; genus JAAHGY01. The sequence goes on from JBFRWC010000433.1 coordinate 7,504, forward strand.
TGGCATGTAAGGTCGCATCGGGCACAAACCTCAATCCTTGGGCAAATTGCTGAGCCACATATCCTGTCCCAAGGATGCCCCAACGGATAGTTGTCATAGGGTCAAAGGAGTAAACAATGGTAACGAGTTATGAATAGTAGGGTCGCCTTCAACTATATCTCACGTTGCCCCGATTGATCGACAAAAGTCCTGGTATGGCGATCGCTGTATGAGGTAGGCCGTTTTTGTGGGAGATAAACGGCCCCCTCCTACATCCAACGGCAGTAATCTTAAAAGACATGGCTGCTCCCATCAGTAAGCAGCCATGCTATGGTCGATGGCCCGATCTACAGTTGATAGACCAATATATTAATGAGACAATGAGATCAACCAGTATTTCGCATTCCAGCAGCAATACCATTGATCGTGAGCAACGCACCTCGCAATAGTTCTCCTCGGCTATAGCGCGATCGCACCATCATGCCAGTACTAGAGTTTTTCTTATGATCCCGTAGTCGTTTTAACAGCGACACTTGCAAAAAGCCAAGGGGCACAATCGTGCCATTACGAAGTTGAACCGATCGCTGCAACTCTGGCTCACCATCCAACAACCGTTCATGACCTGCAATCTTGAGTACCAAGTCGCGGGTTAATTGGAACTCTTGGAAAATTTGACTGAAGAGGCGCTCAAACCTTTCTTTATCCTCTGGACTTGTTAATTCTTGGACATAGCGATTGGCCATCTGCAAATCTGCTTTGGAAAGGGTCATTTCTACCTTGGAAATCACCATTCGGAAAAAGGGCCACTTGAAGTAGAAATATTGCAGTAGTTTCAAGTGTTCCGTCGGATTTTCATCCACAAACCCCTTCAGCGCCGTGCCCACACCATACCAAGCAGGCAACAAAAATCGGGTCTGGGTCCAGCTAAAGACCCAAGGAATCGCTCGGAGACCATCCAGCCCCTTCTTCTTCCCCCCCCCCCGACGAGCAGGGCGAGAACTAATTTGTAGCTGGCTGATTTCATCAATGGGTGTCACTTCATGGAAAAAGTCAATGAAATCAGGTTGCTCGTAAATTAGAGCACGATAGTGGGCACGGGAGCGCACTGACAAGTCTTCCATAATCTCATTCCACGGATCAATGGAATCAAACTTGCTATTGAGCAAACTAGCTTGCATCACCGCTGTGGTGACGGTTTCCAAGTTGGATAAAGCCAAGGACGGCAAATTGTACTTAGATGCCAGAACTTCTCCTTGTTCCGTAATCTTGATTCGTCCGGCAATGCTGCGACCGGGCTGGGCCAAGATCGCCTCATGGGCTGGTCCCCCGCCCCGCCCCACTGATCCACCGCGACCATGGAAGATCCGTAGCGCGACTCCATAAGGATCAGCCGTGGCCTGGAGGGACTGCTGCGCTTTGTGAATTTCCCAATTACTGCTGAGGAACCCTGAATCCTTATTACTATCAGAGTAGCCCAGCATAATTTCTTGCAGGTCAGGCAATAGGGTAGACTTGACCGTTTCGCTGTTGCCTCCAGCTAAAAAGGTACGATACAGGGGCAGATCGAAAATCTCCTTCATCACTGAAGGTGCCCGCCGTAAGTCTTCAACTGTTTCAAACAGGGGCACGATTCTCAAGTTGCCCACCCCTGTTACGGGATCATATAATCCCGCCTCTTTTGCCAAGAGCAGTACTTCCAACAAATCGCTGACATGGTTGCTCATACTGATGACATAGGTCTGGCAAATTTGAGCCCCAAACTCTTGGTGCAGTTTCCGAATGACGCGGAACGTCATCAGGATATTCCGGGCTGCGTCGGAAAAGGGCAGTTCATTGGGAATCAGGGGACGGCGCGTTTGTAACTCGGAGACGAGCCATTCGACCCGCTCTGACTCGGACAGATCATTGTAGCCCTGGGGGAGTAACTGGAGATAGTTTGCCACTTCATCCAAGGCATCAGAGTGCTTAGAGCTTTCCTGCCGAACATCAAGACGGGCCAGGGTGAACCCATAGATTTCCACTTGACACAGCAGTTTGTCTAGGGCTTGGCAATTCAGCCCGGTTTCTTCCAAATTTCGTTGGATCAGTTTCAGTTCTGCCAGAAAATCAGCCCCAGAACGGTAGGCCAACATGGGATCAATTTCCGGCAGTTCATCCTGGAAACAATCTCCGTTGTAGAGTTGGAGGCTGCGATCGCGCGTATTGATCAGCCGCTGCTTGACATAAGCTAATTTCAACCGATAGGGTTCTTGCCGATAGCGAATCGCCAGCCGTTCATAAATATCCGGCATTCGCATTTGGTCCTGTTCCAGAGACTCTAGCAAGTCAGGCAGCACATCACTCCAGTGCAGCGATAAGCTCAGCAGTTCCGTTAGTTCATCAACCGCATCAATATATTTGCGAATGACCAAATTACGCTGGTAACAGGCCGTCTTCCAGGTAATTTGTGGCGTGACTGAGGGGTTGCCATCCCGGTCAGAGCCAACCCAGGAACCAAACTGACAAAAATCATAGGTGGGCGGACGAAGAGTCGGAAAGGTAGTCTTCAGCGCAGCGCAGAAGCGTTGATAAAGCTGGGGAATCGTATCAAACAACACCTCATCAAAGTAGTGGAGGGTAAAATCCACTTCATCCAGGACCGTAGGCTTAAACTGGTGTAGCTCATCAGTGCGCCACCACAGACGAATCTCTTCAGTTAATTGTTGCCGCAGTTCTCTCGTCTCCCAGGAAGTTGCAGCCAGTCCAGAAGAACGATCCCCTTCTTCCACCTGATCCAGTTGGCGTAACACCTTTGCAATCCGGCGTTGTTTTCCTCGAATGGTGTGACGAACGATTTCTGTCGGGTGGGCGGTGAACACTAAGCGCACATCCAGCTTATCCATCAAATCCTGAATATGCTGGAGCGGAATATTCAACCGCTTCAACTTTGGAAACATGCCCTGAAAGGTGCGGGCCTCACGGCGATACTTTTGACTTTGTTGCATCCCCTTGGCCAGCAAACTCGCTTCATCAGTCCCACCAGGATTATCTGCTTCCAAGTCTAGGTAGGCAGGCACCGCATCCATTGTGAAGAAAGAGGCAGTCGGTTGTTTCCCCGTTGCAGCCCGCTCATAAGCCGCTTCATACTGCCGCTGTTCTCCCAATTGCTCATAATGCTGTTCGACAATATTAATTAATTGGAAGTAAAGGGCAAAGGCACGAGTGGCACAGATGGCATCGTTGAGGTCGAGGGACTCAATCATGTCTAAGGCGTTTTGGCTACCCGATTCAGCCGCTTGCCCATCTCGAGAACAAACCGCTAGTAGTTGCCGCAACAAGTCAACAAAGTCTTGACCACATTCCTGCTGTAAAACCGACTCCCAGATATCCTCAACAATCCGTAGTCGATGCTGAAGCAGGAGATGAACTGATGATGAACCGTCCATATTTTCCAACCCTTCCCCACGAGGCGCGTCAGTATCAAGCTGGCTTGATGGCGATGGATCGGTTTGAGACAGAGCATGTTGAGGCATAACATTAGAAGACGACGGTAAGTCGCTGGAGGAGTGCAGAGTTGAACTCATGGTAAACCTTATGTCAATAGTTTCTCAGTTCTTGGTTTCTTCGTTCTTGAAACATTCAAGATGCTGTGTTGCTGGAGGAATCCGATGAAGACATCATATTCAGCAGGGGCAGGCGATCGCCCCGAAACACTTCTTCGCTGATTCCCCCTACCCCCTTCATCACATCAGCCATTGCCTTGGCGCCTAACAGACTTACCAACAGCGGTACGGTCATAACACTAAGGAGAGCATCCCCAGAAGACGTTGTTCCCTTCATTGCTCAAACACCAACCACAACGGAATTAAGGCCCACTTAGCCATAGACTTCCGAGACCGGGAACTCCCCTAATCCAAAGTCCTATAACGCTTCAACCGTGGGACAGTGGTGATATTCTACCCCATATTCTTCCTTTCCTTGGTGTGGGGATGTAACGGCCCGGATGATGCCAGGGACTGGGGGCAAGTTTTTAGTTGGGCAATGTCTAGAAATCCTCACTTGAGCCAGTCAACGACCGAGGCGGCGATCGGGGGAGGGGGACTGACATTGAAGCGATCGCCCTCGCTCATAAATCGGCCAGAACAACCTCAACGCTTACCACCTCAGCGTTATTCCGCCTAAAATGGTCCCCAATCGCCCGTCCCTGAGTCACAACTCTCCCACCTGTTTGCCTCTATTAATTTTTGGTACTGTTAGTTACAGTAGATGAATATTAAATTAATAGAGAAGTTTAGCAGCGGTTATATGACTTTTACGATTGACTTCTGGCCCTTTCAATTTGAGATTGATACCGCGCTACTCCTGGGCGGGGCAATCTGGGCCTTGGCACTGTATCTTGGGCTTTCTCCCTTAAGTAACTGGATCACCGTTCAACTCAGCCGCTGGTTTAACTTTGCGGAGGAGCGGTTCATATATACCTCCAAGGAGGAACTGGAGCAGACCCGGCAGGCCCGTGAGTCCCAGAACGAATTCCTGGCCTCCCTCCTGAGCATTGTGCCGTTTTTGGGCCTCGGTCTCTTGAGTGAATACGGGATTGAAAGCAGTTTGGGGCAAAGTTGGGCCATCAGTGCCGGAATTATGTTTTGTCTTGGCTCTGCCGTGTACGAATTGGGTCGGCGTACCAGTGAAATGTCAGACTAACGGAGTAAGAACGTGTCCACATTTCTGCTGTCTACCCTCGTGTCATGGATGACCCTCGTGTCGTGGCCTACCCTGCTCATAGCGCCCCTACTAGGGTTTACGGTTTCACCGATTATTGCGGATCAAATTGGGTTAGTGGTGATTTGGCTAAGCGTCGTGATGGTGGCGACGGTCACAGCTAAGCATTGGGTCAAGGAGAGACCCGAAGTGCCCCGTAAGATTCTTCATATTGGTACGGGTAACGTTATTGTGCTGGCTTGGTGGTTGCAAATTCCTGCATGGGTGGGGATTTTGGCCTCAGTGATGGCCAGCATCGTCACACTGCTGTCTTACAAGTTCCCGCTGCTACCCAACATTAATAGTGTGGGGAGGAAAAGCTTGGGGACGTGCTTTTATTCAATGAGTATTGGTATCTTGATTGCTGTGTTTTGGCCAATGGGCGTACCTCACTATGCAGTCATTGGGGTTTTAGTCATGACGTGGGGTGATGGCATGGCGGCTTTGGTGGGGCAGCGCTGGGGCCGTCATGGATTTACCGTGTGGGGGATGAAGAAAAGTTGGGAAGGCACGATAGCAATGGCGATCGCCAGCTACACCGTCAGTGGTTTGACCTTATGTCTGGTGCAGGGGTCCACACCAGCAACGTGGGGCATTGCCGCAGCGATCGCTCTCCTCGCGACCCTACTGGAACTGGTCTCTCGGCTAGGGATTGATAACTTAACCGTGCCGTTAGGAAGTGGCGCGATCGCCTTCTGGCTCAATCACCATTGGTTGGGGCTATAGTCCTAAGGTATGATGACCCTTGAATCAATTTTTGCTGATCCGAATCGTTGGATGTGACCAAAACATGGTCCTTTGAACCTAGGGAGGAGAATACGCGATGGCCGAGGAAAAAACAACAACCCAGAAAAAGGAAAAGCCTCCTGCCCTGGAGACGAAGCCGTTTGAAGAATTTATCAGCCAGCATTTTGTGCCCCAGTTGCAAGAACGCCTTACTCAAGCGGGTGTAGACGACATCGACCTTGTTTTTGCCAAGCAACCCTTGCCCATTCAGGGGGCTGATAGTAGTGACTACTGGCAAGTGCAAGGCCGCTGGCAGCAAGGAAAACGACAGTTTTTTATCGCGTTTCAGCAGGAAGACATCAAAGGGCCAAAGTTCTATGCCTCAGCAGACTATGGTTCTAGTCCCGCCACCCTAGAGTCATTTATGATTGATGAACGCAAAGTCAGCTTGGAGTTGATGTTGATGTATGTGATCCAGCGACTCAATGCCCAAAAATGGCTTACTGGCAACTAACGGACAGTCCATCTTGCCCTACTCCTGTCCTCCCTCTTGGTAAGGGGGAGGTAGAAGGGGTAACGCCCTGCCATTCCCTGCCCATAGCACTGCAATTCCCCACCAATGACAGACCAGGATCAAGCTCATCCCTCTACGCTAATTCGGCAAAGTGAATTCCTCCAACGTGCTGTCCTCGATCGCACCACGTTAGAGGAACTGGGGCGAGTTGAGGTGCTGTGGATGTTTCCTCAAGTCAACCGGGTGCTGGGCATTGTGGTCAAACCGGGCTGGTTTGGGGCCAACCGTCTTGTCTTTAAGCTACCCCAAATCAAAACCGCCAAAGCACAGATTTTAGTCCAGGGAGCCGCAGAAGAAACGACCCTGGATAAGGTCCACAAATTGGAATCCCTGATTGGGACAGCGGTATGGAGTGAGGGGGGCGATCGCCTTGGCACCATTACTGATTGCTTGTTTGACCTCAACAGTGGGGTGATTATTCGTTATTTGATGGTACCTGATAGCCAATTCCCCCAACTCATTACCCAGTTGACGGACGGTCTGTATCTGATATCACCCAAGCAAATTCAAAGCTTTAGTCGGCAGCGAGTGTTAATTGCCGATGAAACCGTTGATCAGTTACGGCTATACTCCGAGGGGCTGCGGCTCAAGTTAGCCACCATGACCGCTCAGCTCAAGCAGGATTACTGGGATGGAGCAACGGAAGAGTGGCGATCGCTATCCTATCATGTGCAATCCATTGCCCAGCAAGCGGCTGATCAAGTAAAAACCTTGGCGGAAAAAGCCCAGTCCCTCTCTAAAAACCTAGCCCAGAAAGTCTCTGAAACTGTCACAGACAAGGTAGAACAGGTGGAAGAGGCGATCGCAGATGATGACTCTCCCTGGAATGATCCAGAGTGGGTGGATACCGTCACTGACACGGTGAAAACGAAGGGCCAGGAAATGGTCAGCCAAGTGAAGGAGCGCAGCCAGCCCGTTGTTCATCGCTTCAAAACGCTTCAGCAAACGGTTAAAACCTCGGTGGTCAGTCGTCTCAATTCCCTGAGCGATTCTCCAAACTCAGACGATACAGACCCAGAGGATCTAGACCCAGGCGATCGCCACCCTGCCCCCGACAGTACCATTAGCGCAGGTCTCGATGACGAACGGCTAGATGACGAACGGCTAGATGACGAGCGGTTAGACGATGAGCGGTTGGATGATGGGGAACTGGGCCATCTAGAGCTAGAGTGGGACGATGAGGATTTCACGACTGAACATGGAGAATCCCATGATCCGTGGGATGACTGGGAGGATCACGAGGACGTTGATTCACCCAGACCAGTCTCCTTCCAACCCCAGACTCCAGGGCGCTCTCAAACCAAGCCAACGTCACCTCGTGCGACCTATTCTGCTCCACCAATGGCCGACCCTTGGGATACCCATGAACTTTAAGGGATCTGTGCCATAGCCAACACCCTGAGATTGAGGCAGACCCGCCACATTGCTCCATGGGCCTGCCCGATAGGGGTTTCATGGTCTGCATGGTCCCTACAGCCTGTCCATTGCTTATGGATGCCATTATCCTTTCCTCTCAAAAAAATGACCGGGGTCAAACCTTTACTGTATAGGGGTTTTGGCTATAGTGGTTCGTTTATACGGTTATCCTCCCTAGTATTAAGAAGAGGATATTTAGTAAAGTATTAATGTTGGAAAAATTTATAAATCTTTATGTCAGTTTTTTGGGTGGTGCGGGCGATCGCCTTCATCAGCAGAGCGAGTCGATAAAGCACGCCATTAGAAAAACTGGACTACGGTTCCATCCTAGATGGCTTGTAGTCTTGCATGATTTTGATACAGCCCAATTTAACCACACTGCGAAAAGGGAGGCTCACGATGTTCGAGCGTTTCAATCAACAGGCGATCGCCACCATCATGGCCGCCCAAACCTCAGCCCGGATGCTGAAACAACGGTATGTTGGCTCCGAGTTGATTCTAGTGGGCCTCATGACTCAGGACGATACCCTAGCTAGTTCAGTGCTCAAAGAGTGCGGATTGACCTTACCAAAGGTCCAAGCGGAGGTGGAGGCAATGTTGGGCACAGGCGAATCTGACGTTCCGGCTGAAATTCCCTTCACTCCTAAAACTAAACAACTGCTACAGCAGGCGGTGAAAGAGTCCCGTCAGTTATCCCAGGAGAATGTGGGTCCAGAGCATTTGCTGTTGGCGATCCTGCGTGACCCCAGAAGTGTAGCTTGTAACATCATGCAAACCTTGGGGACAGACTTAGAACAGGTGCGCACCTCCCTGCTGGATCGGTTAGGGGAAAGCGCAATTGTGGGGGCGGGACGATCCCAAGGCGATCGCCGGGGCAGCAGCGATCGTACCCAAAAGCGTCAGTCTCGCACTCAGTACAAAGTACTGGACGAGTTTGCCACTAATTTGACTGACCTAGCGGCTCAAGGAAAAATTGACCCTGTCGTTGGTCGCGACACTGAAATCACCCGTGTGGTCCAGATTCTAGGACGGCGACGCAAAAATAATCCCGTTTTGTTAGGGGAGCCTGGAGTAGGCAAAACAGCGATCGCCGAGGGATTGGCCCAGCGTATTGTTAATCAGGACGTTCCTGAAGCGTTACTCGACAAGCAGGTTTATAGTCTTGACATCAGTGCCCTTGTGTCTGGGACCAAGCTACGGGGTGAGTTTGAGGAGCGGCTCCAGCAGCTTGTAACAGAGGTCCAATCTGCTAGCAATATCATTTTGATGATTGATGAGGTTCACACCCTGATGGGGGCCGGGGCCATGGGTAGTGGCACCGATGCGGCCAATATGCTCAAGCCTGCCTTAGCGCGAGGGGAACTCCAGTGCTTGGGCGCGACTACCCTGGACGAGTACCGCAAGTACATCGAAAAGGATGCGGCCCTGGAGCGACGGTTCCAACCTGTGATGGTGGAAGAACCGTCAGTGGAGGATACCCTAGCGATTTTGCACGGGGTCCGGAGCCGCTATGAGCAACACCACCAGTTGACCATTACCGATGAAGCCTTGGCCTCTGCGGTGCAATTGAGCGATCGCTACATCTCCGATCGTTATCTGCCTGATAAAGCTATCGACCTGATTGACGAAGCGGGGTCACGAGTGCGTTTCCGTCAGTACCGAACCGCAGCCAAGCATGATTTGAAGACCGATTTACGGGAAGTGACCTTAGCCAAAAATGAGGCCGTAATGGCCCAAGATTTTGATGCAGCCCGAGAATTCTATGACAAGGAATTGGAACTACGTCAGCAGATTCAAACTCAGGTCCATGATCATCCCGATGCCCCCAGTCGCTGGGGTGAGCGCAAGGTCGAGCCGGACGATATTGCCCAAGTGGTGTCTGCTTGGACCGGGGTTCCGGTTAATCGCATGACTGAATCTGAGTCAGTGATGCTGATGCACTTGGATGAGCAGTTGCATGAGCGGGTGGTGGGCCAGGATGAGGCGATCGCGGCTGTGGCCAAGTCCATCCGACGGGCACGGGTGGGATTGAGTAGTCCCAAACGCCCCATTGGCAGCTTTATTTTCTCTGGCCCTACTGGAGTCGGTAAAACCGAACTAGCGAAAGCTCTGGCAGCGAGCATTTTCGGTTCTGAAGAGGCAATGATTCGGCTGGACATGTCCGAGTATATGGAGCCGCAATCGACTTCGAAGCTGATTGGTTCCCCTCCTGGATACGTGGGATTTGATGAGGGAGGACAACTGACAGAAGCAGTGCGGCGTAATCCTTACAGCCTTATCTTGCTGGACGAGATTGAGAAGGCTCACCCCGATGTATTCAACGTGATGTTACAACTGCTGGATGATGGACAACTAACAGATTCCCAGGGGCGCACCGTCAGCTTCAAAAACACGCTGATTATCATGACCTCCAACTTGGGTGCCCGGTCCATTGAGAAGGGAGGGCTAAGCTTTGGGTTTGAGGTGAATGACGGCGATGCTGTTGCTGCCCGCTATCAGCGCGTCCAGTCTCAAGTTACCGAACGGCTGAAGGAATTCTTCCGGCCTGAGTTCCTTAACCGTTTGGATGATGTGATTGTCTTCCGCCAGCTTACCCGCGAGGAAGTCTCCGAGATTGCCGAGTTGCAACTCCAGCAGGTGGCTGCGCGTATCGTGGA
>JBFRWC010000434.1:0-3455 GCA_051439365.1 Leptolyngbyaceae cyanobacterium
GAGTAATAATATCGCCAGTCTGTAGCCCCGCTTCAACGGCTGGAGTATCCTCAATGGGGGCAACGACAACTAATTCCCTAGTTTCCTCATCTTGGGAAATCTGAATCCCAACTCCCGTTAACTCACCGGAAGTTTCCACCCGCATGTTCTCAAACTCTTGAGGGTCCATAAACCGGGTATAGGGGTCATCCAGCAGTTCCAGCATTTCGCGGATAGCGGTGTATGCGGCTTCTGGATTCGCGTAGTCTTGTTCTAGGTATTCGGCTCGAACCGCCTGCCAATCTTGCTGATTGAAGGTAGCATCAACATAATTACGGTTAATCTCCTGCCAAACCGTGTCAACTAATTCCTTGGGACTCACCTGAAAGTAGGCTTGGGTCTTTGATAAGTGCAACCCTGTAATCACACTGACGACCGTCGTGACAGCCACCGCTGTTGCACTCAAAACCAGTCCACGTTGGAAAATTGACATAATCTAGAACTTAAACCTGGGAGAAACGAGGATACGAACGAGTATGCCTAATCTAACATACCCGCTTCGCAACAGGGGGGCTAGTCCGGTTCGACCCATCGGTCATCAGCTTTGATCAGGTTAATCAACTCGTCTACTCCTTGGTCTTCAGGGACTTTTTTGATTTCTTCCCGCCCCCGATATAAGGAGATGTAGCCCGGTTGTTTGCCGACATAACCATAGTCTGCATCTGCCATTTCCCCAGGCCCATTCACAATACAGCCCATCACCGCAATGTCCAACCCGGTGAGGTGCTTGGTCGCTTCCCGGACTTTGTGCAGCACTTCCTCCAAGTTAAACAATGTCCGGCCACAAGAGGGGCAGGCCACGTATTCCACCATCGTTTTCCGCAGGCCCAGGGCTTGCAAGATGCTGTAACAAACGGGGATTTCTTTTTCCGGAGCTTCAGTAAGGGAGACGCGAATGGTGTCGCCGATGCCATCGGCCAACAAAGTCCCAATTCCAGCAGTGGACTTGATGCGGCCATATTCGCCATCGCCGGCTTCGGTCACGCCCAAGTGGAGGGGATAATCCATGCCCAGTTCATCCATGCGCTTGGCCATAAGGCGATAGGCGGCTAACATCACGGGCACCCGCGAGGCTTTGAGGGAAATAATGATGTTGTAGAAATTCAGGGACTCACAAATGCGGATGAATTCGAGGGCGGACGCTACCATCCCTTCTGGGGTGTCACCGTAGGTAAATAACATCCGTTCAGCTAGAGACCCGTGGTTAACCCCAATGCGCATGGATTTGCCTTGGTCACGCAAAGAAACGACCAGGGGTTCCAACGTTTCTCGGATCTTCTTGCCAATGGTCTCAAATTCGGTTTTGGTATACTCGGTGCGATCGCTCGATGGCTTTTCAAATACATACAGCCCTGGATTAATCCGCACGTTGTCCACATGCTTCGCGACTTCTAGAGCAATCTTCATGCCATTGTGATGCACATCCGCCACTAAGGGCACATCCCGGTAGGAGGCTTTCAACTTGGCCTTAATTTCCCCGACTGCCTTGGCATGGCCCAAACTAGGGACCGTCACCCGCACAATCTCACAGCCCATTTCGTGCAAACGGCGGATGGCAGCGACAGCGGCATCAACATCGTGAGTGTCCTCATTGATCATGGACTGGACCACAACGGGATAACCACCACCAACAGTGATATCCCCAACCTTCACCGGGCGGGTTTTGCGACGATGAATCGTGGTGTCAATGGGAACTGTAGTGCCGGAAGATGCAGATGTAGCCGCCGCTGGTGCAACCGGAATTGGAAGAGTTTGCATAGGATCAACTGACGTATCGCTGATGTGAGGATTCGACAACAAAAGACTCAGCCCAACAATGTTGATGAATCTTAATTAATGTACACACCTTATAGATTGCCACAAAATGGGCCACAACAGTGGATAAGAACAGGTTAAATCGCTACGAGTTTTGACCGGGGTGGAAGGTCAAAATTTCACTTCTATCACTTCAGTGCCTTCACTATCCGTCCCCACTCTGGTTTCTAGCACCCGTAGCGGCTCGGTAGCGGGACCACTAATAATACTGCCGTCTAACCCAAACCGAGATCGGTGGCAGGGGCAGACAAACTCCTGATTCCCTGCATTCCAGTCCACAGTGCAACCTTGATGGTTGCAATTGGAAGTGAGGGCCAGTAAAACGCTGCTATCGGCAGGATCGCGAATGACAATCACTTTCTCCGGTACACCTTCAGTGACTCCTACCGAGCTGGTGTCGTCTACCAAATTCTCCAAGGGTTGCCCGATATCGATAAAGTCGTCGGTCGCTGAGGCGACTTCAGGAGGTGTCTCACTCGCAGTCGGGGCAGCGCCATCACCATCGGTACTAGATACTGGGTCTGAGGGGGTGCAGGCCGCGATCGCCACTGGTAAAGACACGGCTAGCCATCCTGCACCCGTCCACGATAAAAATTCTCGACGATCCATACTCAAATTTCCCCTCGTAAGCTCAATTGATAGGCAACAGTATTCGTTGTCTTCATCATTCATATGAAATCATAAAGACCCGCGTTTATCATAGCTCTGTCGGGTAAGCCCTGACAGGTCAGGTCAAAGATTTGAGCAGCCAGCCGAGAACGACCCCTACACCTCCAAAACGGACAATTTGCCAGAAGGGTTCTTTTAAACTGCTCCAGGAAAACAGTTGGCTTTCTAGGGTTAGCTCAATTTCTTCCAGCTTATTTTGCAGATTATTAAGGTCTTCTTCGACTTGCTTGGTGCGGTGTTGCCGTAGCTCACTTTGGGCACGATTAATTCGCACCCGCACTTCTTGTTTTTCGGCTTGGGCTTGCACCACACGGGTGTATCGCTGGCGTAACGCGACAACCCCTTCCTCCAGGGCATTCAGAGCTTGGGCTAAATCAGCCTCTTCAGTATTAGCTGATGCGCTATTGGCTGATGCGCTATTGGCCGATGCGCTATTGGCCGATGCACTGTTGTCAGAACTAGAGGATGAGTCATGGGACGGGTTCATAGGACTTGTGAATAGTAGTTGAAACTAGCGGCAAGGGTAGGCAAACCATAACAGCCTTACGATTGTAGAAGCTTGATTGCAACATCGAGGATTGCACGAGAAAATATTCATTGAACTGAAGTCCAGTTCAGCCAATTCCATTCCCTCTCTATTAAACCCCGATCATCATGGCTCAACCACCTATCATTGCCGACGCATTTCAGACTAGTCAAACAACCCAGTTCAGTGACGTAGATACCCAAACGTTAGTCCAGGCCGTAGCCGAACGGTTGGCCATTCCATCCCAAGACTGGCACCGTCTCAAAGGCAACCGAGCGGCACGGGCCCAGGAACAAGTGGCGATCGCTCTCGTTGCGCTGATGAATGACCAAAAAGAAGAATCCTTGGCTCGTCTACAACAAGCGGTTGGCTGGTTGGATCGGTCGATCTCGGCACCCCCTTGCCC
>JBFRWC010000435.1:0-18229 GCA_051439365.1 Leptolyngbyaceae cyanobacterium
GTGCCATCGAGGGCAAAGGTCTGGATCACATTCTCAAAGAAATTCTCAGTTCCATTGTGGCTAAATTAGCCGAAATGTTTAGTGCCGATCGGGTTGCCATTTTTGTGGTGGATCAGGAACAAAACGAACTCTGGTCTATTATGGCCACCAGTGGCAATACCAAACAACCGAATATCCACATCCTCAACAATGCCCAAGATCAAGCAGGGATCACGGAATTTAAGCAATGGGTCCATGCGGAAAGTCCCCTCAAAGCCACCAACATTGGCGATGACTATCCCATCTACCACGAGCTATTTCATCCCCTGTTGGATTCCCACTACACCTCAGTGGCCTTTATCCACCTGGCCAACAAAGTCTATCCGTCCTGTCATCCTTCCATGCCGTTGATGGATAAGCTAGATGCCCAAGGGTTTACCCCAGGGGACGAACAGCAGTTGAAAGAATACACCATCCCGATCCAACGAATTTTGGAACGATGCCAGGATTTTTATCGGCTGACTCAGCGGCTCCAGGCATCTGAAGCCCTGAATGAAGCGGCCAGTTCCTTGTCCAAAAGTAGTTTAGATTCAGACGAAATCATCAATCAAGTCATGGATGCGGCGCAGAAATTGATGAATGCGGACCGCAGTACCCTCTGGCTCTTAGACAAGGATACGGAGGAGTTGTGGACAAAATTACCGCTTCCCAACGGACAGTATCGGGAACTACGGCTGGCAATGGGCCAGGGGTACGCAGGTCGGGTGGCCCAAACGTGCCAGCCCATTAATATTCCCTTTGATCTTTATCAGGATGAGGAATCAGAAACCTCCCAAAAGACGGACCAGAAGACCGGATATCGGACCTGTAGCTTACTGTGTATGCCTGTGCTGAACCCCCAGGGAGACCTGATGGGGGTGACGCAATTAATTAACAAACGCCGTACAGGGGCGTTCCCTGATTATGACCCAAAGGATTGGCCCCAAGCTCCTGAATGCTTTCAGGCTAGTTTTGATGTCAACAGTCAAAAGCATATGGAGGTTTTTAATGCTCAAGTCGGGATTGCCCTTCACAATGCAGAACAGTTTAAGGCATTACAGGAGAAGGCCGCAAATTATCCCCAAAGTGTGGTCAGTCGCACCTTAGATCTGCTCAACCAGGTGATGGATGCCCAGGGATTTGACGAAATCCTGGAAACCACATTACGGTCTATTACCCTGAAACTGGGGCGAGAGATGGGGGCGGATCGGTCTACGATTTTTTTATTGGATGAAGAGAAGAACGAGTTCTGGTCCATTATTGCTGAAACGGATGACGAAAAGCAAAGTCTCGAAATTCGGGTACCCGCCGATCAGGGGATTGTGGGGGAAGTGGCTGCAACCAAACAGTTGGTCAACATTCCCTACGACTTTTACAACGACCCTCGTTCGACGGTCGCGAAGCAACAGGATCGCAAAAATAATTATCGCACTTACATGATGTTGGCCCTGCCGATGATCAATCCTAGACATCGGCTGGTGGCCGTGGTGCAATTAATTAACAAAGTGAAGCCAGATATGGACCCGTCTCTACCGCTGAGCGATCGCATCGATCCCAATGGCTTTACCAATGTGGATATTAACCGTCTCACCGCCGACAGCACAGCGATTCAACTGATTTTGGAAAGCTTCTGTTCTTATCACAAAACGGCACGGGGCCAACGGGTTGCCGCTGCCTTAATTGCTGCCACCAAATGGGTCGAGAAGCATGTTGATCCGGCAGAATTGCTATCGCGGGTGATCAAGGCCGCCAAGGATCTGATGAATGCCGATCGCGGTACTCTCTGGTTGATAGACCCGGCCCGTCACCAACTCTGGACCCGTATTCCAGTTGGCAATAAACAGTCCCAGGAAATTCGGGTCGATGTGGGGCAAGGATTTGCCGGACAAGTGGCGGCCAGCCGTGAAACCCTCAATATTGGTTTTGATCTGTACCAGCATCCCGGTTCAGAAACCTCGAAGAAAGTGGATGCCCAAAGTGGCTATCGTACCTGTAGTCTTTTGTGTATGCCGATTCTGGATGCAGATGGGGAACTGATTGGGGTGACTCAGTTGGTCAACAAAAAAAAGGTGGCAGAGGGAACGGATCGGCAAGCTATCCAGGAATTGATGGCCCGTGGCGAGGTACCGGAATTGTTCAAAACTAGCTTTGATGATGGCGATCGCAAATGCCTGCAAATTTTCAATAACCAGGTTGGCGTGATTCTCCAAAATGCTTCGCTGATGAACGAATTACAGCAGCAAGAGCAATCGCTGAAGAGCCAAGTTCAGCACTAAACAACGTTATCTTTAACAACGTTATTTTTGCTCAGTGATCTTGAGCGCTAGTTTTTGTTTCCAATCCTGTGGAATGAGCTGAGCAAAAAATTAAGGATAAATACGGAGACTTTGCAATGATATAAATCACGTTTTTTGGTGATTCATATCAGGTGTAGAGGCCGATCGCTATCATACTGCCAGGATCCATCATCAGGCACAATCAGTAAAACCGGAATACTACCTAAATTTCTGATAGCTTCACAAAGAGATAAACTGTAAAGCAAGGTATAGTATGGGTTAAATCCGGTGGATCGTTCTGGAGAGTGTTTGAGTGCAGTGATGTTTGGGTTGTTGTTTCAGTCGCAACGTTAACCCGCACTTGAGATTGCAATAGCAACCCGTTTCCACACGACCTCGGTTAGGTAGATCTAGTGGTGTGTTATGCCAGGTGAAACAATGGATACTCCTTTAGTTCCCCTTCCTCTCGATTCACGAGTCTCCAAGCAATCCCTTGATCGGACAATGCTGTCCCAAATGGTGTTGTATCAATTCAGTGAACAATACGCTTCCCAAGGTCAGGAAGTGCTGTCGCCACCGTTTCTCTCCTCAACTGAAGAGTTAGGTGGGCGGTTGTCATTTGAGCTCGTCAAGCATGTTTGTGGTCTGACCCAAACCACCCCAATTCAAAGATCCCATCAAAAACCGAACACGGATGCTGACCTTACTCCTGCGAGAGAGGCCATGCGCCATGCCAGAGTGAGTTCCAGCTTCGCTCCCCCGATTATGCCCATGCATCAGCGCGATCGCACCATTTTGGACGATTTGTTTGAACGGGATGATATGTCTGACATTCATACAGAGATTACGGATCAGCTCGGCAAGATGGTGAAAGAACCATGCTGGGATGATGATCCGTATCATTTCTTGAGCGATTATCTTTAGCCGAATGTCACTGGAATAAGCTGATTTTAGAACCCCGGCTTCTTAAAGAATCCGGGGTTCTGGGTTAAAACTCATCCTTAAAGTCAATGCCATTGGGTTGGGGATAAATCGGTGAGATTGCTCTCTAGTATCAATCAATACAGTGGCATGGCATTTAAGTCGGGGGCAAAGGCCAACCACAGGGGATATTGCAGTAGGGATAAATGGACCGTATCCGTCGAGTGGTCAATTAAAATCAGTGGGAGCCTGCCTTGCTGAATGAGCCGTTCGGTTCGTTGGGTCAACGCTTCTGGAGCTTCAAATAGGGCTACTCCCTGTTGGCCTCCAAAGTCG
This sequence comes from Leptolyngbyaceae cyanobacterium, assembly GCA_051439365.1. Lineage (GTDB taxonomy): Bacteria > Cyanobacteriota > Cyanobacteriia > CAKZMO01 > CAKZMO01 > JAAHGY01. The sequence goes on from JBFRWC010000435.1 coordinate 3,552, forward strand.
GAGCGGGAGATGCCCAAGCAATCTTGGAGGCCACGTCGCCACTCGCCCAAGCGTTCAGGGGAATCGCTCAGGATCAGGGAATGGAGGCGATCGCCATACATGACCCGCAACACAGAGATAATCGCGGCGGCAACCAACACATTTTGCAACCGTGATCCCAGGGTTTTGAGCGAACCCCGCCCTCCTTGTTCAAAAAACCATTGGCTGACGCGATCGGCATGAATGGGCTCAAAGGTGCGTCGCAACTGCCAGGGGGTACCGTAGTAGTTCGGTGACTGACGGTATTGGTCCAGAATTTGGCGGATCTGCTTCGCGTTTTCCCCAAACATTTGATGGGCAACCCCGGAAATATCTCCAGTGGATGGTGTCGAGCGGATCGGCGATGGGTCGACGACAGGGGGTCGAATGCCCGATGAAGCCTGCGCTGAAGATACAGACGGGGATGGACGGGATGGGTGATCCTGCCGGGGTGGGGTTGTGCCATCGCTGCGTTGCTTCGTCTTGGGTGCAGGTTGAAGGTTGAGTGGTTGGGGCGATCGCCGCTGTCTCTGGTTCTCATGGCCGGGGCGGCTCGTTTCCCGGTTGTCCTGGCTCTGCCCCACACCAGCCTGGGGCGATCGTGAGGGCATAGATCGAGAGGGACTGTCAGAATGACGGGGTTGGTTGAGGGAATCGGGTACCTGAATTGACAACTGTTCTGCTGCTGTGGCTAAATCTTGCAGGCTACCTACCAAGTAGTCTTTGAATCCCTGAACCTGGACCGATAAGTCCTTAGACACTCCCGCAAAATGGGACTGCATCTCAGCTTGGAGGCGATCGCGTTCCTGCTCCAATTGAGCCACTTCTCGCGTCAACGTTTGACGACGCTGAGTCAGATCAGCCAGACTTTCCTGAACCAACTGTTCAAATAGGTGTTGAGTTTCAGGCGGAAGCTGGGAAGATGACAAGGAAGTGGGGGCAGGATGGAAATCAGCCTTGGGTGATAGCTGGGAAGATGGAGCAGATGTATTAATTTCGTCACGATAATCGGGCATGTTGAACTCTATGTTCCCCTTATTCTTGAACCCTCTTCCATTGGTTTACCCTATCGCTGAGGCAATTTATGGGTTGTTAAGGCTTCTTTTAGCATTCTGGCACTGAATAGCATGGGCAAGAAGTGAATGCTATTGACTTCCTTGAAGTAAAACAAGATGGGGACAGGTTCCCAATAGATCTGCCAGTTTTCCCACTCTTCATAGGGAAACCGCCGCAGCAGGGTATCCCCCCGATAGACATCTAAATCCGATTCTGTGAACACTAGGCGGATGGCAACGGTTTGGAATAGCAGAAATACCCCAAATAACGCGACCACCAAGCTAACAATAGGCTGAAGCCAAAGTAGGGGAAGGGACAGCAAGGTCGTGGCGATCGCCACCGTGTAGCTGGACGGAAGTTCCATCGGTTCCGTACCAACCGATGAGGATTGAGAGGACGGGGGAGACGATAAGTTAGTCACTTGAAATTACTCCGGCTAGTGAATCTTAATGGCAGCAGGGGCAGCTCATTGCTTAACACCCACACTGCTCACACACTAACAGTAGTATAACGAACAGATGACGAACTACCTGGCTACCATCCTCGTCCTGCACTACCGTCCCATGCTACTGAAACTGCACTTGAGACAAGTGTTCCCATTCCATAATGGTACTTTCAGTCCATAACCAATTAGCACGCAAGTTTTCAGGATCAAACATCGCTGGGGAACTACTGCGAATCACCTGTTGAATTTTGCTCACCTTACTCATGGCATCAACCTGCTGGTCTATTTGGGGACTTTCAACGGCTAGTTGGGCTAGGGCTAGGGCGATCCCCGCGTAGGCCGTGAGTGCATCAGGATGAGAGATGGCTTCAACTGGCACATCAATGGATGAGTGGGTGTTTGAGGAAGAATGATTCACCTCAGAGACGACCACCTCTCCCTGGTTTTCTAGTTCTTCTAGCGAGTAGCGCCATGCCTCTACCGCATCATTGAGTCGTCCTTCGGCATAGAGCGCAAAGCCCAGTGCATTGTAATAAAGGGGTTCACTATCTTGACTGACTGCTTCTTCCCAGAAGCCACGGGCATCTTCAACGCTCAAATTACGGTCGGCGGCATCGGTCCTTAACTGTTCCCAAATGAGTCGCCCTTGGAGAAATAACACCTGAGATTCGCCCAGAGCCATCGTATCTACCTTTTCCAAGATTTCACCCGCTGCTTGCAAGTTTCCTTCTGCCAATTGGTTACGGGCATCAGACACCAAATCCATCGTGGTTTGAGGGGTGAGTTTATCGGGGTCTTGAACGATCCACTCACCATAGACCTGAGAGCCAACCAGGGCGATCGCCAATGCAGCAGCAGCCCCGCCTGCAATTTGATACAGCCATAGCGGTGGACCCAATCGCCGCCGAGCCACTCGTGATCCATCCTCATCAGTGCGGGCAGCAATCTGGACTGATGGAGCCGTTGTCATGGCTTGGGGACGATCGGGCTGATGGACCAAGGCCAAGTCTGCGTCCTCTTTGCCCCCATCTACCTGCGTGGTCTGAATGGTATTCGCATGGGTGGATTCCCCAGCAGCAGGGGGCAGCATTCTGGTTGGGAATTCAGTCACCACCACCGAATTTTCCTCTTGATCTGCTGTTTCCCTCTCTAGCTCTGATCCATCGCTAGGGGAATCATCTAGATATTCAGGCGGATGTCCAGACAGATGTTCGGGCAGATGTTCGGGCGAACTTTCGGGCGAACTTTCGGATAGATCTTCTAGCTCCCTGCCAGCATCCTGGGTCAATTCAACCATCTCTTCGGGAGACAGCAAGAAATCGTCGTCCCCGTTTTGGGTCTCTTCAAGGCCATACAAATCGACATCAGTTGCCGAGCTGATGGAGTCCAGATCATGCTCTGAGGGAGGTGAAAGGATGTCAGTCTCAGGGATAAACGCGGCGCTGTGAGCCGAGGAGGACACCGTCATCTCTTCCGAGCACCCACCGTCACCCATTTGAGCATCAGCATCCAACCCGTTCTCAGATAACTCCAGCATTCCGACTGGATGAGGCAAGGGAGCAGAGTCGGGAATGGGAGCCGTTTCCCAATCCAACAGAGAGGGGGAATTAATCTGAGGAATACGGGAAAAGGTATCCGCAGGGTTGTCGAGGAGGCGATCGCCCACAGTCAGGTATCCATCAAAATCAGGATGGAGATACAGCGTTGGCAGTGCCCAATACAACTGATTGGAGCCGTAAGCTGCCAGTAATGCTTGCCTTGCCCGACTCAAACTTAAGTCTACAGGATATCCTTGCTTAAGATTTCGGTAGAAGAACCGGGTTAGTTCTAACGCTACACCATCAGGAATTCGCTCCGCCATCGCTAGTACTGCCGGAATCCCCCGCCTCACCAACGCATCTGTCAGGGTTCGATCGGACTGATCTTTGGCCTTCTTCGAGCCATTGGCCGTGTGTCCACCTCGACAGGAATTGAACACGGCCATTTGAATCCCGTTATTCACCAGCAAACCCGCCAGATCGTCTCCGGTCAAGGTTTCCGTCAGACCATGCTGATCGACGAGATATAATTTTCCTCCATCACTCCCCAAGTCACTGTGGCCTGCATAATGTAAAACATGGTACTGGGCTTGTTCCAGCGCCTGGGCCAACTGGGTTCGGCTGGGATGCTTGAGAATCGACACCTGAATATCAGGCAGCGTTCCCACTACATGCTCTTGCAAATGTTCCGACTGCAACCGTAGCTCATGCTGCAACTGTCGGGCTTCGTGATCTAACTCCAACTGGTCTTGATCAGCTGGCAGGGCTAAAACCATCAACACCCGCACCACAGAGGACTTATTGGGAGCAGTGACCATTCCCGATCGAGCAATGTGGCGATCGAGCTGATAGCGGGAAAATAGCACATCGACCCCCGTCGCCACAGGATGAGTGGTCACTAACCCATCTTTGGTATGACCATGCATCACTTCCCAGGGCAACTTTGGCAGTTGCTTGCCCTTTAGCCCCAGCCGCAGCCTCAACACTTGATCGCGGTGCTGGGCAATACCTTGGGCGGTCATCCAGCTATCCCGTAAAATCCCCTGAAATAAGTGCTGATATAGTTGTCGGCCCAGTTCCATAAAGCCGCTGACCGAGGTCAAGTGACCTGCACTGATCCCAGCCGATTGTCCTCGCAACAACCCCAGGAGCGGATCATTCATGAGTTGCCGAGTTTGTTCTAACCATTGATCAACAGGCCAGACTAGTTGTTCCTCTGCTAAAGGAACACCCGGTTCGACTTGCTCAGTGCGCACTAGGTACTCGTTATCACGAACGGGTGTAATTGAGATATGAAATTCTTGGGTCACTGTTCCAGCACCCTCCACGCTGGTTTACAAAATTGGGATAGAGTGTTGCGACCAACATACATCACGAATGACTAGCCGTAATACCAGGTATCAGCGCCCTTATCCTGTTTTAGCGCACTCACTGGCAAGTTGCCTGCTTGCGAGTTGCCTGTTGCAATCTAAAGCCGCTGCCACCTAACCTTTTCCAGGCATTCACTCTCAAATCCGTAAAGTTCACCAAATTTGTATATTTTTCAAGGGTTACGCTACGTCTTTCACGTTCGTAGTGAGATCGTTTCGGCCTTGTCTACTTCGGCCTTGTCTACTTCGGCCCTGTCTACTTCAGACTGGTTTATGCTGACCCATTGGGGCTGATCGCTCCAGCCGGCCAATGGTGCCAAGATATCCTTAGGCCAGAGCGGAGAAGTCCCTGGCACGAGAGTCGCTAGCGCTCAGACACGAAGGGAATTGCACTAAAGATCCACCAATTGGGCAATGCGCTGAACAGACGAAACCGGAAGGCCAGAATCAAAAGGACTAAAAGAAGATGGAATTGCCAAGGGGCCGCAATTAGGGTGGAGATGGTACTGATGAGACCAACGGCCACACAGGCGATCGCGCCCTCTTCTGACACAGCCTCTAATTTTTCATACATTGCCGCCGCACTGGTAGCTAGCATAATTGAAGAGATAAACCACATAGCTGAATATACCTAGTAACTTTTACTTGTTGCCAAAGCCAATGATGCGACGATAGATTGGCTTTGCAACAACATATTAAGTATTATACGATACTTTTTGCCAAAATGTACAGCGACCTAGGCCATTATGATCATTGGACCATTGGTGAAGAATAGGCTAGGGCGGTGGCCTAGCCCAGGGAACAGCCAATTTTAGTCGGGAAAAACCAGGCTGGAAATTTAATCGAATATTAACAAAGTCCCAGGCTTCATGTAATTTTCATGAGCCGATACTTTAGATCGTTGTTACGAACAGCCATGCTCTCACGAGCGGCCATGGTACAGTGATATCCCAATCGCGTTCAGGCCCAATGTGTGTTATGTCCCAGAGTGTTTCCGCCCTTGCTATCCATACCTCAACCTCTAATCTAGGGCTGTGCTTGTGCTATCCCAACCAAGCAGTGCGCACCCAAACCTGGGACCTAGGGCGAGAACTCTCTAGCCAGCTCCATGACATTCTCCTCACGTTTACTCAACCTGATGGCCTGAATCAGTTAGATTTTATTGCTGTGGCGACCGGACCGGGAGGATTCACTAGTACTCGGATCGGAGTGGTCACAGCCCGGACTCTGGCCCAACAACTGAATATTCCCTTGTTCGGGATCTCTTCCCTTGCCGCAGTGGCTTGGCAATGGGCGATCGCGTCCCCTCCTAGCCATAACTTTGAAGGGACACATGGACCTGCGATCGCTATTCAGATGCCTGCCCGCCGGGGACAAATTTTTACGGCCCTCTATCGCCTAGATAACCGCCCAGACAATTGCCCAGATGACCCTCCAGACGACTGTGCTGCCCGTGTTGATCCAGCCAGCGAGATTGTTTCGATACCTAACAGCGAACCATCTAGCCAAGGGGGTCATCCTCATCGGAAACTTAAACCTCAGCCGTTTCGCCTACATCCCTATCAACCAGCGCAGGTGCTAGACCCAAACATATGGCAACAGCAGTTGAATCAATGGCCCCATGCCGTCAAAGTCATATCAGTTGAAGGGAACTTGGGGCACACCGCCATCGATATTCTGGATCTGGCAGGGCAAGACTATTGGGCAGGTAGCAGACCCTATTGGTCTGCGGTGCATCCCTTTTATGGACAAAGCCCGGTGTGAAGGGTAGCGCACTAGAGTGATCCCAGTTCCCACAATCCTCAGGCAAGCTCCAAGATCGAATCTATTGTCTTGGAAGAGGGGCAGGCTTCCTAATCAGGAAATTCTGGGCAGGGGCACCCCCACTATTCGGGGATATAGAGGATATAATTGATGCATCAAAACAAAACTCGCTGATCCTGCCCTTGATTGATTCAGCCAATACAGGCTAAATGTGGATAAGGATGCCTTAGAGCATTGCTTTGGTTATGGCAGTTTTCCCATAGGCCAACTGCCTGCGGTTCGCTGGCAGCGGCTGGAAATTGGGCAAGATTGTTGTCAAAAAACGTGTGTCTTTCAATTATCGATATATGCTTCAAGATCCTCAGGCCATTCGCCACTACCAACGCATAACCGATGCCTTCAATGATCAGTGGGATCGAGGGTACAGAACTGACGACTTACGTTGCTACCTAGATGGTTATTTGGCAGCGTTGCGTAACTCCCACGAAATCGAGCCGTTTCATATCCATCGACTGGAGGAAGAAGTAACTCGATACCTGTACGATCCCTCAAGCTTCGCCATGCAACAGACTGAGTTGGATTACAGTTAAGCACAGCGTAAATTAAGTTTCGCTACACTTGATAGACTGGTTGGCAAGATTCATTTTGCCCTAATGACGACTAAGCTTGTCTCGCGACTTTTCGATGGAAAATTGCCAGTTAATATTGATGCGTTGGCCATGCCGTTTTGCCACGAGCGCCAGCACCTTCCCGTTCGAGCTCTTCCATCATCGGGATACGCTGGTTGTGATGATGAACCTCTGAATTGGGTCGCTCTGCCCAAAAGACCTAACTTCGTTCCGAATTTTCAATCGCTGGTTCCATAGGCTTAATGCTTGTAGAACCCTGCTATTTTGATCCCTGAAGTTTTTTCCAAAAAATCGACTCTAATGTTCCTTCTCTATCTAACAAAAACGGCCCTAGAAGGGAATTACTGTGCTTTTGTGCATTGAGAGAAGTGTTGAGGTTGGGGCGATCGCTCCTAGCCAATCCGTAGAAGCAATCATCGTATGTGTAGTGTTAACCGTTGAGTTCTGCTAAAACTGACACCAGTTGAGTGAGATCTCACAGCACACACCTTTGCAGGAAAAAACATGCACATTGCCAAATACGTTCCTATCATTCGTTCTAAATCGTTATTGTCCATCCTCACACTATGCCTCGTGTGCCTACTCAGTCTGATCCAACCCGCTTTTGCCCAGGAGCGGCTAGCACCTAACCCCTTTACCAAAGGGGGGCAGTTGGCCTGGTTTCATGATGAAGGAGATGCATCAGGATTTTTTCATACCTATGATTCTCTGACCGTCGGAGGTCAACCCCACAAAGTTCACGTTTTTGTCCCACGAGACTACGAAGTCAGCCAAGCCTCCTATCCCGTCATCTACGTCAATGACGGAGACACAACCTTCTTCCCTGGCGGTGCCATTAATGAGTCCTGGTATCTAGCCTCTGTACTCAGTAACTTGTATCAAACCGGTCAGATGCAGCAGGTCATTGTGGTGGCCATTTATCCGAGCGATCGCACCTATGAATACACCCATACCAACGTGGGGAACACTCGCGGGGGTGGCATTAGAGAATATGCCGATTATGTTGCGAATTCTGTCAAGGGATTTATCGATAGCAACTATCGAACCCAACTTAGTGCCGATCAAACCTTAATTCTTGGGGCATCCCATGGTGGACTTGCGGCCTACTTGATGGGAATGCTTGAACCTACGACCTTTGGCAATGTTGCAGCCTTTTCGCCATCATTTTGGGTTGGCCTCGACTCTGATGCCTTTTCCTTAATTGTTTCCCGTTCGATGGCCTCATCAGAACTGATTCAGATCTCAGAGCCAACGTTAAACCAGCCCAGTCTCCATCCCAAAATCTACATGGATTGGGGCTTAATTCGTGATGGTCAGTTTCACAACGATTTTATTGAAGCCCGGACCACAGCTCGGGGTCAAGAGCTGCAAGAGTTGCTGACCAAACGCTACAACTACACTCTCAACCAAGATCTTTTTGTAGTAGAAGAGGCCCAGGGAGAACATTCTGAACTCTCTTGGCGGCGACGGGTTCCAGCCGTACTCAAACTCTTTTTTGGCAAGGCTTAATGATTGAGAACTGGAATTCACTGTCCTACCAAGAAAGGAATTCACCACACGACTGAATAGGTGAGTGCCTCTGGTGAGTTCCAGCATTGTCCTGACAATATAAGTGAGCCCGGATTTCTCACAAACTTTAGACAAATTCGCTAGACTCCCTATATTGCTTTGGCTTTGAGCCACGGTCAAGAAAACTATTCTGAACTACTCGTAATGGCTTCGCGATAATCTTTTTGCACTATTTTGGACTATTTAAGATGACAACGCAGAAATTGAACGTCAAGCCAATGACATCATTTTGTGCTCTACATCATACCTGTGGCTTCGGTCGTGGGTGTGCCCATTACATCAGAGGGTGTTTTCTATGACATAAAAAACACGGGAAAAATCCTGCCGGACTAAATCCGATTGCTGTATATAAAACCAAAGAACTTCTCCTGATAGATTTATTTGGAGCATCATTGTATCCAGTGGGCCGTCAAGTTCCTCGAAACCCGTCGAATACTCCCTTGGATCTTCTTGGGGGAAGGTAGTATAGCCACCGAGCTGGGCAGATATGTAGGTATATCTATGGGTAGAATTTTCAGTCTTACATGTAGTTGCTTCTTCACTAGTCCTTACTTCAAACACGTCTCCCCAAGAACCATAGGCTTCTTCATAGGCTTCTCTGAATTCCTCAATGAATCCTTCTTCCTCAACATGATCGCTCCGATCGAGGTCATGCAACAGCACATCATAAAACTGATAGTCCTCTGATGGCATGAAGTCATATCCAGAACTCCACTGAATGGCTGAGCAAGTCGAAGGATATGCATCCAGAAATCTAAAATCAAACGAACCTGGGCTTTCATTTTTGTCGGGCAAAAAGTCAAAGTTGGTTTCCAGATTTTCCTTGTTCAGATCGGGCTCAGCAAAATAGCGGATACGAAAGGTTGTTTGCTGAAACCAACGGGTCTGAAATTCCTTCCATGGCTGTTGATAAGGATAGGGACAACCGTAATAATCACAATTCGCAATAAAAACCTGAAGAATCCCCTGTCGTGGAAATGGTTCTACAAATGGTGCTTCAGCAAAATTAATCTGAACCAACAGATGCAAATATTCCCCTTCTGGTGTCTGAGGATAGCTCATCCCCTTGGGCAAATACGGTAAGCCAGCCCGACTCATTTGCGCGCCAGGAAACTTGCTATTCCACCAAGTTAAAGTATCGTCAGGAGCAAGGTGAATCCCCAAATAGGGTTTAGCAGTGGCTTCGATGCGATCGCGATAGGGTTCTAGAATAGCTGGCATCACTTTCCTGATCACATAATTTGAGGATTCTGCGTCTAGAGGAGAATTAACTGTAGCCCAAGCCCTGTGCCACATTGGGGCAAGATTTGTCGTTTCATCAATCTGAGTGCCGAGAAGGTTGGCCTCACTCAAATCGACTCCTGTTAAATTAGCACCTTTGAGGTTGGCATTTTCCAAGTTCGCTGAGGTCAAGTCAGCATTACTCAAATCTACTCCACTCAATTCGCGTCCACACTGACTATTATTCAGGATTTCCCAGACTAACTGCCACTTAGGATCGAGTTGGGTTTCTGAGTTAATTACAGTGTTGTTAAGTATGGCTCCATCGAGGTTTGCTCCTTGAAGATTTGCACCAGATAAATCAGTGTTTTCAAGCATTGCCTGATTGAGGTTTGCTCCTTGAAGATTTGCACCAGATAGGTTGAGCGATCGCAAATTCAAGCCACTTAGGTTAGCATCAGTTAAATTGGCTCCTGCAAGGCACAACTCTCGATAACTAGCGTTTCTCAAATCAACTCCACTCAAATTTGTGTTGCGAAAGTTGGTGCTGAAGAGTCTTGTAGATTGAAGATTCACTCCAGCAAGATTCATTCCTTGGAAATCCTGGCCACTGAGATCAGTGTTGCTTAAATCTAGATCCTCTGCAACTTGGTTATTGAGAATTGCCCAAATCTTACGCCAAATAGGATCGAGTTCTGTTTGTGTATCAATGATAGTTCCTTCTAGACGAACTCCCGATAGTTCTGCTCCCTGTAAATTTGCACTCTTTAAGTTTGCATGACTCAGATTGGCATAAGATAAATTGACTTTCTTTAGGTTTACTTGTTGGAGGTTAGCGTTAGAGAAATTGGCTTGAATCAGTTGTGCTTGCTCGAAATTGGCATTGCTGAGGTCAGAATGGCTAAAGTCTAGTTTGTGCGAGGATATATTCGCAAAATTGGCTCCCTTGAAACTGATGTGGCTGAAATCATCTCCTTGACCGAAGCGAGCGCCTTGAAAGTTGGCGCGATCGCATCTTGCGGATTTCAGTTTAATGCTTGCGAGACGGGCATTTTCTAAATTTGCTTCTTCTAAGTTGGCATTATTTAAATTAGCATGGTTGAGATTGGCGTTGCTTAAATTAGCCTGTTGTAGATTGGCCTGACTTAAATTAGGATTACCCGAGAGGGCAACATCGCTCAAATTCGCCTCTTTCAAATTAGCACCACTTAGATCGACGAAAGATAGACTGCTTCGTTGTAGGTTCGCCTGTTGTAAGTTGGCGTTGGTTAACTTAGCGTGATTCAGGTGAGCATTACTCAAGTTAGCTTGAGATAAATTGACTCCCGTTAAATCAACACCTTGAAGACTCGCGTGACTTAGATTGACTCCCGATAAATTTAGCTCGGCAAAGTCGGTTGCCGGATTGAGTCCAATTTCTCTGGCTCGCTTCAGGAAATCATCAGCACTTTCTTGCAGTAGGAGATCGACTATTTCTTGGCGATCGCTACGGGTTAATTGACCTTGGTTTTGCGGTGGTGTTGATTGATCGCGATAACTAGATTCATCGTCTATTGCACTACTTCTCCGTCTGCGACGACGTGGAGGTTGTTCTGACTCACTCATGGTAGCTTTGCGATAATACTTCTGCACTATAAGGATAACAGCGCAGAAATTGAACGTCAAGGAAAATACAGAACCAGGTTTGGGGTTGATTTTGACGACTCATCTATATTTATCTCATATCGTTTAACTATTTATTCTGAAACTTCAATAAGAATCAGACAATGATGGGGCAAACAAGATAAGGCATAATTTCTCACCATAAATTCTCACCATAAATTCTCAAAACAAAAAAATTGTGCCCCTTAAAATGGCTGGGTCGATCGCACAAATCGTTGAAGTCGCTGACTTTCAAGTTCTAATACTCGTCGAGCAAAATCAGAGTCATGATCCAATAAATCATCCAAGGCATCGACTGGAATCGCGAGGATGCGAGTGCCTTAGCTATCGGCAACGATTGTATTTTCGGAGTTGCTGTAGGCTAATACTTCTAGTTTGTCCAGAGTTTGCCCCGGATGTAGCTGTTCTACCTAAATCCCAGAGGCTGTTTGATAGTGAATATTGGCATCCCCTTCGATTAACAGTAACAATTCCCGACAGGTATCTCCGGCTTCGGTAATCACACCCCCTTGGTTATAAGTTCGGACTTCCGCTCGATCGGCTAGGGCCATGAGGTATCGCTCTGCATTCGATGAAAGAAGTCACTATTAAATAAGCAAACCACTTTCTCCAGGGGCGGAAAGTCGGTTAGGGTTGCGATCGCGGACAACGATAATAGGCGATCGCTTGTCTCTACAACTGGAGATAGTTGTTGTAACGACTGTGTGAGGCATAAGGCGGCTGGGTTAGATTGGAGATTTTCTAGGGTAGCTAATAGCGATCGCACTTGGGCGCGGAAACCGCTCCCCTACAAGGGATTGGGACAATGTAGGGGGCAGGTCTCCTGACCCAAGGCAGGGACAAGGTTTTAGGCAGTTTTGTCAGTCAATCAGGAGCTAGAGTTCAATCTGGAGGTTTAAGCCACAACGAAGATAGCTGACGGACTCAAGGCTACTTGGTTGGTCAAATTGGCAATTTGGATTTGATCGCCATGACCACTCCCATCGGCATCAAAGTACAAGGCTCCCGTTAGCTTGTTGTAAATCAGGCGATCGCTCTTCCTAGTAGCCACACTGCCCAGGGTGAACTGTTCTTCAGCCAAGATGCCCAAGGATAAGCGACGGTTAAAACCCTCTCTAGATATCTGAATGCGATCGCCCTGGCTTGAATCAAAATCCTGAATAATATCTACTCCATCCGTGACTTGGTCGAACTGGAACATATCGGCTCCCTCGCCGCCGATGAGCAAATCGTCACCTGCTTCACCCGCGAGGAAATCATCCCCAGCACCACCATTTAGATGATCTTCGCCTGCTTCTCCCCGTAGGCGATCGTGACCGCTATTGCCGTACAGTTGATCATTATCTGCACCTCCTGCAAGGTTGTCATCTCCAGCTTGGCCATAGAGTTGATCCGCTCCCGGTCGCCCTCGGAGGATATCCTGACCATCGCCACCGACCAGAATATTGGCAAAGCGATCGCCTGTAATTTCATCATCAAAGCTCGAACCAATCACGTTTTCGATGTTGAAAAAGCGATCGCCATCACTGGCTCCGTTATCGGAGGCAATACTATCAACCGGGGCAGTTCCTAAATTCACCACTCTCCTTTCGGGGGCAAACCGATAGCTGACCGTATCTTGCCCTTCACCGCCATCCAGGGTATCAGATCCCAGTCCACCAATCATTAAATCATCCTCTGCGGCTGCCTCAATCCGGTTATCCTGGTCATCCCCAATCAAAATATCAGCATGGATGGAACCCGTAATATTTTCGATTAAACTAAGCTGATCCACCGTACCAAACCCATCTTCAGCCGTGGCGGCGGCGATGGAGTAGGAGCGCTCAATTGAGCTAGTGGCAAATGGATCGGTTGCTGAAGGAGTCACCGTATGACTGAAGTTCAACAAAGTATCCAGGTTCACTAGCACAGCACTGGGAGCCGCTAAAAAGTTCACCGTATCGGACCCATCGCCGCCATTAAGGGTATCGTTACCCTCGCCCCCAGCCAGAATATCATCGCCGTCATTGCCACTGAGGTGATCATTACCGCTGCCACCCTGGAGTTGGTCATTGCCACCGCCAGCCAGTAAGATGTCTTGCCCGGTACCGCCATCCAGGTCATCATCACCTTCATTGCCATTCAATTGATCGTTGCCGGATTCGCCATAGAGCTGATCGTTGCCATCACCACCTGAGACCGTGTCGTCGCCTGTACCAGCGGCGATCGCATTCTCTCCCGCATCTCCGATGAGCACATCATCAAATACCGAACCGACAATATTCTCGATATTGACAAGCTGGTCCGTTGTCCCGAAGCCGTCGGTAGCAATGCCGTTGCTCAAATCCACCGTCACAGCAGCACCATCGTAACGATAGCTGACCCCATCAATGTCATCTCCGCCGTCCAGGGTATCGTTCCCGTCGTTGCCAATCAGGGTATCGTTTCCCGCTTCACCCTGGAGCAAATTAGCTTGGGTACTGCCGATTAGGACATCACCAAACGCTGACCCCGTAGCATTTTCAACTGAAATGAACGTGTCAAGGCCACCCAATCCATCTCGGCCTGTGAGGGGTGTAATTTCCGCGAAGGCGAGTTGGAGGTCAAAGGGCAGCGGCGGTTGGCTAAAGGCCAAGGTTTGGTGCAGGTTAACCACCACGGCGGCAGGATCGGTCTGATAATTGGCGGTGTCGTTTCCGGTGCTACCATCCAGGATATCGTTATCCGCACCACCCCGCAGGGTGTCGTTGCCAGCATCGCCAACCAACTCATCCGCGCCAGCATCCCCAGCCAGAAAATCATGACCCTCATCGCCAAATAGTTCGTCAGCATCGTCGCCACCATTCAGCCGATCGTCACCGCTGCCCCCATTGAGGCGATCGCGCCCTCCGTCCCCGTTGAGTTGGTCATTACCTGCCCCACCTTCTAGGCGATCGCTGCCCTCACCGCCATTGAGGATATCGTTGTCAGCTTCGCCAAAGAGATTGTCATCACCAGCACCTCCGGCCAGAGTATCCAGGCCCGATCCACCGAACAGGTCGTCGTTACCCGTTCCCGCTTCGAGTTGGTCATCGCCATCGTCCCCAGTGAGTTGATCATCGCCAGCACCACCCAAAATCAGGTCATTGCCGCGATCGCCTTCCAGGAGGTCGTCACCATCACCGCCATCTAGTACGTCATCGCCATCACCGCCAGAAAGATTGTCGTTACCTGTTCCTCCCGCTAATTGGTCATTGTCGGCCCCTCCACTGAGGCGATCGCTGCCAGCACCACCCGCTAGGGTATCCTCCCCGGCATCCCCGGACAGCACATCATCACCCTCGCCCCCGTCCAACTGATCATCGCCGTCACCGCCGTTGAGGGCATCGTTGCCTATTCCTCCCAACAACCCATCATTGCCAGCGTCTCCATTGAGAACGTCATCGCC